>NZ_MAWZ01000004.1:0-213043 GCF_001854685.1 Rhizobium sp. RSm-3 | reverse complement strand
GAAGTGCAGATGCTGCACTGGTGGACGTCGGGCGGCGAGGCGGCGGCTTTGAACGTTCTGAAGCAGGATCTGTCGAAGGAAGGGTTTGCCTGGAAGGACGTGCCGGTGGCCGGCGGYGGCGGTGATGCGGCGATGACGGCGCTGAAGGCGATGGTGGCGGCCGGCACTTATCCSACSGCCTCGCAGATGCTGGGYTATACCGTGCTCGATTATGCCCARGCCGGYGTCATGGGCGATCTGACCGAGACGGCCAAGAAGGAAGGCTGGGACAAGTCGGTGCCGGCGGCGCTGCAGAAGTTCTCGGTCTATGACGGCAAGTGGGTCGCTGCCCCCGTCAACGTGCACTCGGTCAACTGGCTGTGGATCAACAAGGCGGTGATGGACAAGATCGGCGGCACCCAGCCGAAGAGCTTCGACGATCTGATCGCCCTGCTCGACAAGGCGAAGGCTGCAGGCGTCATCCCGTTGGCGCTCGGCGGCCAGAACTGGCAGGAAGCGACGATGTTCGATTCCATCGTGCTGTCGACCGGCGGCCCGGAATTCTACAAGAAGGCCTTCAACGACCTCGACGAGGAGTCGCTGAAGTCGGACACGATGAAGACGTCCTTCGAYAACCTGGCGAAGATCGTCAAATACGTCGATCCGAACTTCTCCGGCCGCGACTGGAACCTGGCGACCGCCATGGTCATCAAGGGTGATGCGCTGGTGCAGGTGATGGGTGACTGGGCCAAGGGCGAATTCGTCGCCGCCAAGAAGACCCCGGACACCGACTTCCTCTGCTACCGCTTCCCCGGCACCGACGGCAGCGTCATCTACAACTCCGACATGTTCGGCATGTTCAACGTTCCCGACGACCGCAAGGCCGCACAGGTGGCGCTGGCAACGGCGACGCTGTCGAAGAGCTTCCAGTCGGCCTTCAACGTCGTCAAGGGTTCGGTTCCCGCCCGTACCGATGTTCCCGACACCGACTTCGACGCCTGCGGCAAGAAGGGTATCGCCGATCTGAAGGCGGCCAATGAGGGCGGCACGCTGTTCGGTTCGCTCGCCCAGGGTTATGGCGCGCCTCCGGCGATCGCCAATGCCTATAAGGACGTCGTCTCGAAGTTCGTCCACGGCCAGATCAAGAGCTCCGACGAAGCCGTCAAGCAGCTCGTCCAGGCGATCGACGACGCCCGCTGAGATCGGTCGATACACATGGCTTCCCCGCGTGATCTCGCGGGGAAGCTTCAGGCTCCGCAGCGATCATTGCCGGGCCGATCCTGCGGGAAGGGAGATGATATCCATGAGCACCGTTGCGACCACCGATCCGGTTCTGACGCCCGGGCGATCGACACCGATCTCGCTGCGCGGCCGGCTGCAGGATGCGCTGCCGAAAATCGTGCTGGCGCCGAGCTTCGTCATCACCCTCATCTTCGTCTACGGCTTCATCGTCTGGACGGCCTATCTGTCGTTTACCAATTCCAAGACCTTTCCCTCTTATGCGCTGACCGGGGCGCGCGCCTATCAGCGGCTRTGGCGCTGGACCTTCGAGAGCGATCCGCCGTCYTCCTGGTATACCTCGATCACCAACATGGCGATCTTCGGCTTTCTCTATGTCGGCATCTGCCTGGCGCTTGGTCTCTTCCTCGCCATCCTGCTCGACCAGAAGATCCGCGGCGAGGGCATATTGCGGCCGATCTTCCTCTATCCGATGGCGCTSTCCTTCATCGTCACCGGGGTGGCCTGGAAATGGTTCCTCGATCCCGGCCTCGGGCTGGAGCAGACGCTGCAYCACTTCGGCTGGACGAGCTTCCACTTCGACTGGATCAAGAACAAGGACTTCGTCATCTAYACCGTCGTCATCGCCGGTGTCTGGCAGGCCTCCGGCTTCGTCATGGCGATGTTCCTGGCGGGCTTGCGCGGCATYGACGGCGAGATCATGAAGGCGGCGCAGATCGACGGCGCTTCCGCCTTCCAGCTCTATCGCCGCATCGTCATTCCGCTGTTGCGGCCGATCTTCCTGTCGGCCTTCATCGTGCTCGCCCACATGGCGATCAAATCCTACGACCTCGTCGTGGCGCTGACCTCGGGCGGGCCGGGCGGCTCGGCCTGGCTGCCGTCCAACTTCATGTATGAATACACCTTCAAGCGCAACGAGATGGCCGTCGGCTCGGCCAGCGCCATCATCATGCTGATGACGATCTCGGCGATCATCGTTCCCTATCTCTATTCCGAACTGAAGGAGAAGGCGCGATGAGCAGCGTCACCGCTTCGACCGCAATCTCGACTGCACCTGCACCTGCACCGCTCTCGCAGAGCGGCGACAGCCGGAACAACAACACCCGCTTGATCGGCCGCCTGGTCATCTACGGCCTGCTGGTCGTCTTCGCCATCCTCTACCTGATGCCGCTCTTCGTCATGCTKACCACCTCGTTCAAGACCATGGACGAGATCCAGAACGGCAACATGCTGGCGCTGCCTGAGGCGCCGACCTTCGATCCCTGGATCAAGGCCTGGGGCGAGACCTGCGTCGGGCTGACCTGCGCCGGCATCAAGGGCTACTTCTGGAACTCGATCAAGATGGTGGTGCCGGCCGTCGCTATCTCCACCATCATGGGGGCGCTGAACGGTTATATCCTGACCAAGTGGCGCTTCCCCGGCCATACGCTGGTGTTCGGGCTGATGCTGTTTGCCTGCTTCATCCCGTTCCAGTCGGTGCTTCTGCCGATGGCGACCATTCTCGGCTCGCTCGGCCGCTTCGGGGTGACGCTGCAGAACGCCACCGGCTGGAACTTCGGCTTCGGCAATCCGACGGTCAACCTGGTCTTCGTCCATGTCGTCTACGGCCTCGGCTTCACCACGCTGTTCTTCCGCAATTTCTACGAGGCCTTTCCGACCGAGCTGGTCCGGGCCGCCCAGGTCGATGGCGCCAGCTTCTTCCAGATCTTCCGCCGCATCATGCTGCCGAACTCGCTGCCGATCATCGTCGTCACCGTCATCTACCAGTTCACCAATATCTGGAACGACTTCCTGTTTGCCTCGGCCTATGCCGGCACCGGCGATTCCATGCCGATGACGGTGGCCTTGAACAATGTCGTCAACACCTCGACCGGTGTGGTCGAATACAATGTCAACATGGCTGCGGCGATGATCGCGGCCGTTCCGACGCTCATCGTCTATATCCTCGCCGGCCGCTACTTCGTGCGCGGTCTGATGGCGGGCGCAGTCAAAGGGTAAGCCATGGCCTTCCTGGAAATCTCCGGTCTCAGAAAACGCTTCGGCGCCGTCGACATTCTCAAGGGGATCGACCTCGAACTCGAAAAGGGCGGCTTCCTCGTGCTGGTCGGCCCGTCCGGCTGCGGCAAGTCGACCCTGCTCAACACCATTGCCGGGCTGGAGACGATCACCTCTGGCGATATCAGGATCGACGGGCGCGCCATCAACGGTCTGCATCCGTCCAAGCGCGACATCGCCATGGTGTTCCAATCCTATGCGCTCTATCCGAACATGACCGTTGCCGGGAATATCGCCTTCGGCATGGAGATCCGCGGCGTTCCCAAGGAGGAGCGGGCCAAGGCGATCAAGCAGGTCTCCGACATGCTGCAGATCGGCCATCTGCTCGACCGCAAACCGAGCCAGCTCTCCGGCGGCCAGCGCCAGCGCGTTGCCATGGGCCGGGCGCTGGTGCGCAATCCGCAGGTCTTCYTGTTCGACGAGCCGCTCTCCAATCTCGACGCCAAGCTGCGCGTCGACATGCGCACCGAGATCAAGCGGCTGCATCAGCGCATGGGCACCACCTTCGTCTATGTCACCCACGACCAGATCGAGGCGATGACGCTGGCGACCAAGATCGCCGTGCTSAAGGACGGGGTGCTGCAGCAGTTCGGCACGCCGGCCGAGATCTATAACAGCCCGGCCAATCTCTTCGTCGCCGACTTCATGGGATCGCCGGCGATGAACCTGCTGACCGCCACCGTCGAGGCCGGCACMAGTGGGCTGGCCGTCGCACTCGAACGGCCGAATGGCGCGCCGCTGAGGCTGCCGATCGTCTCGGGCGCCAACGGCGGACTCTCCTCCTACGCCGGCAAGCAGGTGATCTTCGGCATCCGCCCGGAGGCCCTGACCGATCCTGACGGCGCCGACCGCAAGGCGCGTTCGCTGACCGAGGACGATTGCCTGATCGAGGTGGTCGAACCGGCCGGCTCCGACACCTTCGCCGTCACCAAGCTCGGCGGCAAATCCGTCGTCGCCCGCCTGCGCGCCGATGCCGGCATCGCTCCAGGCCAGACCACACGCCTCGCCTTCAATCTCGACAAGGCTGTGTTCTTCGATCCGCAGAGTGAGGCTCGGATCGTGTGATGGCCAGGGGCTAAGATGAGCAGTTCACCAGACATCGTCATCATTGGTTCAGGCGTCGGCGGCGCGACGGTCGCCGCCGGTCTGGCCGCGACCGGCGCGGAGATATTGATCCTTGAAGCCGGCGATCACATTGCCGATCTTCCCGTCAACCGCGACCAGCGCGCCATCTTCCAGCGGGGGCATTTCCGGCCGAAGGAAACCTGGTACGAGGCCAACGGAAAGGGCTTCAATCCCGGCAATTACTACAATGTCGGCGGTAATTCGAAATTCTACGGCGCCGTCTTATCGCGCTATCGCAAAGAGGATTTCGGCGTGATCGAGCATCGGGAAGGCGTGTCGCCGGCCTGGCCCTTTCCCTATGAGGAACTGGAGCCTTGGTACTCGAAGGCCGAACTGATGTATCAGGTTCGCGGCAACCTCGGCGAAGACCCCACCGAACCGCACCACTCGGCAGCCTATGCCTATCCGCCCGTTCCCGACGAGGCGCCGATCGCCGACATCAGGGTCCGCCTCAAGCAGAAAGGTCTGCATCCCTTTTCCCTGCCGCTCGGCATGGATCTCGACGCTTGGCTCTCCAAGGCATGGACGCCATGGGATGCGCATCCGAACGCACGCGACGGCAAGATGGATGCCGAGACGGCAGCACTTGCGGTAGCCCTGAAGCATCAGAATGTGCGGCTCGAAACCAATGCGCGCGTGACGAGGCTCGACATGGGGGCAGGGAGCCGGATCGACCGGGTCACCTATGTCAGGAACGGCGAGGCGCTGACGGTTTCGCCTGAGATGGTGATCCTTTCGGCCGGCGCGGTCCAGTCGTCGGTGCTTCTGTTGCGCTCGAAAAACGACCGCTTCCCAAGAGGCCTGGCGAACTCCTCCGACCAGGTCGGCCGCAACTTCATGAACCACAATGCCTCCGCCGTCATCGGCGTCTCGCCGCGGTTCTGCAATACTTCCGTCTACCAGAAGACCTTTGCCTTCAACGACTTCTATCTCTCCGACGGGAAAGGAGGACCGCCGCTCGGCAACGTGCAGCTCCTCGGCCGCATCTCCGAAAAGGTTCTGAAGGGCTCTCTGCCGCAGGCGCCGGAATGGCTGCTGCGCTTCATCACAAGCCATGCCATCGATTTCTATGCGATGAGCGAGGACGTTCCCAATCCCGAAAGCCGGGTCACGGTCGATGGAGATCGGATCATTCTGCAATGGCAGCGAACCAATTGGGATGCGCATCTGGCGCTTGTCGAAAGGCTGAAGGCGATCCTGAAGTCGATCGGGTTTCCGCTCGTGCTGTCGCGGCCCTTCGACAAGCGCACGCCCTCCCATCAGTGCGGAACGGTCCGCATCGGCAACGACCCTGCGACGGCGCCGCTGGACCCCTATTGCCGGTCATACGATCACGAGAACCTCTTCGTCGTCGACGCCGGTTTCCTGCCGACATCGGCCGCGGTCAATCCCGCGCTCACTGTCGCCAGCCAGGCGCTCAGAGTTGCAGATCACATCGCCTCGAAGGACCTACAGGTATCAGCAGATCCATTGGCGCGTGCCGGCCTCAGATAGGACAGTAAAATGGGATTCGATTACATCATCACCGGTGCCGGTCCTGCAGGCTGCGTCTTGGCAAACCGGCTCAGCGAAGATCCGGATGTCAGGGTGCTGCTTCTCGAAGCGGGCGGAGGCGACTGGAATCCGCTTTTTCACATGCCGGCGGGCTTTGCCAAGATGACCAAGGGCGTGGCCAGCTGGGGATGGCAGACCGTTCCCCAGAAGCACATGAAGGGTAGGGTGCTTCGTTATACCCAGGCGAAGGTCATCGGTGGCGGTTCGTCGATCAATGCGCAGCTCTACACGCGCGGAAACGCGGCCGATTATGACCTCTGGGCTCGTGAGGACGGCTGTGAGGGCTGGGACTATCGCTCGATCCTTCCCTATTTCAAACGTGCCGAGGACAATCAGCGCTTCGCCGACGACTACCACGCCTATGGTGGCCCGCTGGGTGTCTCGATGCCGGCCGCTCCCCTGCCGATCTGCGATGCCTATATCCGCGCAGGGCAGGAGCTTGGCATTCCCTATAATCACGACTTCAACGGCCACCAGCAGGCGGGCGTTGGATTTTACCAGCTGACGCAGCGCAATCGCCGCCGGTCCTCGGCATCGCTCGCCTATCTCTCGCCGATCAGGGACCGGAAGAACCTGACGGTCAGGACAGGCGCGCGCGTTACGCGGATCATCGTCGAAGGAGGCCGTGCGACAGGCGTCGAGATCGCCACTGCGGGCGGCCTGGAGATCGTCCGCGCCGAACGCGAGGTCCTGGTGTCGTCAGGTGCGATCGGATCGCCGAAGCTTCTTCTGCAGTCGGGAATCGGGCCGGCCGATCATCTCAACGCGGTGGGTGTCAAGGTGCATCATGATCTGCCGGGTGTCGGCGGCAATCTTCAGGATCACCTCGATCTTTTTGTCATCGCCGAATGCACCGGCGATCATACCTATGACGGCGTCGCAAAACTTCACCGCACGCTTTGGGCTGGCATTCAATATGTGCTGTTCCGCACCGGCCCTGTGGCGTCGTCGCTCTTCGAGACCGGCGGCTTTTGGTATGCCGATCCAGAGGCACGCTCTCCCGATATTCAGTTTCACCTCGGCCTGGGATCCGGCATCGAAGCCGGCGTCGAACGGCTGAAAAATGCGGGCGTGACGCTCAATTCCGCCTATCTGCATCCGCGCTCGCGGGGGACGGTGCGGCTGTCGTCGTCCGATCCGGCTGCTGCTCCCCTGATCGACCCCAACTACTGGTCCGATCCGCACGACAGGAAGATGTCGCTGGAAGGGCTCAAGCTCGCGCGCGAAATCATGCAGCAGGCGGCGCTGAAGCCCTATGTCATGGCCGAAAGGCTTCCCGGCCCGAAGGTCATGACCGACGAGCAGCTGTTCGATTATGGCTGCGCCAACGCCAAGACCGATCATCACCCTGTCGGCACCTGCAGGATGGGAACGGGACCGGACGCGGTTGTCGGGCTGGATCTCAAGGTCCGCGGCCTCGAAGGCCTCCGGGTCTGCGATTCCTCCGTCATGCCGCGCGTGCCGTCCTGTAATACCAACGCGCCGACGATCATGGTCGGCGAAAAGGGGGCGGACCTCATTCGTGGGCTGCCTGCGCTGCCGTCGGTGATCTTCACCTATGAGCGCAACGATACCCGGCCGCGAGCCCGCGCAGAAATCCGCTAAGGAGAACGACGATGTCTGAAGTGAGAGTTGCAGTGCTTGGCGCCTCGGGCTGGATGGGCAAGGTCCACACGATGGCCTACCAGACCTTTCCGCATTTCTTCGGCGTGTCGGATGGGACGGCGCGGATCGTGGCGCTGGTCGACAGCAACCCAGACGTTGCGCAGGATATCGGCAACAGGGCGCCGGGCGCCAGGATCTATCAGGATTGGAAGCTGGCGGTCGCCGATTCCGAGGTTGATCTCATTGATATCTGCTTGCCCGACCATCTTCACTATTCGGTCGCCAAGGCGGCGCTGCTGGCGGGCAAGCATGTCTACTGCGAGAAGCCACTGGCAAACACCGCCAATGAAGCGCGGGAACTGGCCGAGATCGCCAGAGAAAAAGGCGTGATCACCCGTGTTGGACACGCCTTTCCGCGAAACCCCGTCCATGACCTGGCAAAAGACATCATCGATTCAGGTGAAATTGGCGAGATCAAGCTGTTCCGCGGCTGCCAGCACGTCGACATGTACGGCGATCCGACAGCGCCCTTCATGTGGCGCGCCGATGGCAAGCTGGCGCCGACCGGGATCGTCGGCGATACCGGTTCGCACATCTTCAGCTTCATGGATTTCCTGGTCGGCCGCGTCAGTTCCCTGATTGCCGACAATCTCATCGTCACACCGCGCCGGCCGGTCGTCGAGGGCCTTGCCTATGGCGAAGAGGTGAAACTGACGGGCAACGAATCCTGGGCTGATATCACCAACCCCGACGCCACGAACCTCTTATGCAGGTTCGAGAATGGTGCCGGAGGGATCGTCGATTTCAGCCGTGTCGCGACCGGCCGCAAGTTCATGCAGACCTACGAAGTCTATGGAACCAAAGGCAGCATCGCCTATACCTATGACGAGATAAACCGGCTGCGCTTCTACTCCAACGATGACCGCACGGGGCGGCGCGGCTTCCGGGAGATCGACGTGGGGCCAGAAAATCCCACCTTCCGGGCGTTCCTTCCCCTGCCGAATTTCGGCATAGGCTACAACGAAAGCAAGATCATCGAGGCGGCCGAGGTGATCCGCTCGATCGTTGCAAATAGGCCGATGTGGCCGACATTCGATACGGGCCATCACATCTGCCAGATCGTCGACGCATGCATGGAGTCCTCCCGGCTGAAGCGCTGGGTCGACATCCCGCTGGGCTGAACGTCGATGACCACAGCTGTTCCCCAGGAAATTCTTGACGCACTGACCGATGTCGACATGCCCAAGCTTCCGCCCGAAGCTGGCCCTTCGGAAGCGGTGCGGCTTGCCGGCGTCGAGGTGCCGGTCTATCGCGCCGGTTGCGTCGTCGTCGGATCGGGCGCCGCGGGTCTGCGTGCGGCGGTGGAAATGAAGCGGCGCGGCGACGACATCGTCATCATCAGCCAAAGCGCCTGGGGCGGAACCTCGGCCTGCTCGGGATCGGATAAGCAGACCCTGCACACCGCCAACACCGCCGATCAGGGCGACAATTACAAGGCGATGGCCCGCGCCATCCGCAGCGGCGGCGCGATGGATGAGGACACCGCCTATGTCGAAGCGGTCGGCTCGTCCCGGATGATGGCGTCGCTGCAGTTCCTGGGCCTGCCGCTGCCGCAGGATCCGCTCGGGGGGACGCTCAGATATCAGACCGACCATGACGAGGTCGGCCGCGCCACCAGCTGCGGCCCGCGCACCTCGCGCCTGATGGTCAAGGTGCTGGCCGAGGAGGCGATCCGGCTGGCCGTGCCCTTCTACAACCAGACCACTGCGGTCAAAATCCTGACCGAGGGCGAGGGGGCGGGACGCCGTGTCGCCGGGATGCTCGCCATGCGCGCCGGCGACCGCACGGAGGCGAACCCGCTGGGCATCGCCATCTTCGTCAGCGATGTGATCGTGCTGGCAGCCGGTGGGCCGGGGGAACTCTACCGCGACAGCGTCTATCCCAACGGTTGCTTCGGCTCGCTCGGGCTGGCGCTGGAGGCAGGCGTCGAACTCGTCAACCTGACCGAAAGCCAGTTCGGCATCGGAACGCGCCGGGAAGGCTTCCCGTGGAATTTGTCGGGCACTTACGTCCAGGCAATCCCGCATATCTACTCGGTCGATGCCGACGGCGTCGAACATCACTTCCTGGCGCAATATTACCGCACGACGCAGGAATTGGCATCGAACGTCTTCCGCAAGGGCTATCAATGGCCGTTTCATGCGACGCGCATGCTCGATTTCGGCTCGAGCCTGGTGGACCTCGCCATATCATGCGAAACCGCCGCCGGGCGGCGTGTCTTCATGGATTTCAATCGCAATCCGCTGCCGGTGCCGGGCGACCAGCCGTTCAGCTTGGAGAGACTTGACGAAGACGTTCGCCTCTATCTCGGCAAGGCCGGCGCCGGTCAGGAGATGCCGATCGACCGGTTGAAACACATGAACCCCCTCGCGATCGAGCTCTACCGCCGCTACAAGATCGACATCGCCGCCGACCCGCTGGAATTTGCCGTCAACAATCAGCACATGAATGGCGGCATCATGGTCGATACCTGGGGCCGCAGCAATCTCGCCGGCTGTTACGCCGTCGGCGAAGCGGCAGGCACGCATGGTGTGACGAGGCCGGGTGGCGCAGCGCTCAATGCCGGGCAGGTCTTCGGCACCCGGGCGGCCGAGCATATCAGTGCAAGCGGCAGGGCGAAGCGGGCGCCCACGGGCGATATGTCAGCTATCGCAGAGGCGGGCATCACCGAGCTCCTGGCCGTTCTCCGCAGTGAGAGCCCGCTCACCGTCAAATCGATCCGCTCGGACGTGCAGGCGCGCATGAGCGAGAAGGCCGGCATCATCTGCGATCGGGAGAGCGTCGCCCAGGCCTTGATCGAGGCGCGGAGGCTGAATGCCGACATTCGCGCTGGCGGCGTCGCCTACGGCCGCGTCGCCGAGGCGGTCCGAGGCGTGCAATGGCGGCACATGGCGCTTGCCTCGGAAGCGGTGCTCAGCGCGCTCGATTTCTTCATCCGCAATGGCGGCGGCAGCCGCGGAGCGCGGGCGATATGCGATCCGCAAGGCGAGTCCCTTCCGCATGCGCGTACGGGCCCGCTGGAGCACTATCGCTTCCGAACGGAACGCGAAGAGGATCGGAGCGAGCAGATCGTCGTTCGGCTCGAGGGCGATGAGATCAGGCTTTCCAAACGCACAAACCGCGCTTTCGACGAAACCGCCAGGTCTTTCTTCGAGCGAGACTGGCCGGCCTGGCTGACGGGTCGCATCTACGATGTTGAAACGGACGAATAAGACCTCCTTGGCTCACCCGTCTTCCGCTCCGGGAGCGTCGAGTTCGATCATGACGGGGGCGTGGTCGCTCGTATGCTCCCAGCCTCGCGGTTTTCTCCGGACCATCGCCGATCGAAGACATGGCGCGACGGCTGGGCTGAGCAGGAGGTGGTCGATCCGCAGCCCGGCGTCGCGCTCGAAGC
Organism: Rhizobium sp. RSm-3; assembly: GCF_001854685.1. Lineage (NCBI taxonomy): Bacteria > Pseudomonadati > Pseudomonadota > Alphaproteobacteria > Hyphomicrobiales > Rhizobiaceae > Rhizobium > Rhizobium sp. RSm-3. The sequence continues at coordinate 202,032 of NZ_MAWZ01000004.1, read as the reverse complement.
TGTTGCGCCAGTATTTCCAGAAGGTGTAGATGCGCTCTTGCGGATGCAGATGCCTGACGGCGTCGGTCCAGCCCTGCGCGACGAGATGGGCATAGGCCTTGCGCACTTCCGGCCTGAAAAGCGCGTCGTCGCGCCAGCGTTCCGGCTTGTAGACGTCGATCTCCGTCGGCATGACGTTGAAGTCGCCGGCGAGGATCGTAGGCACGTCGAGTTCCAGGAGTTCGGCGGCGTAGTCGTGCAGGCGACGGAACCAGCGGAGCTTATACTCGAACTTGACGCTCGGGAACGGATTGCCGTTCGGCAGATAGAGGCATCCGATCACGATGCCGTCGATAACGGCTTCGATATAGCGGCTGTGGCTGTCATCGGGATCGCCGGGGAGACCGCGCCGAGTCAGGATCGGTGTCTTGCCCTTCGCCAATATGGCGACCCCGTTCCAGGATCTCTGCCCGTGCCAGACGGCGACGTAGCCGGATCGTTCGATCTCTTTTCGCGGAAACCCGGCGTCGTCTGTCTTCAGTTCCTGGAGGCAGACCACATCAGGGGCATCCTCCTTGAGCCAGCGCAACAGGATGGCCAGACGTCCATTGATCCCGTTGACGTTATAGGTTGCGATTTTCACGCTGATCGCTCAACGCGTCGCTCCGAAGACGAAGGCAATGCCGGCGACGATCGCGACCGCCGTCAACGGCTGTTGGCGTATCCGGTCTTCGACATCCTGGACAAAGCTTCGCGCTTCCGCCTTTGCCAGGCGGGCCGTCCCCGAAGCCAGCTCCGAAGCGGTTTCCGCCACGCGGCCGGCTTCTCTCTGAAGCGTGCGCCTTTCGCCGCGATCGAAATCGGAGCCTTCGGAGGAGCCGCCGGTTTCGCCGGTCGAGCGCAGGGCTTGGTCGACGAGTGGATAGGCCTCATCGAGCCTGGTGGGATCGGGCTCCCGCTTCACCCGCTCGGCCGCCTCGATATCGCTGCGGCCGGCAGGGATCGAGGTATGGGTGGCCGACACTGGGTCGGAGGCCGGGAAGGTGCCCTCGATACCTCTGTCGAGTTCACCCCTTCGGGCCTTCCTTTGCTGCTCCGCCTGCTCTTTTCGGAGGGACTGGACTGCTGGGGATTCATTCGGGTTTGCCATCACGGTATCCTCTCTTACTCTTCGACAATCAAAATCGGCGACACGGAAAGAAGTTCCCGAAAAATGCATCCTGCTTACGCGGCCGGCTATTGACGCGGGGGGGGGGAACATCGCGAATGGCTCGCTGCGCAATTCAGCGCTGGCGATAATTGGTCGAACTCTTCTTCTTCAAGACCCGGCAATCCGGCGGGCGGGACCAAAGTCCTGCCTGATCTAGTACCTAGGTCCGGTTGCTTTTGGCCGCCGGAACAGCGAAAATTGTCACGCGTCTATATTGCGTAGAGACGGCGAAGAACGGACGAGGCTAGGGCATGATACTCTCGAAACGCGATTTTCTGAGATTGGGCGGCAGCGCGGCCATCGCCCTCGTCGCTGCCTCATCGCCGGCCACATTCAATCTCGACGGCTCCCTCCCTGTTCTGACGGTAGAAAGCGCTGAGGCCAAGGACGGCAATAACGGCAACGGCGGCGGTAACGGCAATGGAGGAGGAAACGGCAACGGCGGCGGTAGCGGCAACGGGGGAGGGAGCGGCAACGGCAATAGTGGCGGCAACGGCAATAGTGGCGGCAACGGCAATAGCGGCGGCGGTAGTTCTGGCAATAGTGCCGGATCCTCTTCCTCTTCTTCCGCGACTGGGGCCTCACAAGGATCGGCGGCAAGAGCGACCGAAGCCTCCGATGGCTCGATCGACGTCCGTCATGCGAACGGCATTACAGAGAGCCTGCGGCGTGGCCGCTACGTGATGAAGGACGGAAAAGGCAGGACGATCATCAGCCGGCAAGCGACTTCAGACGATGCCCGCCGCCTAGGCCGCTACCTTCGCTAACGCGCGACTAGATGTTAGCGCTGTTCGCGCCATTGGAGAGCCGCTTCCGTCCTGTTCGAGACGCCGAGCTTGCTCAGAATCTGTGTCATATGATGCTTCACCGTCTTTTCCTGAAGGTTGAGACGCAAGCCGATATGTTTGTTTGACAAGCCTTGAGCGACCAGATCCATCACCTCGCGCTCCCGTGGCGTCAGACCGTTTTTGTCAGGCGCGCTGCCATTCAGCGAATTCTCCATGACCTTTGTCGACATCGTCGGCGAGATATATCGTGATCCGCTCAGCACCGTCTGGATGGCTTCGGCGAGACCACGCGAGCCGACCCCTTTCAGAACATAGCCCATTGCGCCCCGTTGCAGGGCTATCAGCAGCGTGTCCACCTCCTCGGATACCGTCAACATCAGCACTTTCGTTGTCGGGCTGCGCGTCAGCACGTCGCTGATCGCAGACAGTCCGCCGCCGGGCATGGAGACATCGAGGAGCATGATATCGGGTCGGGCGTTCGCGGCGATCATCGCTGCGTCGTCGCTGCTGGCGCCTTCGCCAACGACGGAAAAATCGCTGATCTCCGACAGGCTGCGCGTTACGCCCTCGCGAAAAAGCGGATGGTCGTCTACGACGCCGATAGTGATTGATGTCATTTCTAGTCTCCCACTTCCATGGGCTCGAAGGTCATGGTCACCGTCGTCCCTCCTTCGCCCGTCTCGATCTCGAAGGATCCCCCCAGGCTGTCGATACGTTCGCGAAGCCCCACCAGGCCGAGGCTCGTCGGCCGCACCTCGGTCGGGTCGAAGCCATCGCCGCGGTCGCTGACCTCGACATGAACATGGCCATTGTGCGAGACCGCTCTTACGGCCTGCTGAATACCGCCGCCGTGGCGATAGGCGTTGTTCAAGGCTTCCTGCACGAAGCGATAGATGCAGATCTTTACAGCAGGAGCGAGTTCGGGGCCATCATCGTCGATGATTGTTTCGACGCGGGTTTCGGTCTTGTGCTGATGCGCTTCGACCACCCGGGTTACAATCTCGCTGATCGAGGACTTCTCGATCTGCGGCAGCACCAGTCCGCTGCAGATATTGCGGATCTCGGTCATCGCCTCGGCAAGGCTCGAGCGTATCCACCCGAGTTCCTTTTCCCGCGCTTCGGGCAAGGTCGACGCATTGATCAACATATCGCTGTCCAGCCGCAGTGAGGCGTAGGCAATGTGCTGGGCCGGGCCATCGTGCAGGTCGGCGCCGATGCTGCGCAGGTAGGATTCGTTCAGCGCCGCCACGCGCTGGGAAGCGCGCTGCAGCCGCCGCTGCAGCCCGCGGTTTTCCGCCAGCAGCGCTGACAGATCGCTGACCCGTTCTTTGAGATCCTTGCGCTGAGCCTCTATCGTCCGGCTGACCCGAAAAACCAGGACCGCGAGAACAAGGAAAAAGATTGCCGTCAAAGCGGCGACTGCGGCCCAGCTCCGCAGCCTGGCATGGGCCAGACTGTCGGCTAATCCTTCCGCCGTTTCGTAGAATTCGATGACGGCGACCGCCTGTCCGGACCATGGCTGGAGCACGGGGTTGTAAATTTCCATGAGTGGCTTGCCGAGTGCACGCTCCTTGTCGCTTTCCGGATCGTCGGCGATTTCGTAGCGCGCGACGAGAGAGCCCGCGAAGGCTTTCCGGAGCTTGTCGCTGACCGCAAACCTTCTGCCCACCATCTCCTTCTCGTTCGAATAGAGAATGGTGCCGTCGCTTCGCCAGAGCTTGAACGAAACGAGACGCCTGCCAAGCGCCCCCTGACCGAGCGTCTCGTCCAGAGCCTGAGCGCTGCCTTCGTCCAGGAATGATGCCGTTTGCATGTCGGGAAGCAGCGGGGCGACAACGCTGTCGACATAGAGCGCCGTCGCAGCACCGGAATTGTGAATGACCGCCTCCTCGATGAGGTGGGTGACGAGAATGCCCACCAGGAACATGGCGGCAATCGAGATCAACCCACCCGCGATGAAGAACTGGGAGGCGAGTGAGCGGGCATTCCAGCGGCGAAGCCAATTCATTGTGATACCGGTAAGAGACTGCCGACTAACCTATCGCTTCCTCAGAATTTTTCCAGACAGCGTCAAGGCACATCCCTGGTATCGAAGATTTCGGCCCCTCTTATGCTTTTGGTCAACTGCAGCGTATCGCCTGACATGGCTGCGCCGAAGACGTAGAGAAGACCAGCGAGAACGACGACAAGGGCGATGACGCACACGTTGCAGACGTCATTGACGTGGGATCTGTTATTCCAGGCCATATCAGGATCTCCTTCGGTATCGTTCGAAACGGAGCCGGTTCGGTGCACGTTCCACGCCGGGGACTTCGGTCGGGGAGGGTAGGGACCAAGGTCTTATTCCCGTGGACATTGGCGGAATCCGTCATATTTCAGGCCTCAGGGATTGAAGGGGTGGAGGTTTGTGAGTGACAATTTCTGCCGATCTCGAAAGCGGCGACCACGCCGCATTTGCCACTTCTCCCGCGCCATTCGATCAAGGCGTCGCCGAGCTTTACCAGGCCCTTCTGGTGCCGATCCTCTTCGAGCCCTATGCGGCGGAGATGGCCATCGTCGCCGACCGGTCGAAACCGGGCAGCGTTCTCGAACTCGCCGCAGGGACGGGTGCTTTGACACGCGCCCTGCGCGCGACGCTCGATCCGCCGACGAAGATCGTTGCCACCGACCTCAGCCAGGCGATGATCGACATCGGCGCACCCTCGGTGACGATGTCGCGGACGCACTGGATGCACGCCGATGCGCAAAATCTTCCCTTCGCCCCCGAAATGTTCGATCTGGTCATCTGCCAGTTCGGCGCCATGTTCTTTCCCGACAAGGTGAAGGCTTATGGCGAGGCTCAAAGAGTGTTACGCGGCAAAGGCCGTTTTCTGTTCTCGACATGGGATTCACTTGCGGCCAACGACTTCGCAAGCTGCGTGGATGAATGTCTGGCAGAGCTCTTCCCATCTGATCCGCCGGATTTTCTCAGGCGCTTGCCATACTCTTACTTCGACCCCGGCCCGATCAAGGCGCAGATGTCGTCGGCGGGTTTTGAGTCCGTTACCTGCGACCGGCTCCAATTGACCGCCGTCGCGGCCACCGCGCACGACGTTGCGGCGGCCTTCTGCCAGGGCACGCCGCTGCGGGGGGAGATCGAATGGCGGGCGCCGGAGCGCATGTCCGAGATCGTCGAGGAGGTGGCCGGGCGAATGGAAGCGCGGCACGGAGCTTGTCCCAGCGGCGGCATGAGCGCCTTGGTCGTCACCGGCCGCGTTTCGTAGTCCCTTGGCCGAGCGCCCGCGTATTAATCATACAATTCCTACAATCGTCATGCGGTTTTATAATCATTCTTAATTGGAACATGCTTCACTCGTCTCAAGGCCGAGGGATAGCATTGATGTTGATAATATTTCGAATTCTGATCGCAGCATTGATCGTGCTGCCGACAGCCGTCTTTGCTGCTGCCGATGACTGGCGGGTCGTCAAGGCGACAGATCAAGTAAAATTTACGGTCGACAGGACGAACTGGCAGGACCTGCGCGCCGGCGAGGTGGTTCCCAACCGGGCATGGGTTTCCACCGGCCCGCGAGGGCGCGTTCAGCTTAGCCGGGGTGTGGAGAGCATCACCTTTCAGCCAAACACGCTCGCCGCCATCTCCAACAACGAATCCGCTGCCATGAAAACGCAGATCTTCCAGCAGGTGGGTTCGCTGGACCTTGAAATCGAGAAGCGAAGCCAACCGCATACGACGGTACAGACGCCCTACCTCGCCGCCGTGGTGAAAGGGACGATCTTTCATGTGACGGTCAATCGAGCGAAAGCATCGGTCGCCGTGGATCGCGGACTGGTCCAGGTCACCTCCTTCGCCAGCGGCCAGCGGTCGAACGTGGCGCCGGGGCAGAGTGCGACCGTCGACAAAAAGGCCGGTATGACGGTGGCGGGCCGGCTATCCAAGCCCGAGATCACCTCGGTTGCAGCCTCGGTCGCCCAGATTCCGGCCGTGGGTACCACGAAACTCGCCGGTGCCACCGCAGAGACCAAGAGCAGTTCTTCGGCGACGAACAAGAACACCAGTTCCAGCGCGAGCGAGGATGACAGCGCTAGCAACGGCAAGAGCAACGGCAATTCCAGCCGCAGCGGTAACGGCAACAGCGGCAATTCCGGTGGCAACGGAAACGGCAACAGCAATTCCGGAGCAAACGGCAACAACGGCAATGGCAACGGCCATTCCGATGACAGCGGTAACAATGGGAATGGTAACGGCCACGGCAACGGCAACAGCGGCAAGGGTGACAACAACAGCGGCGGCAACGGTAACGGCAATTCCGGCGGAAAAGGCAAGGACAAGTGAGGGGTAGGGCCAAGGCGGCTGGGGATTATCTCTCCAACGGCATCAGCACGATCGCGGTTCGGCTGGTGCTGATCGCCGTCATGCTGGTGCTGCCCGCGGCCAGCCTCGGCTTCGTGCAGGGGATCGACAACAATCTTTTCGCCAAGCGCTTCGAATGGGCGCCTCGCACCGCCACCGGCAACATTGTCTTCGTTGCGATCGACAAGCATTCCCTCGACGCTGTCGGGACATGGCCCTGGCCACGGAGCATCTACGCGACACTGCTCGACAAGCTGATTGCCTCAGGCGTCAAGGATATCTTTCTCGACGTCGATTTCAGCACAATCTCCAGCACTGAAGAGGACGAGCTTCTCACAGCAGCGCTCGCGAGATCCGGAGGAGGGGTTCTTCTGCCGGTGTTCCGGCAGCAGGAGACGGCGTCATCGTCTGAAACGGCGGTGACGAGGCCGATCCCGCAGTTCCTTGAGAATGCCTGGCCCGCATTCGCCAATGTCGCGTTGGATGCGGACGGGATCGTCCGCCGTTTCGATCTGGGAAGCCAGCTCGACGGGAACCCCACCCAATCGGCAGCAGCAGCCCTGGGCAGGGTCGACGGCAGTTCCGGTTCCCTGGCTGTGGACTATTCGATCAGGCCCGACACCATCCCGACATTCTCGTTGTCCGACGTGCTGAACGGGACCGTGCCGGCCGAGGCGATCAAGAACCGCTCGGTCGTGGTGGGAGCATCCGCAGCCGAGCTGAAAGACATTTTCGCCGTTCCCGTCTACGGCGCGATTGCCGGCCCGCTCATTCACGTGCTCGCCGCGGAAACGCTGCTTCAGAAGCGCTTCCTCCGGCTGTTCGATCAGGCTCCGCTGGAGCTCTTGTTTGCAGCCTTGCTGATCGTCGGCGTCATCCGCAGCCGTTCAACCGGGATTGTCAAGATGATGGCAATCGGACTGACCATCGTCGTCATCGGCGAGATCGGCGCATTCCTGCTGCAGTGGCGCTACGGGATGCTTGTCGGAACGGCGGTGCCGTGGCTGATGCTGCTGCTCGCATGGATGCTCGCTCTGAACGAACGTGTCGACCTCGGTCGAATGCTGGTCGCCATCGCCAATACCGAGGCTCGCAACGCCAGGCGCCTGATGAGACGGATCATCGCCGACAGTTCGGACGGTGTCGTTGCATTCGATAGCGATCTGAGGATCGTCGAAGCGAGCGCATCCGCAAAGGCGGTGCTGCGAGCCGAGATCGGCGCCTCCCTTCTCACCAGCACCGACGCCGCCATCGTCGATGTCGTGCGCGGGCTGGTTGCAAAGCACGATGGCGAACCGGGCAACGTGCACACGGCCCTTGTCGACTTCTCCGACAAAGGCTCGCAGGGCACGCATTACGAGGCATCCGTCACGATTTCGCCGATCGAACAGCCGCATTCGCATCCGGCCTCGGCGCGGTCGCGGTTTGCCGGTTGCCTGATCATACGGGACATCACCGCGCGGTATGATTATGAAGAGCGGTTGAAGGCGCTGTCAGAGCTGGACGACCTGACCGGGCTGCTCAATCGCCGGGAATTCGCCTCCCGTCTGGCAACCCTTGAGGGCGGGACCCTCGTCTCGGTGCTGGATATCGAACGATTCTCCTCGCTTTGCGCCACGCTTGGGCGCGACGTCGGCGACGAACTCCTGAAGGCCGTGGCGGTGAGACTCGGCAACACATTCGTCGGCAATTTGCTTGCAAGACTGGACCGCGACCATTTCGGCATCGCCACCCCGGCGGTCGATGCACAGGCGGTCGAGGATTTTGCAGAGGGTCTGTTGGACCTGTTCGAGGAGCCTCTGCAGCTCCGCGGTTCGGCTGTGCCGATCTCGGTCCACGTCGGAATAGCCGGCTCGGAAGATGCCGCCGCCGGCGCGCTCCTGAACGCCGCCGAATCCGCGCTCGATGCTGCAAAGACCATGGCAGGCCGGCGATGGTCTTCTTTCGATCCTTCCACAGCCGTTCGCCAGGCCCGGTCGCGCCGGCTGGAGCGGGACATGCGCGATGCTCTCCGGGACCGGCAGTTCTTTCTGCTGTTCCAGCCGCAGATCGAATTTGCAAGCGGGCGCCTGTTGGGCGCGGAAGCCCTGATCCGCTGGAACCATCCCGAGTTCGGTCTGATATCTCCGGCCGAATTCATCCCGATCGCGGAATCCTCCGGCTTGATCTGCGAGATCGGCCGCTGGACGCTCTTCGAAGCTTGCACCGAAGCGGCCACCTGGCCCGGGGAACTCGGCGTCGCCGTCAACGTCTCGGCTCTTCAGTTCGAGCAGTCCGACATCGAGGCCGATGTGAGGGAGGCCTTGTCAAACAGCGGGCTTCCGTCTTCCCGCCTCTGCCTCGAGCTGACGGAGTCGGCCTTCCTCGGCCAAGGCGGAGCCGTGATCGCAAAGATGCGCGCGCTTCGCGAAACAGGGATCGTCATCGCCTTGGACGACTTCGGCACCGGCTACTCCTCGATGAGCTACCTTGCCGATCTTCCTCTCGACAAGCTCAAGATCGACCAGTCCTTCGTCCGGCGAATGAGGGGAAATCCGACCATGCTGGAGATCGTGCGGGCGATTATTTCGCTGGCGCATGGTTTGAAACTGCAGGTCGTCGCCGAAGGCGTCGAAACCGAAACGGAGGCCGAAGCGCTGCAACGGCTCGGATGCGAGACGGGGCAGGGCTATCTCTTCGGGAGGCCGGACGAGGCTCGTCGCATGCTTTCCAAATGGAATGTCTGGAAGCGTCTATCAGCCTGACGGCTCGCCGGGTTTGCGCTGGAGGGCCGCGGGTCCGTCGGAAGGTTCGTGGATCGCCCGGATGACGTGCTTTTCGATCTCGAAACAGGTCTCGTCATATTCTTGCACCCGTTTCGGATCGAAGTGCCGCTTGCGAACGGCATCGCGCGCTTCGACAGCCATCTGGTAGGCTTCGAACAGCTGGAGTTGCCACGGGTCGCGCGCTTCCATGATCAGCTTCCGCATCTCAGGCAGACGCATCGCCAGGCGCCTGCGCCCCGCCTCCCTGCGGTTGGATCGTGCCATCTCCTTCAGTCTCCTGCCGATACCGGGTACGACCGGTTCCTTTCGATCCGAAAGTAGCGCCGGCAACCGACATTGACATGGATCTCGGACCAAAGACCGGGATCGATCGGACTGAGGTCCGAGGCGTGGAACGACCCCGTCTCCAACTGGTTGGTCTGGCAGCGGTCACCAAGGCCGCTTCAAAACAGAAGGAGGAAAATATGCTCTCCAAGCTTATCGTCTCTGCGGCAACTGCTGCGACCCTCACGTCCGGCGTCGCATTCGCCCAGTCATCGACCGTCAATGGCGCGGCCGGCGGCGCAGTCACCGGGGCGATCGTCGGCGGTCCCGTCGGCGCTGCTGTCGGCGGTGTTGCCGGCGCTGTCGTCGGCACCGCGATCGATCCGCCGCCGCAAAAGGTGGTCACCTATGTCCGCGAGGCTCCGGCACCTTCGGCGCGCGTGGTCGTAAAGGAGAAGGTTGTCGTCGGGCAGCCGCTGCCGGAAACGGTCGTGGTAACGCCTATTCCGGATGATCCGACCTATGCCTACGCGGTGGTCAACGATGAACGTGTCATCGTCGAGCCGTCGTCCCGCAAGGTAATCCAGGTCATCAAGTGACCTGATGCCCAACGCGGCCCACCGCCGCGTCTTACTTCACAAATCGTCATTTACATCAGCCGCACGACGGACGGCAGCGTCGTCGTGCGGCCAAAATCAGTGAGATTGTTATGAAGAGCAAGACACTCGCCGTTCTGATGACGGCACTCTCGATCGGCGTTTCTCCGGTCGGCATGATGTCTGCCTCGGCGCAGGATGCGCCCATCCTTCCCAAGAAGGGGACCGCGCAGAGCGGCCAGCCCAGCGACGGTGCGGCACAGCAGCCGGACGCGGGCGGTGCTGCTTCGGGCGGCGCAGGCGCATCGACCGGCCAGGGCACGCAGCAGCCTTCGGGCTCCGATGGAAGCTCGTCGGGTGCATCCTCGGGAACCACTGAGCCTGGCGCCAAGACACAGTCCGGCGCTAAGACGCAGTCCGGAAGCTCGGACAGTTCGACGACGCAGAAGTCGGGGCAGTCCGCGACGGAAGGCCAGAAGCCTGCCGGCAGCCAGGAGGGGACCTCGACCGGCACCTCGAACAGTTCTGGCGAAACACAAAAATCCGGCGATGCCGCGACGTCCTCCGGCGGCTCGACCGAAACTCAGTCGAACAGCAAGACGAACGTCGAGAACAACAATACCTCGGTCGACGCCAACACCAAAAACACCACCAAGACCGAGACGAACAACACGACCAACGTCAACATCTCTGTGGAGCAACAGACGGAAATCCGGACTGTCGTAAAGGAGGTTCATGTCGAGCCGGTGCGGGACGTGGACTTCACGGTCTCGGTTGGCACCACCATTCCGAAGAAGATCAGGTTGGAGCCGCTGCCGCCGCGGATCGTGGAGATCGTTCCGCAATACAAGGCCTATCGTTTCTTCATCCTCGCCGACGGCCGGATCGTCATCGTCGATCCTTCGGCGTTCACGATCGTCTACATCATCACGGCATAGCAGCCGGCGCCCGGCGGCCTTGCGCCGCCGGGACGAGGAGAGGAACATGATCTATTCCGAACAGAAATCCCCTGGTCTGGCCCTGCCGCTCGTCGCCATTCTGCTGGCGATCGCCGGTATCCTCGCCGTGCTTGTCGCCACCGGCGGCCGGCACGGCGGCACGGCCGGCCGCGTCTGGGTTCCACAGGCGCAACAGCAGGGGGCGGGGCAATGAACGGCCTCGCCTCCGTCGCCTTCGGCATCGTCAGCTCGGTGGGTGCCTGCATAGCTGCCGCATCTGTTACTTCGCACGTCGTGGCGGATACCGAAGCCCATGCCTTGCAAGTCCTTGCGGAGCCGGATCTCTGGACGACGGGGCCGATGAAAATCGACCCTCGGCAGCAGCGTTATGAACGGATTGCGCCTGTCTATTCCAGTTATGTCACCGAGGCGCCGGCCGTCATGACGGTAAGGGCGAAACCGGAACCCGCTGGCCCGTCGACCGAACGCCTGGGGCCGCAACCAAAATTTCCGGCCGAACACCTTGCCTGGTGCGCTGAGCGTTACCGCTCCTTCGATCCTGCGACCAACAGCTATCGATCCTATAGCGGGGAGATCCGCGCCTGCTCTTCGCCGCACCAGCCTGATGCCGCCGACGCCGATGACGGCGCGAGCACGAAAGTGAATGCACAGGCGGCGGCCTGGTGTGCCGCTCGCTACAGGTCGTATCGGCCTGAGGATAATACATATCAGCCGTGGGACGGCCCGCGGCGCGGCTGCGACGCGCCGGTGATCGTGGCGACGAGCAATTGATCGTCGCCGGGGCGAACCGATGTCGGACCTAAGTCCGTGTTGCAAACGCTACGGTTGTGATATCGGTTGTATTGAGGGCGGAGATCAGGGGAATGGCGACGACGCTGGTAACGGAAATCCAGAGGGCGCAGGCAAGGCTCCGGTCGCTGAGCAGGGCGGACCGGAGCGCCCTTATCGTCCGCATTCTGCGCGAGCTGCAAACACATCGGCATGAGGTTCTCGGCCATGTGCCGGCCGACCGCTGCGTCTGGATCGACAGGCTCATTGCCTCGGTTTCCTCGACGATAGCTGAGATCACCGGCATGCCCGACGCCGAATTCAATCGTGTCTTGAACGAATTCGAAAAGCTTATGGCGACGCTGCATAATATTTCGCATGCGGAGCAGCAATTGAAGACAATTCACTGACGGGGAATTGCCCGCGGTTTATCGTGCCCGCGTGCAAATTGAGCGCTTCGGCCCGACCCACTGGAAACCGATCCCTTCGCGCAAGCGTTCTCCTTCCATGAGCGAAACGAAATCCCCGACCGATCGTGACGAGGTGTTGTCCGGCGATGACGACCCCAAGCCGGGCGCCGACGTTTCCTTTCCTTACGACAGGATGACCATCGAGCAGTTCCGAAAGCGTTTCCCTCGTGCCCGCTGGAGCGACGCCCGCAAGGCCTGGTTCGTTCCCGGACGCGCGGCGCCCCGCCGCATCGGGAGATGGCTTGCCGAGCTGGAGGCCGAAGCCGACGCCCATGCGGATGCCAAGGGACGCGACGCCTTCGCCTTCGATCCGATCGACAGTCCATATCTTCAACTCGGCAAGGCAGGCTTTCAGATCGGCACGCCATACTCGAAAACCGTCGTCGACGAACTGCGCGAAGTACCGTTTTCCCGGTGGGACGGCGATCTCAGGCTGTGGCACGTTCCCTTCCGATCCTATGAGGACCTCAGACACAGATGGCCTGCGATCGAAGCGGCCGCGCGCCGAAACGAGCCGGAGGAGAGACGGCGCCGCGCCGAGGAGCGCAAGGGGACCGAGCAGGAGATGCGCGGCAAGCTGCGCTCGGCGGAACGAAAGCGCCATCGCTACCCGCTGCCCGCCGACGACCTGCCGCCGATCGGCAGACCGGTCGCCGTCTCCTATGGCATTGTCGTCTTTACTGAGATCACCGGCGAACTGGCCGACCCGGATATCGTGGCGGACTTCTATCCCGGCGTGACCGAAGATCACGTCTGGGGATATTGGCGGGCGCCGACACTCGAAGAACTCGTCCGCACATGGCCCGCGAAAACGCCTCCGGTTGAGGATGCCAGGTGGTGGCTGCCGACCATCGAGGAACTGAGGCCGGCGCGCCGCGCGGCAAGATCGCGCGAAGCCAGGAGGCGCGCGAAGGCGCTGTGATCTGGAGAGGGGCTGAAGCGACTAAGTCTAAAGTCCGAGTATCGTTGCGCAATGGAACAAGTTTCGGCAATGGCCATTTGTCGTCTATGAAAACAGCCCTGCCGATGTCGCTTCTCGCTCTGATCATCTCCGTTGGCGATGCCGCCGCGGCAGAACTCAAAGCCGATGCAATCAACGCCGCTTCGATTGCTTCAATCAAGACAGAAAAGCGCTCGTCCGAAGATCCGGACCCGGCAATCGTCCGCCTTCAGGTCCTGCTCGACCGTGCCGGCGCCTCTCCTGGCGTCATCGACGGGCTCGCCGGCGAGAACGTCAGCAAGGCGGTCGCCGGTTTCGAGGCGATGAACGGGCTTCCCGTCGATGGCAGGCCGGATGCGGAGGTCGTTTCCCGTTTGGAAGGCGATGCGCCGATCGTCGAGAGCTATGTGGTTTCGGCGGACGATGCCAAGGGCCTCGTCGACAAGATACCCGAGGATTATGGCGAGAAGGCCAAGATGCAGAGCTTGGGCTATACCAGCGTTGCCGAAAAGCTCTCCGAGCGTTTTCACATGGGCATCGATCTCGTCAACGCGCTCAACCCGGCTTCGCCGTTTGCTCCAGGCGATACGGTGTGGGTGGTGAACCCCGGTCCCCCAAGGGAAGGCAAGGTCAAGAAGATCGAGGCCGACGGGAAGACGGGGCAGGTTCTGGCCTATGCCGAGGACGGAGCGCTGCTGGCCGTCTATCCCGCGACGATCGGCAGTAAAGACAATCCGTCGCCCTCGGGAAAACACAAGGTCAAGGGCGTCGCCAGGATGCCGGTCTACCGCTATGACCCGAAGCTGAACTTCAAGCAGGGAAAGAACGACAAGGTCCTGACCATCCCGAAAGGCCCGAATGGCCCGGTCGGCACCGTCTGGATCGACCTGACGGAGCCGACCTATGGCATCCACGGCACGCCGGAGCCGAAGCTCATCGACAAGGTCGGCTCGCATGGCTGCGTGCGGCTGACGAACTGGGACGCCGAAGAGCTTGCCGGCATGGTGAAGCCGGGTGTCCTCGTTGATTTCGTCGATCGCAGTCCCGCCGCTCCGAAGTGAGGCGCGGCATCTCGCAATTCCACGCGTCCCCCGTCAAATCAGCGGCTACGAGGCCTTGGCTTCGAAAGCGGGGGCGAAATCACCCAGCGATTTCGCCTTGAGGATCATGCCGCCGATATCTTGCTCCACGATCGCTTCCAGATCGGCAAAGCTGTCGATGACGTAATAGATCGGCTGGAGGATATCGATGCGGTAGGGGGTCCTGAGAACGCTCATGAGATCGAAGGGCCGGAATTCGCAGGCCGTGCCTTCCGTTGCCGCCTTGGCTTCGCTCGGCGACGAGACGATGCCGGCGCCGAAGCAGCGGCGGCCTTGCGGCGTGTTGATCAGGCCGAATTCGACGGTGAACCAGAAGATCCGGAACAGATGCCAGGAATAGCCTTTGCCGAGGCGGACGGCGGCTTCGCCGAAATGCCTGACGAAATTGGCATAGCTCTGGTTGGTCAGCAGCGGGCAATGGCCGAAGACCTCGTGGAACAGGTCCGGTTCCTCGATATAGTCGATATGCTCGCGGCGGCGCAGGAAGGTTGCCAGCGGGAATTTGCCCTGCGACAGAAGCTCGTAAAAGCGCGAGGGCGGGATCAGCGCCGGCACGCCTTCGACGCCGAAGCCGGTGGTTTCGTGCAGGCGTCTGTCCACGTCGAGAAGCTGAGGCACTTTCTCCGGCTTGAGCCCCAGCAAATCGACGCCATCCAGATATTCCTGGCAGGCCGTGCCGGCCAATATCTTCATCTGACGCCGGTAGAGCTCGCCCCAGATCGCATCTTCCTCTGGGCCGTAGTCATAGAGGCCGTCCGGGCCGGGCAGTTTCGCGGTGTAGCTGCTTTCCTTGGTCATAGGCTGATCCTCCCTGAGCGTGACGATATTGCCGCCATTATCCTCCAGCTATGGCGGATTTTCTTTTCTTTCCTCTTGGATTTCGCCATAATACTGGCAGATTTTCTCTAGGAATGGGCAGAAAATGAAAGAAACTGGGAATTTTCGCCGCACCCTTCTGCAGCTCATCCAGGCCGACGGCAGCCTGTCGCTGGCGGATCTGGCCGAGAAGGCCGGCATGTCGCAGAGTTCGGCCTGGCGGAAGATCCAGGAACTGGAAGCTGACGGCGTGATCCGCAAGCGCGTGACGCTACTCGACCCCGGCAAACTCGATCTCAAACTCTGCGTGATCGCCCATGTCACGCTGGAGGATCACCACGAAGAGGCGGTCGCCTCCTTCGCGTCGGTGGTGCTGGAGCGGCCGGAGATCATGGAGTGCTACGCCTTGTCAGGCGCTTTCGATTATATGTTGAAGATCCGGGCGAAGGACGTGGAAAGCTACGAAGCCTTCATGACCCGCTACCTCATGCGCAACCCGCATGTGCGCACGGTGGTCTCGAGCTTCGTGCTGCGCGAGCTGAAATTCTCGACCGAACTGCCGCTCTGACGCCTGTCGCCAAGTAAATCGCCAATCGGTGACAGCGGGAGGTCATCGCGCGCTGTCGCCGTGCCAGCTGCCCGGCATGCGCACCGGAAAGCCCTCGAAGGTTTTCAGTGTGTCGAGCACGATCGAGGTCTTCACGTGCTGCACAGACTCGTGCGGCAAAAGAACGTCGTTGACGAACTTCGAGAGGTCGGCGAGCCCGCGGGTCGCCACCTTCAGATGGTAGTCCATTTCACCGGTCAGCGCATAGGCTTCGAGAACCTCCGGCAGTCCGTTGATCAGTTGGGAGAAACGCTGGGCATTGTCTCTGTTGTGGGTCGCAAGCGTCACGGAAATGACCACCAGCATATCCAGGCCCAGCTTTTCCCGGTCGAGATAGGCCCGGTAGCTGCGGATATAGCCTTCCGCCTCCAGCCGCGTGCGCCGGCGCGAGCATTGCGAGGGTGAAAGTGCGATCCGATCGCCCAGTTCGTTATTCGTCAGCCTGCCGTCCTTTTGCAGTTCCTGCAGCAGCCGCAAATCCAATTTGTCGATCTGTTCATCCATTGCGTAGAATCTCCAAAACACTCACGAAGCGTGCATAATTTGTTCTAAATGCATGAAGAATGCAAGGATTTTGCACGCGTTTTGGGCCACACTTTGCGCAGTTAAACTCCATCTCGTCAGGAGGATAAAATGGGTCCTTTCCCACATGATGCGCCGCCATCCGAAATCACCGCCGACAACCCGGCCGGCACCGATGGCTTTGAGTTCGTCGAGTTCGCGCATCCCGAACCCGAAAAGCTCAGCGAACTCTTCACCCGTATGGGCTATGTTGCGGTTGCCAGGCACAAGACCAAAGACATCACCGTCTGGCGCCAGGGCGACATCAACTATGTCGTGAATGCCGAGCCCGGCAGCCATGCCGCCCGCTTTGTCGAGCAACATGGTCCCTGCGCCGCGTCGATGGCTTGGCGTGTCGTCGACGCCAGGCATGCTTTCGACCACGCGGTGTCGAAAGGCGCCACTCCCTATGAGGGCGATGACAAGATGCTCGACGTCCCGGCCATTGTCGGCATCGGCGGCTCGCTGCTCTATTTTGTCGAGACCTACGGCGCCAAGGGATCGGCCTACGATGCCGAGTTCGATTGGCTTGGCGAGCACAATCCGCGTCCTGAGGGGATCGGCTTCTATTATCTCGACCATCTCACCCACAACGTCTTCCGCGGCAATATGGACAAGTGGTGGGATTTCTACCGCGAGCTGTTCAACTTCAAGCAGATCCACTTCTTCGACATTGACGGCCGCATCACCGGTCTGGTGAGCCGCGCCATCACCTCGCCCTGCGGCAAGATCCGCATTCCGCTGAATGAATCGAAGGACGACACCAGCCAGATCGAGGAATATCTGAAGAAGTACCGGGGCGAGGGCATCCAGCACATCGCCGTCGGCACCGAGGATATTTATGGCGCCACCGACCGGCTTGCCGACAACGGCCTGCGCTTCATGCCGGGTCCGCCGGAAACCTATTACGACATGTCCTATGAACGGGTGAACGGCCACAGTGAACCGATCGAGCGCATGAAGAAGCACGGCATCCTCATCGACGGCGAAGGCGTGGTGAATGGCGGCATGACGAAAATCCTGCTGCAGATCTTCTCCAAAACCGTGATCGGCCCGATCTTCTTCGAATTCATCCAGCGCAAGGGCGACGAAGGTTTCGGCGAAGGCAACTTCCGGGCGCTGTTCGAGTCGATCGAGGCCGATCAGATCAAGCGTGGTGTCATCGGGACGGCGGCGGAGTAAACTCTCTCGCGCGTCTGAAAAGACGCGCAGCGCCGGAGAGTGATGGGAGGAGTTGAGCATGGACCAGACATCGATCCAGACGGTCGACGGCGAAGCCGCGGCCGCAGACAGACTGAAATACATGCCGGGCTTCGGCAACGACTTCGAAACCGAGTCGCTTCCCGGCGCCTTGCCACAGGGCCAAAACAGCCCGCAGAAATGCAATTACGGCCTCTATGCCGAGCAGCTTTCCGGCTCGCCGTTCACCGCGCCGCGCGGGACGAACGAAAGATCCTGGCTTTATCGCATTCGCCCGAGCGTGCGCCACACCCGCCGCTTTTCCAACGCTTCCTATCCGCTCTGGAAGACCGCGCCGTGCCTCGACGAACACTCGCTGCCGCTCGGCCAGCTTCGCTGGGATCCGATCCCTGCGCCCAAGGAGAGACTGAATTTTCTGGAAGGGGTGCGGACGATCACGACGGCGGGCGATGCCGTGACCCAGGTCGGCATGTCGGCGCATGCCTATGTCTTCAATGAGGACATGGTCGACGATTACTTCTTCAATGCCGATGGCGAACTGCTGATCGTGCCGCAGCTCGGCGCCCTCAGAGTGTTCACCGAAATGGGCATCATGGATGTCGAGCCCCTGGAAATATGCCTCATCCCCCGCGGCATGATGTTCAAGATCCTCGGGATCGGCGAGCAGCCGGTCTGGCGTGGTTATATATGCGAAAACTACGGCGCCAAATTCACGCTGCCGGACCGCGGCCCGATCGGCGCCAATTGCCTGGCGAACCCGCGCGATTTCAAGACGCCGGTCGCCGCCTACGAGGACAAGGAAACACCGTGTCGTGTCCACGTGAAGTGGTGCGGAAAATTCTATGTCACCGAGATCGGCCACTCGCCGCTGGATGTCGTGGCCTGGCACGGCAACTACGCTCCGTTCAAATATGACCTCAGGACGTTCTCTCCGGTCGGCGCCATCCGCTTCGATCATCCCGATCCGTCGATCTTCTCGGTGCTGACGGCGCCGACCGAAGATGCCGGCACCGCCAATGTCGATTTCGTGATCTTTCCGCCGCGCTGGCTGGTGGCCGAGCATTCATTCCGTCCGCCTTGGTATCACCGCAACATCATGAGCGAGTTCATGGGCCTGATCCACGGCCAGTATGACGCCAAGGAAGAGGGCTTCGTGCCGGGCGGCATGAGCCTGCACAACATGATGCTGCCGCACGGACCGGACGCGCTCGCCTTCGAAAAGGCGGCCAATGCCGAGCTCAAACCGGCGAAGCTCGATCACACCATGGCCTTCATGTTCGAGACCCGATACCCGCAGCAACTGACGAAATACGCCGCCGAGCTGGAAACGCTGCAGGAGGATTACCTCGAGTGCTGGGACGGGCTGGAACGCAAGTTCGACGGAACCCCCGGTATCAAGTGACAGCATCGGAATTGGAACATGAAACTTGCGACCTTGAAGGACTCCACCAGGGACGGCCGCCTTGTCGTCGTCTCCCGCGACCTGACCCGCTGCTCCGAAGTCGGCCATATCGCCCGCACGCTGCAGGCAGCGCTCGACGACTGGGAGCATGTGGCGCCGAGACTTGCGCTGATTGCCGAAGGCATCGAGACCGGAGCCCAGCCGACGCTGCGCTTTCACGAGCATGACGCTACGTCACCTCTACCGCGAGCCTATCAATGGGCCGACGGTTCCGCTTACGTCAACCATGTCGAACTGGTGCGCAAGGCCCGCGGTGCCGAAATGCCGGCAAGCTTCTGGACCGACCCGCTGATGTATCAAGGCGGTTCGGATACTTTCCTCGCCCCGCGCGAGCCGATCCTGGCGACCGACGAGGCCTATGGGATCGATATGGAGGGCGAGGTCGCCGTCATTACCGGCGACGTCGCCATGGGAGCGGACCCGGAGGCCGCCCGCGGCGCCATCCGTCTGGTGATGCTCGTCAACGACGTGTCGCTGCGCGGCCTGATCCCCGACGAGCTGGCCAAGGGGTTCGGTTTCTTCCAGTCCAAACCGGCCTCGGCATTTTCGCCTGTGGCGGTGACGCCGGACGAGCTGGGAGAGGCGTGGGATGGCGGCAAGCTGCGTCTGCCGCTGCTCGTCAGCCTGAACGGCAAGTCCTTCGGCAAGGCCAATGCCGGCATCGACATGACCTTCGATTTCGGCCAACTGATCGCCCATGCCGCCAAAACCCGCAGTCTTACGGCCGGAACGATCATCGGCTCGGGAACGGTTTCCAACAAGCGGGACGGCGGCCCGGGCCGCCCGGTCGAAGACGGCGGCGACGGCTATTCCTGCATCGCCGAGATCCGGATGATCGAGACGATCGAAACCGGCGCGCCGAAGACCCCCTTCATGCGCTTCGGCGACCAGGTCCGCATCGAGATGAAGGACCGTGCCGGCCATTCGATCTTCGGCGCGATCGAGCAGACCGTCGAACGCTATGGAGGAGCGGGGGCGCAATGAGCGAGGTCGTTCTTTACGACTACTGGCGATCGTCGGCGAGCTATCGCGTCCGCATCGCGCTCAACCTGCTTGATATCGACTACAGGACGGTGCCGGTCAATCTGCTGGAGGGAGTTCACAGGACGCCGGACTATCTCACGCTCAACCCGCAGGGGCTGGTGCCGACCCTGGTGATCGACGGAAAAGCTCTCACCCAGTCGCTGGCCATCATCGAATATCTGGCCGAGTTGCGGCCGGAAGGTGGATTGCTGCCGGGAGACAGCGCCGGCCGCCAGCATATCCGCGCGCTGGCCTATGCGGTCGCCATGGACATCCATCCTATCTGCAATATGCATGTCGTGACGCATCTCATGACCATGACCGACAAGGCCGACGCCCGCGAGGCGTGGATGCAGCATTTCATCGCCGACGGACTTGGCAAACTGGAGGCGATGATCGATGGCGCCGGCGGAGCCTTCAGCTTCGGCGATGCGCCGACGATGGCGGACCTCTGCCTTGTCCCGCAGGTTTACAACGCCCGCCGCTGGGGCGTTGATATCACGCATCTCAAGCGCATCGTCGAAATCGACGCCAGATGCGCCGAACTGCCGGCCTTCCAGGCGGCGCATCCCGACCGCGTAAAGCTGTGACGTCACCGCCTGGGTACAATGCATCAGGCTGAGGCCCGGCGATTGGACGGAGAGACTACGCGTCCCGCCACGAAGCGAACGTGGCCGCCTGGCCCAGCCGCTTGCCCGTTTCATCGATAAGCTGCCAGACTGTCACGTTCTCGATCCAGAAACGGCGCCCGGATTTTGCGATCCTGACGCCGCGACCATTCTCGACAAAACCATCGCGGGTCACGCTATCCAGCAGCCGCTGACGCTCGGCGCGATCCGGCTGCTCGGCCGAAAGCCGCGACGGCAAGGAAGTGAATTCGTCCCAGCCATATTCGAAGCAGTTCTGCGCCGTACGGTTCGCGTAGATGAAGCGCGGATCTGGCAAGGTATTGTGCGCGAGGACCACAAAAGGCGCGTGGTGGTAAAGCCAGCCCGGCCCCTGTCCGTCCTCGGCAAGACGACGGCCGACGATGCGCTCGTAGCTTCCGGTCAGCAGGGAAAAGAAATCGGGATCGCGCGTCAGGTCGAGAGCGTGATTGTCATAGATAGAAGTCACGAACTGCCTCGCTGGTCAAATGCTTCGGTGCAGGCGGCATAGCTGAGCGCACAAATCCGGAGACGAGCAACTGCGGGGCCAGCTTGCCTGAAGCAGATGCGGTCAGCTGCGGTGACTGTGGCAGGGCGAAGACGTTCAGCAGCCGTCCAGCGCCGTGATTTTCGAAAGCAACGTCTTGCCGAATGCGTAGGTGGTCTGGACATCGGCGCGCCCCTGGCAGCGGCGGCCGTCGTTGGTGACATATTCGTAGGAAACCCGGACGTTATCATTGCCGCGCAGCGCCGTTCCGGTGAGTTTGAGCGGCTGCGACATCGCGCCGAAGAAGGCATGGATCGACGCTTCGTTGAAGGGGCCTTTGCCGCGCTTTTCCGGAATGACCAGAGCCGAGGCGGTTTCACCATCGGCGACCGCGAGTGCGGAGTAGAACGCCGTCACCGTGCCCATCGGATCATACGGCAACGTCTTACCCTCCTCGGACGTCGCATTCGCCGCGTCCAGTTGAACCGTCTCGTAGGCAATGCCCACGCCCTGCGCCTTGTCAGGGGTTAGCCATTCGATGCCTTCAGGCGGCGCCGATGTTACGAAAGCGACGGCGGTGTCGGACAATCCGAGCTGGTTGAGGTAGGCTCCGACAAGCGCGTTGGCGACGCCGCTCTCGCTGGCCTTGCCGTCAATCACGCGATAGGCGGCATGGAAGCCGAGATTGGATGTGGCCTCAAGCATGCGCGGCGTACCGGCAAGCCAGGTGAGGGCGCAAGCTGAAGCGCACAAGGTCCCCGGCGGGACCGCGGTGGCAAAGTTTCGAAGGCGGATGGCGCGCCCGATCTCAATGCCGGCTTTGAGATCCCCGCCCTCGCTGTTTAGAAAAACCAGCGCCTTATTGGGGGCCGCGGCGACGTTTCTGAAGAGGATTTCGTCACCTTCGTTCAGGACGCCGGTGACGGAGATCAGGTCGGTGTCACCCTCCAACGGCTCGCGCGTGATCTCCGCTGCAGACAGAGGAAACGCGCATAGAAACAGCAAGCCAGCAACAGTGTACCGCATCGATTCCCCCGCCTTTGCGAGGGTTATTGAACATTGCGAGGAATGTTTTGCAAGACTGATCGTGCAGTCCTCCAGAGAGGTTCGGCCGGCGGATCGAAGTGAAAGATGAGACCGGACGCCAATCTCTGGCAATCCGCTATGACATTCCTTCGCGCCGGTCTCGATCTGATACAAATGTCATCATCCTTCTTAACGTGATAGGACAGAGCATGTCAGAAGGGGAGCATCCCGAGGAAAACAGCGTCTTGTCTGGATCCGACGAACCCGAGAAGCCGGCCGAGCGCTACCGGCTCGGCCTTTGCCTTTCGGGCGGCGGCTATCGGGCGATGCTCTTCCATGCGGGATCGCTGGCGAGGCTGAACGAGGCCGGCCTTCTGGCGAAGCTCGACATGATCTCGTCGGTCTCGGGTGGATCGATCGCCTCCGGCCTGCTCGCCTATGTATGGCCGCGGCTGGTCTTTGAGAACGATGTCGCCGTCAATTTCAGGGCCGAGTATTTGGATCGCATTCTGGCCTTCAGCCAGGTCTTTGCGGATGGGCCGAGTTTCCTGAAGGGCGTGTTCAATCCCTTATCGAGTGCGGCGGAGGAAGCCGCCAAACTCTACGAGCGACATCTCTTCGATGGAAAATCGCCAAGCCTGAAAGACCTGCCTGAAACGCCCTGGTTCGTCTTCTGCGCCAGCAATCTCAGCACCGGTTCGCTCTTCCGCATGTCCAACCGCTATATCGCCGATTACCGGATCGGCGTGTCATTTCATCCGGCACTTCCGCTCGCGACCGCGGTTGCCGCGTCGGCGGCATTCCCGCCCGTGCTGTCCCCGCTGCGATTGGATCTGTCGCAGTTTTCCTGGAAGAGGGAAAAACTCGACGACACCGTCGGCGAACCCGTTGCGCCCGGCAGGGCAATCCTCAGCGATGGCGGCGTTTACGACAATCACGGCATCGAGCCGGCGCTGAAACGCTGCGACTGCCTGCTCGTCAGCGATGCCGGCGCGCCCTGGCGTTCATCCACCCGCGGATACTGGAACTATCTCAGCCAGCTGAAGCGCGTTCTCGATACCGCCGACAATCAGGTGAGGTCGTTGCGGCGGCGAGACCTGATCGCTGGCTTCAAGGCGGCAAAACAGGCCGATACGCTCGGCCTCGACGCTCCCTCGAAATCGGCTCTGCGCGCGAGAACGCAGGGCGTCTACTGGTCGATCGACAGCAAGGGCGCCGAACTCGCGCCCTATGCCTCTTACACGCTGCCGCCATCGTCGGTCATTCCCGCCGATATCGGCACCTATCTTCATTTCCTCGGCGCAAGGGAAACGGAGGTTCTGACGAATTGGGGTCATTATGTCTGCGACGCGATGCTCAATCGCTTCTATCCATCGCCGCTGACGCCATCGCCCGGCCCGCCATTGGCGGCGGGGACGGTGAAGCCCTCCTGGGCGGCGAGCGCCAGCAAACGCCTGTTCGGCTTCCTGCCGTTCTAAACCGCCATCTGCGCTGCAGACCCACGCATTGAGCGCATCGACGACGTAGCTCGCCATCATCAGATCGGGATGCGCGCCGCGTGGGACAGGTTGCCCCATCCACTAAGCGACAGGCGGCATGAAAGCCGATATTGAACTCGGGCTGAAGAAACCTAGCCGAGCCGGTAAGCCATGTGGGGGCGCGAGCTGACGCGTATCAAGTCCCCCCGGTGGGGTCGCCGTTGGCAGAGCCGCGAAGGCGAATAACGCGTCCCATCTCAATCCTTGCTTTGAGATCCCGCCCTCGCTGTGAGGGAATGCGCATAGAAATGGCTCCTGCGGCTCAATGCCTCACGCGATTGACCCGTTTAGGCGCCCTCGGTACTCATGCTCATAAGCAACAGGAGACCGATGATGCGAACTTTGGCTGCGGCATTTTCCGCTCTGGTAATTCCGACACTGGCGGGTTGTACGACGACTTCGGGTGGCATTACCACGGAGAACAGGAGCCTTACTGCGGTTAGCGCTGAGCGGACGCGACTGGGGCAGACTTGGCACCTCAAAGCCGATTGCTCACAATCGACCCGTCCGAACGTTCGAACACTCTCTCCGCCAGCTCATGGTAAGCTCGAAATCGTTCCGGAAGAGATAGTTGCGAATTCGAAAAAGTTTCCCAAATGCGCTGGTGTGAAAGCCCCAGGCATGATTGTTTACTACACTTCTGCAGCCGGATACATCGGCCCTGACAAGGCAACTTACAGGGAGTCTTATGGAGACGGTGTTGTTCGCGACGTGATTTTCGGCCTCAACGTAGTCAAGTAGACGGCGTGGCATTTCATCAGCTCTCGTTGCGGCGCCGTGTTGAACCGCAGCACCCGCTCAAAGATCATGCTGTTCGAACGCCCACTGAGGACCGGAAGCGGGCATCGGTGGCATAGGCTACATAATCGCGCATTTCCGTCAGATCTTTTCTACATCCATTCGGCCAACGCACCTAATAGAGCCCGGCGATCATCCGAGTTGACCTATTGCACCTCGCCGACTGTCCGCCAGCTCTGCATGATCGAGCGCTGGCGCCTGTTCAGCTTCCTGCCTGTTTAAACCGCCATCTGCGCTGCAGACCTACGCATTGACCGCACCGACGACGTAGCTCGCCATCATCAGATCGAGATGCGCCGCCGCCGTTCTTGAAGACGGTGATCTGATCGTTGGACTGGCGGCTTGTCGTGCCCGCTGCCACGGACGGCGCGACCAGATCGAGATGCGCTCGATATCAGGAAAGGCGGCGTCATAGGCCCGCGCCAGAGTGCCAGCGACGGCGCCGGCCCCCAGGACGACCAGATGGCGGCTGCCGGCGCGCGCCAGGCATTGCGCGCCGAGAAGGGAATCGGCCGCCGTCTTGTAATGCGTGACCAGCCGGCTATCGATGACGGCCCGCACAGTCCCGCAATCGCCATCGAACAGCAGAACCGCCCCCTGAACCGAGGGCAGTCCTTTTACTTGCGACAAACCAGTTTTCGGCGATAGAAAGGTCAGAAAATCTAGGCCTCAACCCCATGTCCATTTCGCCGCCATTCGACAGATTGCCCTCGCTGAACGCGCTGCGCGCCTTCGAGGCTGCCGCCTGGCTCGGCAGTTTTCGCCGTGCTGCCGATGAGCTGATGGTGACTCCAGGGGCGGTGGCGGCGCAGATCAAAGCGCTGGAGGCCGAATTCGGCGCCGAGCTGTTTCACCGCCAGGCGAGGGTGTCAGCCTGACTGCCCTGGGGGAGCGCGTCGCGCCCCGCTTCAGCGCCGCCTTCGATGCGCTTGGAGGAGCGGTGCGCGAATTGCGGCGTCATGCAGCCCCGCGCAAAGTCCATATCGTCACTTCCCCGGCGCTCGCCCAACTGTGGCTGGCGCCGCGCCTGCTGCCTCTGCGCGCCGCGCTGCGCGACGTGGACATCTCGGTGACCGCGCTCGAAGAACCGCCTGATCTCAAGCGCACGCCTTTCGATCTGTGCCTGTTCTATGCCGAGCCCGGCCCGGACAAGATCACCTTGTGGGATGAGCAGCTGCTGCCGGTCTGCATCCCTGGATTGGCCGAAACACTTGCCGATCCCGCCGATCTTGCGGCGGCCAACTGCATCTCGGATGTAGTCTGGCAGGACTGGCGGATCTGGGCCGCTTCCGCCATGCCCGACAGCCCGGTGATCCCGACCGGCCCCGGCTTCTCGCTCTATGCGGTTGCCGTGCAGGAAGCTTTATCCGGCGCAGGCGTTTTGATGGGGCGGCAATCGCTGATCCAGCCTCACCTGAACAGCGGCGCCCTCGTCGCACCCTTCGGCCGCCTCGTGCCGCTCGGCCTTTCGATCACGGCCCGGATGCTGCCGGAAAGCCGCAACGACAGAGCCGTCATCGCCGTCGCCAACGGACTGCGCCAGATCGCCGGCGGCGTGGCGTGATGCCTTCGGATGCCGGCTCCGCCCTTGCAAGTTGAATCCCTAAAATGTGGAGAACGGAGTTCTAGGATCGCATTCTTGTTTCATGCGACCTTCTGAGTAGTCACTCTTCGATTTATCGTCTCCCCGGAATATTACCCGTGCTAAGTGGTCTTTTTCTGCCCAGTTGCTATTCCTAGGAGTTGTAATCGAGAGACAAGGGTAGGGGACGTAATTGTTTAAAATATTCGCGGGAGTAGAGCTTTTTCGAGGCCTGCAGGATCAGAAATTGCGGAAAATATTGATTTATTTATGTTTGGTATTTGCAGCAATTATATGGCTCACTAGGCCTTGTCAAAGATATGAAAGTATTGACGAAGCTGTTTGCGCCGGTAATGTTTTCTGGTCTTTGGAGAATCTATTTGATATAGATAATATAAACCGTATTCACTTCGATGGAGTCAGAAGCACGACTCCATTGCTTTCAGCAGTGGATGCCGTAGATTGCCCAAAGCTGCTTCAAAGTTTGTGGGTTAAGGCAATTGTATACATGGGAGCTGATGTAAACGTCGGAAACTCATATGGATACACTCCATTGATGATGGCCACGGGCGTTGGAGACTACGATAGCGTAGAGTTTTTAATCGAAAGAGGAGCTAGGGTGCATGACGTGGACAGCAGCAATTCTTCCGCGGTTGATATAGCTCGAAAAATAAACGACCCGAAGATGTTAGACATATTTAAGGGGAAATAGCGCAAAGCGGCAAGTGTTGACCTCCGTTCGAGCTAGGTTGCCTATCGCACCGCTCGCTAGCAGACCGGATTTGCAGGCGGCCATTAAGCTATCGGTTGCGGCACCTCTGAACCAATTGCCGGCAGACCAAGTTCAGTCCGTGCCAACTCGCACTGTGTGTCCAGCATTGTGAGCAGATTTTCGCCAAGAAGGGCATACTCCTTCGTCGCGTTCGACCAGCGATAAAACCTCCCGTCTTGCAAAGATAGTACGGCGAAGTCATCCGGCCGATTTTGAGGTGGAAACCGACTCGCCACGGCCCACAATACCGCTAGTACAAGATTACCGCTCAGCTTCTGCTGAGTATTCCAAACATGAATAGCGGTTCGCCGCCCGTCGAGTTCCAACAGGAAGTCGGGTTGAAAGGTTACTTTGAAAAAGCCTCTGGGACTCAAAAAGGTGAGAGCAGGACATGTCGCCAGCGCGCCAGGATTGTCCTCTCACCATTTGAAAAATCTTTCGAGCCCTCGTTTGGCCGAAGCTCGCTCTGGGGCTTTTGTTATCTGATCCGTTGACGCTAAAACCTGTGCATCAGACAGTCCCTCGAAGGTGATCTGTTGAATTCGCAGTCGGAGGCTTCGGTGGTAATCGAACCCGCTTTTGCTAGGTTTGTGTCGTTCGCGGACTGCCCGTTTCTGCGGTTTGGGACTAAGGCAAACCAACCTGAGCAAAAAAGAGAAGCCAAATGTCTTTACAGATGCCATCGCCAATCCCTTCGAGAACGGAGGACGCTCAAGGTGTGCTGAGCGCCATTTGCATGCTGATTTTTGGCAAGCCTCTTTGTTGTCTGTTTGTTCCTATATAAATTCCGGACGCCGAAGCGCCCGGAAAATCCTGATTAAGTAGGTTGGCTAACACCACGCGGTTTTAGCTGTCAGCTCCCCGAAACAATAAGCCCAATCAGCTGCACCCGCTCGTCGCCCCACACGTGTCGCACTTCTCGCAGGTGCCATTCCGCACCATCGTGAAGTTCTGGCATTCCGAGCACATGTTGCCGGTATAGCCCTGCATGATCGAGCGCTGGCGGCGTTCGGCTTCCACCTTCTTGGCTTCGGTCTTCGCCGTTGCCGCATCGGCTGCCGCCTTGTCGGAGAAGAGGGCGGTGGCGTCGCTGGTGATTTCCTCGGTTACCTCTTCGGCGATCTCTTCCGCCAATTCCTTGGCGCGCTCCTCGTAATCGCGCTTGAAGGCAACGATTTCGGAGGTGGAGATGGCGACGGTCGGCTCCAGCTTGCGGGCCGCACTGCCGGCAAAGGCGGTGACGGTGCCGGTGGAAGCGGCGCGGGCAGGGGCTGCGGTGGCGGCACCCTTGGGTTCGCCCGCTTGGCGTTCGCCGCCGGTGCCTGAAACCAGCGTCGGCTTGTAGCCGCGGGTCCAGCCGGTCGACAGCAGGTTGGTCTTGCCTTCCTGGATGCCCTTGCCGAGTGCGGTGTTGGAGAAATCCGACGTATCGACATGCGCAAGGTCATGACGGCCGAGATAGGAGACGGCAAGCTCGCGGAAGACATAGTCGAGGATCGAGGTGGCGTTCTTGATCGCGTCGTTGCCGATGACCATGCCGGCCGGCTCGAACTTCGTGAAGGTGAAGGCCTCGACATATTCCTCGAGCGGCACGCCATATTGCAGGCCGAGCGAGATGGCGATGGCGAAATTGTTCATCATCGCACGGAAGGCGGCCCCTTCCTTGTGCATGTCGATGAAGATCTCGCCGAGGCGGCCGTCGCCGAATTCGCCGGTTCTGAGATAGACCTTGTGTCCGCCAACGGCGGCCTTCTGGGTATAGCCCTGGCGGCGGTTCGGCAGCTTCTCGCGTTCGCGCGAAACCCGTTCGATCACCCGCTCGATGATCTTCTCGGTGATGGTGACGGCCTGGGCGGCGACCGGCGCCTGCAGCAGTTCCTCCAGCGCTTCCTCGTCGTTCTCATCCTCGATCAGCGAGGCGTTGAGCGGCTGCGACAGCTTGGAGCCGTCGCGATAGAGCGCGTTGGCCTTGAGGCCAAGCTTCCAGGAGAGCAGGTAGGCGTTCTTGCAATCCTCGACGGTCGCCTCGTTCGGCATGTTGATCGTCTTGGAAATCGCGCCGGAGATGAAGGGCTGGGCAGCCGCCATCATGCGGATATGGCTTTCCACCGAGAGATAGCGCTTGCCGATCTTGCCGCAGGGATTGGCGCAATCGAAGACCGGCAGGTGCTCGGCCTTGAGGAAGGGCGCGCCTTCCAGCGTCATCGCACCGCAGACATGGATGTTGGCGGCTTCGATGTCCTTCTTCGAGAAACCCATATGGTCGAGCAGGCTGAAGCTCATGTCGGAGAGCTGTTCGTCGGAAACCTTCAGCGTCTCCTTCAGGAAGTCGGCGCCGAGCGTCCACTGGTTGAAGACGAACTTGATGTCGAAGGCGCTCTTCAGCGCGGCGTTGACGGCTTCCACCTTCTCGTCGGTCAGGCCCTTGGCCTTCAGCGTCGACGGATTGATCGCCGGCGCCTGGTTCAGGTTGCCGTGGCCGACGGCATAGGCCTCGATTTCGGCAATCTGGCTCTCGGAATAGCCGAGCGTGCGCAGCGCGTCGGGCACGGCGCGGTTGATGATCTTGAAGTAGCCGCCGCCGGCGAGCTTCTTGAACTTGACGAGCGCGAAGTCGGGCTCGATGCCTGTCGTGTCGCAATCCATGACGAGACCGATCGTGCCTGTGGGCGCGATGACCGAGACCTGGGCATTGCGGTAGCCGTGCTGTTCGCCAAGCGCGAGCGCCTTGTCCCAGGCCGATTTGGCGTGGGCGACGAGATCCTGGTCCGGGTTTTCCGAATGGATCAGCGCGACCGGGTCGATCGACAGCGCCTCATAGCCGGAGGTTTCGCCGTGAGCGGCGCGGCGATGGTTGCGAATGACCCTGAGCATGCTCTCGCGGTTCGGCGCGAAGTTCGGGAAGGGGCCGAGCTCGGCAGCCATTTCGGCCGAGGTCGCATAGCAGATGCCGGTCATGATCGCGGTCAGCGAACCGGCAATGGCGCGGGCCTCGGTGGAGTCATAGGGAATGCCCGACGACATCAGCAGGCCGCCGATATTGGCGTAGCCGAGGCCGAGCGTGCGGTATTCGTAGGAGAGTTCGGCAATGCGCTTCGACGGGAACTGCGCCATCATCACCGAGACTTCGAGCACGACGGTCCACAGGCGAACGGCGTGTTCGTAATCGGCGATATTGATGCGCTTGGTGGCCTTGTCCTTGAACTGCAGCAGGTTCAGCGAGGCGAGGTTGCAGGCCGTGTCGTCGAGGAACATATATTCCGAGCACGGGTTCGAGCCGCGGATCGGGCCGCCGGCCGGCGAGGTGTGCCAGTCGTTCATCGTCGTGTTGAAGTGGATGCCCGGATCGGCAGACGCCCAGGCGGCGTAGGAAATCGTTTCCCAGAGATCGCGCGCCTTCAGCGTCTTCATCACCCGGCCGTCCTTGCGGGCGGTCAGCTTCCACTCGCCGTCATTTTCGACGGCGCGCAGGAAGTCATCCTTGATCGAGACGGAGTTGTTGGAGTTCTGGCCGGAGACCGTGAGATAGGCTTCCGAATCCCAATCCGTATCGTAGGTCTTGAATTCGAGATCCTTGTAGCCCTGGCGGGCGAACTGGATGACGCGCTGGACGTAATTCTCCGGAACCTGATCCTTCTTGGCGGCGCGGATTTCGCGCTTCAGGGCAGGGTTCTTGGCCGGATCGAAGCAATCGCCATTGTCGCCGCCTTCGCAGTTGAAGCAGGCCTTCATGATTGTCTTCAGGTGCCGGGCGACGATCTTCGAGCCGGTGACGAGGGCAGCAACCTTCTGCTCTTCCTTGACCTTCCAGTTGATATATTCCTCGATATCGGGATGGTCGATATCGACGACCACCATCTTGGCGGCGCGGCGCGTCGTGCCGCCGGATTTGATGGCGCCGGCGGCGCGGTCGCCGATCTTCAGGAAGCTCATCAGGCCGGAGGAGCGGCCGCCGCCGGAAAGCTTTTCGCCTTCGCCGCGCAGCATCGAGAAGTTGGAGCCGGTGCCGGAGCCGTATTTGAACAGGCGCGCTTCACGCACCCAGAGGTCCATGATGCCGCCTTCGTTGACGAGGTCGTCCTCGACCGACTGGATGAAGCAGGCATGCGGCTGCGGATGTTCGTAGGCGGACTTGGACTTGGTCAGCTTGCCGGTGAAGGGGTCGACATAGAAATGGCCCTGGCCGGGACCGTCGATGCCGTAGGCCCAGTGCAGGCCGGTGTTGAACCATTGCGGCGAGTTCGGCGCGACGCGCTGGGTGGCGAGCATATAGGCAAGCTCGTCCTTGAAGGCGGCAGCATCTTCCTCGGAGGAGAAATAGCCGCCCTTCCAGCCCCAATAGGTCCAGGTGCCGGCGAGGCGGTCGAAGACCTGGCGCGCATCGATTTCGGAGCCGGTCTGTTCGTCCTTCGGCAGGGTCTTCAGCGCCGCATCGTCGGGAACGGAGCGCCACAGGAAGGAGGGAACGTCGTTTTCCTCGACCTTCTTCAGCCGGGTGGGGACGCCGGCCTTGCGGAAATACTTCTGTGCCAGAACGTCGGTCGCGACCTGGGAGAACTGCGCGGGAACGTCGATATTCTCGAGGCGGAACACGATCGAACCGTCGGGGTTCTTGATCTCGCTCGTCGCCTTGCGGAATTCGATATCCGCATAGGCGCCTTGTCCGGCCTTCGTGAAACGACGTTCGATGCGCATGGTCTTGACCTCGTGTTGGCGCCCGGTCCCCGCGACCGGGGCGCAAAATTCCTATCCGGCGGCACATTTGTCGTCGTGCAGCCAGTCTCGTTTCCGTATTGTCACAGGGGTGTCATCCGGAGATGTCCTTCCTGTATCTTGTGGTGATGGTGGCTGCAAACGCTAAATATAGTATTAACAGCTTATTATCGCCAGTCCCGACGTCACTTTTTTTGGAGGCTGAAAATCGCGCAGAGATCCTGTCAGGCCTGACACCGTTCCCGGCACATTGCCTTGATTCCGCGTCCTAATTTTCAATAGGGAACCGGGCTCGTTACCTCCGGTCCTGTCGCCGCCGCAACATCAGGGACAGTAAGTTTGAAACGGGTGATTCCGTCAAGGGCTGGCCGTTAATTGATTGCTAACCACAACATCTTGTGGATGCGCCTGTGAAGATTGGGGAAAGCCGGGGAGCCCTGAAATTACAATGGCTTGCAGGCGCTGTCGGCTAAGGAAAAGGCTGAAACGGCAAAAAAGCGCCCGGCGGCAAATCTTGTGATGGCATTTCCGGTGCAAATCGGCATGCCGATTCGGCGCGGAAATCAGCCCTCCTCAGAGCGCATCGATGGCGATGGTGACGGTGGCGACGCCGATCGGCTTGTCCTCTTCATCGATAACGACGAAGCTCGCCTGCGTTTCCAGCATCTGGGTGGATTGGTTGCGTTCCGCCCGGTCGATGAAGATCTCTCGGGAGCCGTCGGCGAAGGTTCTGAGGTATTTCTCCTCGTCGCCCTGCCAGTAGTCGGCGGTGATGGTGCTTTGCCCGACGTTCAGCCCATGACTGTCGGTGACGAAAAATTCGACGATCGCCCCCTGCGAGGCGTCCTGCCTGGCTTTCAGGTAATTCGACACGGATTTGTCGAGCAGCAGCTGGACCATCTGCAGGTGGTGCCGATCGACCTCCGACCGGTAGGTCTCGTCAAGCACCCGCAGGTCGATTTCGCTGACATCGGTGAATTTGGCATTCTGTTCGGCGATGGCTTTCAGCACTAGCGGCGTTTCCACCATCGGCCGGATCCGCGTCTCGACATAGTCGCGCACCAGCGGAATATAGGCAGGCTCGGCGCGGGTAGGCGCGAGCGGAGGCAGACATGCCGCCAGCCCGACGGCAACCACCGCAACATATCCCCACCGCGCCATCGTCGTTTCCTTCTACCGCATCGTTTACTGCACGCTTTAAGCGCAGTTTGATGCGATTCGCAGCTGCCGAGTTTATGCGAATAAGTTAAAATAGATGTGCAGATCCCGATAGCGGATTCAGCAAACCCGGCCGACAAAAACTGGAACAATTTCAAGTGGTAAATACGATTGGTGCGCGCTGCGATCTGTGCGCTCAGCGCGGACCCTTGGCAATCGGCTCCTGGTAGGTGAAGCCCATGTCCCAGGGGAAGTAGATCCAGGTATCCTGGCTCACCTCGGTGATGAAGGTATCGACTGTTGGAACACCCTTCGGCTTGGCATAGACGCAGGCGAAATGGGCCCGCGGCAGCATGGTGCGCACCTGAACGGCGGTCTTGCCGGTATCCGTCAGATCGTCGACGACGAGCACGCCTTCACCGCCGTTTTCGGCAAGCTCGGGCGCTATTCCCTTGAGCAGCGTCATGTCGCCCTGGTTGACATAGTCATGATAGGAGGCGACGCAGACGGTCTCAATCAGCCGGATATTCAGTTCGCGCGAGATGATCGCGGCCGGAACGAGGCCGCCGCGGGTGATGCAGACGATCGCCTTGAACGTCTGGTCAAGGCCGGCAAGCCGCCAGGCAAGGGCGCGTGCATCGCGGTGGAACTGATCCCAGGAGACGGGAAAGGCTTTATCGGGAAGGGACATCGGGCTGCTCCGCGGCATGAAGAAAGGACACGCCGTTTGTCGGCGACCGGACGAGCTTGAGGCGGCGATCGGCAAAACAAGAAACGCGCGAGCTGCATTGCGCTAGTTATGGCCGAGGCTCGAAGCCCTCATCGGTCGCCGCAATTAACGGAATTTGCCGTCAAAAGGCAAGAGCAGCCGATCAACGCGACAAAAGCGTCAGCGCCGTCATCGATTGCAGCAAGGTCCTCGTCGTGCCGCCGAAAATCATCTGCCAGAGCCAGGAATGCGTATAGGCGCCCATGACAAGAAGATCGATGCTGTCGTCCGACAGCCGGTTTTCGATGACATGCGAAGTGTTCTTATCCACGCTTCGGGCCGTCGCCAGCGTCGTTTTCACGCCGTGGCGGGCAAGGGTGGCGGCGATCTCGGCGCCTGCGGTCAGCGGCGATTGCAGCGCCGTGTCGGCCGGATCGACCGAAAAGATCTCGACCTCTTCGGCGGCTTTGAGGATCGGCAGCGCGTCGAAGGTCGCGCGTGCCGCCTCCTTCGAGCCGTTCCAGGCGATCAGCACGCGCTTGATCGGCTTCGGCTGGCGGATGATGTAGGGGATGATCAGCACCGGCCGGCCGGTTTCGAATAGGAAGCTGTCGACGTCGACATGGCTGTCTGAGGCTTTGGCCGGGTCGGCCTGCGAGGCGATCAGCAGATCGGCGCTGCGCGCGCTTTCGATGAGCGGCGCGGAGCCGTAGCCGATGGAGGTCGCAAAGCTGCGCCACTCGGAGGAGCCGCCTGAGGCTTCCGCCTTGGCGCGAAAAATCCGCTCCACCGCGAGGGTTTCGCTATGCGCCATGTCCTGCAGCGCCTGCACGGCGACCGGATCGGGGATTTCCATCGGCGCCACCAGCGGCACGGCGGAGATGTTTTCGGCATGCAGGCCGATCACATGCGCGCCGCTTTCGGCGGCAATGGCAAAGGCGAAATCGGCAACGGCGCTGCTATTGTCTGCTGTATCGAGAATGGCGAGAATGGTTTTGTAAGACATATCAATTCTCCTTGCGCTGAAATGGCGTGCGCGAGGGAAGGAATGCACCGGACCGTTCTTCCGTTCCTTGACGGGGATCAAGCCTGGTCCCCGGTTCCGGCATTGTCCTCAAGCCTCGGCGGAATGGTTTTCGGCGATGTCTTTCCTCTGGCGGATGGCGTCGATCATGGCTTGCACCTCGGCGCCGGCCGCATCGATGGCCGCCTGCGCGCGGCCGCGCACGACGATCTCGGTCGAGAATTTCTGGCCGATATAGCGGGGATAGGAGCCGATGCTGGTGTCCGGATGGGCTTTCTGGATCGCCGTCAGCGGCGTGCCGATCTCGCCTTCGCCGTAAGGGCAGGCGATGGCGAGCGACAGCACCGGCGTGCCGGTTCGAAGCGTCGGCAGCACATTGTCGACCATCGCCTGGAAAACCTGCGGCACGCCGGCCATGACATGGACATTGCCGATGATGAAACCGGGCGCCGTCGACACCGGATTGGCGATATGAACGGATCCGCGCGGCATGCGCGCCATGCGCTGGCGCGCCTCGGTGAATTCCATCTCGCGGCGTCGGTACATATCGGCCAGCAGCCTCATCGCCTCTTCGTCATAGTCGCAGGGCACCCCGAACGCCTTGGAAATGGCATCGGCGGTGATGTCGTCATGCGTCGGCCCGATGCCGCCTGACGTGAAGACGTAATCATATTTGCCGCGAAGCGCGTTCAGCGCCTCGACGATCGCCTCCTCGTCGTCGGCGACGATGCGCACCTCCTTGAGGTCGATGCCGGAAAGGGTGAGCAGGTCGGCCAGGTGGCCGATATTCTTGTCCTTGGTGCGGCCGGAAAGAAGTTCGTCGCCGATGGCGAGCATGGCGGCGGTGACGACGGTGGCGTGGCTCATGGGATGTTCCGTGATGTGAGGCTGGTCAATAGGTAGCGCCCTTCGGCCGCTTTGCAAACAGCCGAGCATGATGGTGAGACGTCAAAGCGGTTTAGGCCGGCGGTGCCGCATGCCTGCTCGTCGGTGCCCGGATCTGTAACGGCATATGGTGCGGACGGCGGGGGTCGAACCCGCATAGCCTAGGCCGAGGGATTTTCTTACCGCTACGGCTTTCGCCGCCGCCTTCCGGCGTTTGTGGTCTGGACTATACCTTCACCCTAGCGTCTGCCTTAGGTGCTGCCCGTCTAGTCTCTACACCTTCCCCTTGCAGGGCTTGGCTCGGGATTGCCATCTGACAGGTTTCCCCGACTTTGAGCAGTTCTACATCAGGCGTTTCCGCCAGTGCACTCAATTTTGTTTTAAGTCCCTTGTGTCTACCGATTCCACCACGTCCGCGTGGTTCTCCCTGCTAACAAAGAGAGGCGGCATTCTCAACCGATATTCAGTGGCGAGGTGCGATTCCGTTTCAAAGTCTGGACGCCTGCCATCACCTGGTCGTTTGGAATGTTCAGCTGAATCTCGGAGTAACGCGGCGATCCGGGCGCTGATCAAAGCTTCGGCAAGCAACTGCGCGTCACGAAGTTTCAGATTGTCGTTGTGCCCATGCAAGGGCGTGACAGTCGATTGCGGAATTTCATGCCAGCCGGCGAAAAAAACTCAGCACAACCCTTGCGACACAAGCTTGTTGAATTTCGCCGGACATTGGGACAAAGTACTGGCAGGGGTAGCGTTTGCGATTTTTACTGTTGCAATACGTGCATTGCACTTTTTCATCATGAATGTTGGGACATGTGGTGACTTATAGGGCGAAATGGCTTTTGTTCTGAAGACCTTCGGGAGGCTGCAGCTCGTTGACGGGGAGGGGAATGCTGTCGCGTTTCCTGAGAAAGGCCTGCTGCTTCTCGCCTATTTGTTCACAACCGAGCAAGCTTCGGCGGATCGAACGACGCTGGCCCGCTTCCTATGGGGCGAAGGTGACAGGGATGTTGCACTTTCGACTTTGCGGAAGGTGATTTCGAGAATTAAGGCTCGTCAAAACGATCTCGGGGTAAACATCCTTTCGTCTCAAGGCAACTTGCTCACCCTCGACAAAGGGGCTCTGTCTTCCGACATGCTGCTCGACGGCGAGGAGGAAGAGGTTGAGCCGTTCTCCCGGCTGAGACAGCTGGTGACGCTGATGAACCAGCCTTTTCTGGAGCCGGTTCACAACCATAGCCGTCAGTTTCAGCGCTGGCTCGCCGAGCGTGAAGATTTCCATAACGAGCTTCTCGCCAATACTTTGAGAACGGCGTCCCAACTGGCCCCGTCGCAAAAGGAATCCGAGCTCCTGAGGAAGGCCGCGGTTATCCTGTTTCGGACCGAGCCGAAGGATCCGGAAACACTGCAACTGCTCATACGGATCTTCAAGGCGGAAGGGGAAGTCGAATCCCTTCGCAGCTACTTTGAACAGCGGCGCAGCTCGACGGCGAGAGCTGTCGCCGCGCGCAGCGAATCCGATGGCGGTGACGCGAAATCCCTGCGTCCGCCATCCGTGTCGTCACAGGCGAAACTCGAGGCTGCTCTACCCCTCGAGCCCGAAGATATCCGGATTGCCATTCCCCGCCTGGTGCTGCTTCCTCCCAGGAATCAATCCGTTCGGCCGCAAGCCGGTTTTCTGGCAGCGTCTTTGGTGGAGGATATCACGATCGGATTTTGCGTCTTCAACAGCCTGGAGGTCATCGCCCCGTATTCGGCGGTGCAAATCGGCCATCAGGTGGAGACGCAGAAGGCCTTCTTTGAACGGCATCGCGTCAACTATATCCTCGACACCCGGATCAGCAATATGGGCGAGGAAGTGACGCTGTTCGCTCAGCTAATCTTTTTCGATCAGAATCAGATTGTCTGGGCCGAAAGGTTCAGCCTCGATCGGATGGATCTTGCCAGAGACAGGAGAGTGGTTGCCCGCCAGATCGCCCTCTCCGTGTCCAGTGAAATCGAGCGTCATGAGGCATTGCGCGAAGATCTGAACCCGGTCGCCTACCACAGATATCTTGTCGGCAGGCGGCACCTGGCGCGGCTGACGCTTCCGAACCTGCGGCGCGTGCGCAAGGAAATGAAAGCCGCGCTCAGCGTAAGCCCGGATTTCACCCCGGCGCTGAGTTCGATGGCGCGGACCTATTCCAAGGAATGGCTGCTGACGGCGCGGGGGGATATCGATCTTTTACAATTGGCGGAGACCTTCGCAAAACAGGCCACCGGGATGCGTTCGGACTTCGCCGATGGCCATCGCGAGCTCGGTGTCGCCAAACTCTTGCAGGGCGCCTTCGATGAAAGCG
This sequence comes from Rhizobium sp. RSm-3, assembly GCF_001854685.1. Lineage (NCBI taxonomy): Bacteria > Pseudomonadati > Pseudomonadota > Alphaproteobacteria > Hyphomicrobiales > Rhizobiaceae > Rhizobium > Rhizobium sp. RSm-3. Next base: position 164,498 of record NZ_MAWZ01000004.1, on the reverse strand, counting down.
CCGAAGCAATGGAAGTGGCGGAAAGCCTTGCGCCGCACTACGCCGACGTGATTGCCGACTACGCTGACACCCTGGTTCATTGTTCGCTCCCCGCCATGGCCTTGCGAAAGATCGAGCGGGCAATCGAGCTGAACCCGCTCGGTCCCGATACCTATTTCTGGACTGCTGCAGGAGCAAACTATGCGCTGGGCGAATTCGAAGCTTCGCTGGACTATATCGGGCAGATGGCCGATCCTAATTTAGCGGATAGGTTGTCCGCTGCAAGTTGGGCCATGTTGGGTCATCAGGACAAGGCGCGGATCTTCGTACGAAGGTTTCGTGAAGGCAATCCGGACTTCGATGTGGACAAATGGTTGTCTGCAGTTCCAAGTAAAGAGCAGTGGCATAAAGATCTTTATCGTGAAGGCCTGAAGAAAGCTGGATTTTAAACATCAATCGTTAGAAAGGGCAAAACATGGCTACAGTTGTTGTTATTAGTGTTGAAGGTCAAGACGGGCTCTGGGTCGCCGATCTGGACGCCGGCACCGTACTGCCGCTCCCGGTCCCCAAGGCGGGCGGCTTGAAAGTGGTAACCGATCTTCGCGCCACCGGCGCGACGGTGACAAAAGGCGTGAATGTGGCTGTCACCGTCAAGTCTGCGGAAGCGGCGTTCTCCGGCCATTATGACGGCTAGACGTGATGATGTTGTCGCGCCGTTGCGTCTTTCAGGCTCGTGACGGAAGCTATAACACTTTGAATTATTTGTGATTTATCTGGATTTCGATCTCGGGAATCTGTGCAGAAGTGCGAGACGGCGAGCGGGAAGTCGACCTGCTCGCCGTCGAGCATAAGCTTGCGCTATATTGATGTAATCATAGTCATTCCCGATGCCGATCAAGTGCAGCGGTCTCAGCAAGCACTATTGGCTCCGGTTATGCGGGTTCGTGTCCTCCTGCCCACACAGCTTCATAATACCGTTTGAATATGCACGTATATCGTGGATATAAGCATGTCATCGCTTGACAATAGCATTTTCGGTGCAAGGATTGCGCCGCGGCGGTTGAGTAAGTGTTGTCTTGTGGGAGTAAGGCGATGGTTTACGATTGGACTGGGGCTAAGGTTCGGCGCATCCGGATCTTCAAGACCAGTGTCGCGCTTGTTCTGGGAACCGCGACGGCTGCGATACCGCTGTTCTTCTGGGCCATGGAGTTTCGCGGTTTCTAACCTGAGATAATCACCGTCTCGCGCCACCTGTTGATCACCCAGCCGGCCAGCAGCCCGAGGGCGGCGCCCATTGCCTTGATGCCGGCATCATGCAAGCGCGGATGGCGCGTCGGCGAGAGGTACTGCAGATATTCGATGGCGACTGAACCAGCGATCAGCAGCACGGCCACCAATTTCCACTGTTTCGGATAGGCGAGCGCAAAGGCGAGGCCGACAAGAATATAAGCGCCCGCGCGGTCGGTATCGACAGTCGTGACGGTCTCCGGCCTCAGCCCGATCGGCGAAACCGTGACGAAGAGAATGAAGGCGAGCAGCAGCCAGGCCACAGGTTTTGCGAATTTGAAGATCATCATCGTTCCATATAATTGGCAGGCCTTTGCATTGACAGTTAAAATCAGTTCATCTGCCGCCGATTTCGCGATTGGCTTAAGAAAGGCTTCCTGACGCTGGACCCGGCATCAGGATGTGAGCGGTTCGGTCAGCGAACCGGAAATGACCGGAGCGGGCTTTCTTTTGCCGGTCGGCCTGTGCCATAGCGGCGGCGGCTAATCTTTAGGAATGGACCACGTTGGTGACAAGACTTGATGTCGAAAACGCCGAAGCGGCAATGCGCAGCCTTTTTCCGGCGACGCCGCTGCAGCTCAATGACCATCTTTCTGCCCGCTACGGTGCCGATATCTGGCTGAAGCGCGAAGATCTGTCGCCGGTGCGTTCCTACAAGATCCGCGGCGCCTTCAATTTCTTCCGCAAGGCGATCGGGCAGGGCGCTTCCGGCAAGACCTTCGTCTGCGCCTCGGCCGGCAATCATGCCCAGGGCTTTGCCTATGTCTGCCGCCATTTCGGCGTGCCGGGCGTCGTCTTCATGCCGGTGACGACACCGCAGCAGAAGATCGACAAGACCCGCATGTTCGGCGCCGAATTCATCACCATCCGGCTGTTCGGCGATTTCTTCGACCAGTGCTATCAGGCCGCACGCGACCATGTCGAAGCGGTCGGTGGCGTCATGGTGCCGCCCTTCGACCATGCCGACATCATCGAAGGGCAGGCGACCGTCGCCGCCGAGATCATGCAGCAGCTGCCTGAGGGAACGGTGCCCGATATGGTCGTCCTGCCGGTCGGCGGCGGCGGCCTTGCCGCCGGCATCACCGGTTATCTCGACGGCACCGTGCCGAAATCGGCCTTTGTCTTCACCGAGCCCGCCGGCGCGCCGAGCCTGAGGCGCAGCATCGAGGCGGGTCAGGTGACGACCCTTGCCAAGGTCGACAACTTCGTCGATGGCGCCGCCGTTGCCCGCATCGGTGACCTGAATTTCGCCGCCCTTCGCGATTTCCCGGCAAGCCAAGTGCAACTGATGCCGGAGAACGCCATCTGCGTCACCATCCAGGAGATGCTGAATGTCGAGGGCGTCGTGCTGGAGCCGGCCGGCGCCCTGTCGCTGACGGCGATCGCCGCGATGGACGCTGAGGCGATCCGCGGCAAGACCATCGTTGCCGTCGTTTCCGGCGGCAATTTCGATTTCGAGCGCTTGCCTGACGTAAAGGAAAGAGCCATGCGTTACGCAGGGCTGAAGAAATACTTCATCCTGCGGCTCGCCCAGCGCCCCGGCGCGCTCAGGGATTTCCTCAATCTGCTCGGGCCCGACGACGATATCGCCCGCTTCGAATATCTGAAGAAATCGGCCCGCAATTTCGGCTCGATCCTGATCGGCATCGAAACCAAGGCGCCGGAGAATTTCGCCCGGCTGATCGGAAATTTCGAAGCCGCCGGCATGGGTTACGAGGATATCACCGAAAACGAGATCCTCGCCAACCTGATCATTTGACTTGGCGAAAACAATGTCATCGTGCTAAAGGCGGATCATGGCTTCGTTCCTTTCAAATCTCTTTTCGATGTTCTCCGGCGGCGGCAAACCGACCTCGGAGGCGGCAGGCCGTTCCGGCGAGCCGCAGCTTTACAACGATTGCACGATCTACGCGGAGCCGCGTAGGGAAGGCAGCCAATATCGCCTAGCCGGCCGCATTGAAAAGAAGGTTGGCGACGAGGTGCTGGTGCGCAATTTCATCCGCGCCGATCTGTTTTCCTCTTCCGATGACGCGCTCGAATGCACGGTGCGCAAGGCGCAGCAGATCATCGACCAGCATGGTTCGTCACTCTTTGGCGACGGCGAGAAGCTTCGCCAGGTCTGACACCGGGATGCGCCGCATCGGCATCTGATACCGGCCGCAATTATTCTTTTTTTTCAATCCTGTGACGCGGCGACGCGGCCGGTGATCGGCATCTCGCTCACGCAATCTTAAAGGATTGCAGTCAAAGCTATGGCCTGCAGCATGTGCAGGGCCGCCCTCGTGTTTGACTTTTTCGGACGATCGACCAAAGGATCCGCCGTCGCGGCCACTGCGCCCGCGTTCGGTCCAGCGCGCCGACCTGAAGCCGGGGTGCGGTGATGGAGACGCTCAACCTCGCTCTCTTTGCCGTCGAAGCCATCGCTTATTTCGCGCTGATGGTGACGCTTCTGCATTTCCGTCATCGGCTTGGTCTCGGGGTTTTCCTGACGGCGCTCGGCGTCATGCATTTCATGGAGACCTATCTGGCGGCGGTCTTCTATATCGCGCTGCCGTTCGGCGACGTGTCGCCGGGCTCATCGGTCTTCTTCTCCGGCAAGCTGATGATGATCCTGATGCTTTACCTGCAGGAGGATGCCGCGACGGTCCGCCAGCCGATCTACGGCTTGTTCCTCGGCAATCTGCTGACCGTCGGCATTGCCTGGGTGCTGCAGCTGCACCTGCCGCTGCAGATGTCGCCCGACCACACGCCCGACGTCGATTTCCTCCAGGAGATGGGCTGGCTGATGGTCTGGGGCACGGCACTGCTCTATGTCGATTCGCTCGGCATCATTCTGCTTTACGAAAAACTCGGGGATTTCTTCCGCCGCCGCGTCGTCCTGCGTTTCCTGATTTCGGGCTTCGTGCTGCTGACCTTCGACCAGATCGGTTTCTTCGCCGCGCTGCATTATTTCCTGGATGTGCCGATCACCGCATTCTGGGCAGGCTGGAAGGCGAAAATGCTTGCCGTCTGCCTCTATGCGGCAATGTTTGCGATCTACGAATATCGTATTCGCCGGGGCGGGGTTGCCGTGTCCGCACGCTCGATCAGCGACGTCTTCGGCGACCTGACCTTCCGCGAGCGCTACAACGATCTTCTGGAGCGCACCGGCCGCGACATGCTCACCGGCGTCTACGATCGCACGCGCATGGAACTGGAAGCACCGCTGATGCTGCGCGAGGCATTGAGGCAGGGGCTGTCCGCCACCATCCTGATTATCGACGCCGATCACTTCAAGGATGTCAATGACGGCTACGGCCATCTCCAGGGCGACGAGGTGCTGAAGGCGATCGCCACCCGGTTAGGCACGACCTTGCGTTCGAGCGACCGCGTCTTCCGCTTCGGCGGCGAGGAATTCGTTGCCGTTTGTCCGGGCACCGACCACGAGGAAGGTTTGCTGCTTGCCGAACGCTTGCGTTGGACGATCGCCACCAGCGTCAAGACGCCGGACGACAGACCGGTCACGGTCAGCATCGGTGTCGCGACCGCCGACGAGGACGGCGTCGATTTCACCGCGGTGCTGGCGGCCGCCGACGGCAGGCTCTATGCGGCCAAGAAGAGCGGCCGCAACTGTGTCGTCGGCCGCTCCGGTGTCGTGAAACTCGGTTGAGCCGATCAGCGCAGCAGGTCGGTTGCCGGTGTTTGCGATGTTGGGGAAGCGCAAACAGCGGATGCAGATGTCATTGATTTTCAATGGCTTATCAGTACCATAAAAACGGCTTGTTAGCATAACGCAAACGTGATCTCCATTGCCGCAGCGGATGAGCTTTCCTGCGAGGGGCGTGGAGACATGAGTGATGCAGTTGCACGGACGAAGGTCGATGGCGGCGAGTTTGCCGTCTTGTGTATCGGAGGATTTCTTCTTTCGATCGCCTATGGCGTGACCTTTCTGATCCCGGTGCTGGTCGGTCAGCGCGGCGGCAACGAGGCGCTCGCCGGCCTGATCATCTCGGCGGCAACCATCAGCACGGTCATTCTGGTGATCCTCTCCGGCCACATCGCCGATGCCATCGGCTCTGCGCGTGCGGTGGCGATTTCCGGGCTGTTTCTGGCGGCATCGGGGCTGGGATTTGCCATGGTGCCCGCAGCCGGGCTCAGCCTGATGACCGTCGGTTTCGTTCTCGGCATCGGCTGGGGTACCTTCTATGCGCTCGGCCCCATCCTGGTCGCCGCGATCACCGAGCCCGAGCACCGGATCCGGTTCTTTGCCCTGCTTTCGGGATCGATGATGTCGGGCATCGGCGCCGGCCCGATAATTGGCCGCATTGTCACCGGCTGGTCCCTGCCGATCGAAACCGCCTTCGCCTTTGCGTTCCTCTCCAGTCTCGCCGGCGGCGCGCTTTATTTCCTGCTCCATGTCAGGCTGACCTCTGCCGGCAAGATCCTGCCGCATGTCAACAAGATCTCCTTTGCCGCAGCGCGTCAGGTGATCGGTTCGCGGGCGATCTATTCCATCGCCATGGTCGGCATCGGCGGCGCGATCTTCGGCGGGCTGTCCAGCTTTCAGACCAGCTATGCCAAGGCGCACGGTTTCGATTATTCGCTGTTCTTCATCGGTTTCATGTCCGCCGCCATCCTCAGCCGGCTGTTCGTGGCGGGCTATGTGGTCAAGAAGGATCCGTTCTATGCGCTTCTGGTGCTGACGAGCCTGACGCTCGCCTCCATCCTGCTGTTCCTGGTGGTGACTTCAAGTCAGTTGGCCTATCTCGGAGCGGCTGCGATGCTGGGGCTGGGCTACGGCCTGACCTATTCCGTCATCAATGGCCTTGCCGCAAATGAGGCGCCCACAGGCCTTATGCCGCAATCGCTTCTCCTGTTCTCGCTGTCCTATTTCATCGGTGTCTTCGGCTTTCCGCTGATCGCCGGCAACCTGATCGTTTCCTCTGGTATCCAGGCCATGCTGCATGTCCTGCTGCTGCTTGCCGTCGCCAATCTGGCAATCGTCCTGTTTCGTGTTGTCCACCGCGTCCGGAACCGCTGAGCGAGGCCGGGCAAGGTCGACTTGCCCAGCCTCGCTGGTTACGCGGCGCGGAAGATCTTGGCGCCGGACGGGGCGCTCGTCATGCCGCCGTCGACGGTGATCTCGATGCCGGTGACATTGGACGAGTCATCCGAGGCCAGATAGAGCGCCGCCTTGGCGATTTCGTCGGCTTCGCTCATGCGACCGAGCGGGCTCATGCCGCCGATGCGGGCTTCGAGCGCCGACATCGCATCTTCCGTCTGGGCCATCGGCGACCAGATCGGCGTCTTCGTGCCGCCGGGTGTCACCTGATTGACGCGGATACCGCGCGGCGCGAGTTCGGAGGCCATATTGCGCGTCATCGCCCGAACCGCAGCCTTGGTCGCCGCATAGGCCGACCAACCGGGAGCGCCGAGCACGGCATGCACCGAACCGTTGAGGATGACCGAAGCGCCGTCAGCCAGATGCGGCAGGGCCGATTGCACCGTGAAGAAGACGGCGGTGAGATTGGTGCTGATAATCTGATTGAACTGCTCCGGCGAGGTGTCACCAAGTGGTGTCGCGCCGCCGATGCCGGCATTGGCGAAGACGATGTCGAACTTGCCGACCTTTGCGGCGGCTTCCGCAAAGGCCTTCTCGGTAGCGGCGGCATCGGTGACATCGACCTTCAGCGCAATAACGCCGGCCCCCAGCGCCTTTTCGGCGGCAGCGAGCGTTTCCGGGTTACGGCCGGTGATCACGACTTTAGCGCCCTCGTCGATAAAGACCTTGGCGGTCGCCAGACCGATGCCGCTGTTGCCGCCGGTGATCAGAGCAACCTTGTTTTGTAGACGCATGATTCATGCTCCTCTTGGAATTGGCAACGATCTGGATTATGATCGTTATCTATAAGGATTATGTTTATAATCCACATAAGTCAAGAGGCACCGATGGGGCGTTCGCAGCTGGAAAAACAGAAGACGCATGAGAAGATCGTGGAGACCGCATCCAGGCGGCTGCGCGAAGCGGGACTCGACGGTATCGGCGTTGCCGACCTGATGAAGGAGGCCGGGCTGACCGTCGGCGGCTTCTACAAGCACTTCGCCTCCCGTGACGATCTGGTCGCCGAGGCGATCCAGTCTGCCTTCGATTCATGGGGACACAAGCTGCAGGCCGAGGGCGTGGACCCAGCGGAGATGACGGCTGCCGATATCGCCGATCGTTATGTCAGCACCTATCACCGCGACAATCCCGGCGAGGGCTGCCCTTTTGCGGCGCTGACCTCCGATATCTCACGCAGCGGCGAGAAGGCGCGAGCGATCGCGACGGACGGACTGAGGCGTAATTTCGCGGGATTGGCGAGCAAAGCCGCAGGAGTGGATGAAGGGGAAAGACGACGCAAGGCGATCATGGCCTTCGCGATGATGGCCGGCGGCGTCGGCCTTGCCAGGATTTCCTCCGATGAGGCGCTGTCCGCCGAAATCCTCGAGACGATCCGGGATTTTGTCGCCGCTATCGACAAATGACAAACGGCCGGCGAAGGGCCGGCCGTTGCATTACACCTAAGCGTTTGACAGCCGATCAGGCGGCCAGCGCGATTTCCTGGACGCGCGACTTGGCGGCGTCGATGGCCTTTTCGGCAGCTTCAGGACCGAAGGCGAGGCCTTCGACGTAAATGGTCTCGATATCGCTGATGCCGAGGAAGCCGAGAACCGACTTCAGATACGGTACGGCATGGTTCAACGGGGCAGCCGGGCCCTGCGAGTAGACGCCGCCCGAGGTGAGCACCACGTAAACCTTCTTGCCGGTGAGCAGGCCGACCGGGCCGCTTTCGGTGTACTTGAACGTCACGCCCGCGCGGGCGACGTTGTCGATCCAGGTCTTCAGCGACGAATAGATATTGAAATTGATGAGGCCGGTGCTGATGACGATCGTATCGGCGGCAAAGAGTTCGTTGACCAGTTCGTCGGAGGTCTTGACGGCGGCGACTTCCTCGGCGGTGCGGGCTTCGGCCGGCTTGCGGATGGCGCCGGTGAAGAGGTCATCGATATGCGGCAGCGGGTTGGCGGCGAGGTCGCGGCGAACGAGGACGCTGCCCGGATTCTGGTTCTTCAGCTTTTCGGCGAGTTCGACGGCGATCGGCGTCGAGAGCGATTCGGCACGCGGGCTGGACGTCAGAAGAAGGATGGACGACATGGTGCATTTCCTTTCGAATTGGATTTTACGGCCCGTTGCTGGGAGGTGAGCCGCAGTCTCGAAATGGAAAATAGGTCTGGCCCGCTATCGAAAAAACGGTGATAATGTCGATCGAAACTATCGATGGAATGGATGGATATGCTTCCGAACCCGACTTTGGACCAATTGCAGGTGTTTCTGACCGTCGCCGAGACCGGCAGCTTTTCGGCCGCGTCGCGGGCGCTGAACCGGGCGCAATCGGTCGTCAGCTATACGATCGCCAATCTGGAAGCGCAGCTTGAAATGCCGCTTTTCGAGCGCTCCGGCGCCCGACAGCCGAAGCTGACGGAGGCGGGCAAGGCGATGCTGGAGGATGCGCGCCGTATCCTCGGCGACCTGCAGGTCATGCGGGCGCGCGTCAAGAGCCTGAAGGAAGGGCTGGAAGCGGAGGTCTCTGTCGCCATCAGCGTCATGGTGCCGTCAAAGGCGGTGGTCGACGTGCTCCACGAATTCCGCGAGATATTCCCGTCCGTTGCGTTGAACCTCAATGTCGGCGAGCTCGGAATGGTCATGGATCTGGTCATGAGCGGCAAGGCGACGATCGGGATCGGCGGCGCCGTGCTGAAGCAGGACGATTCGGTCGTCACCGAGCGGATCGGCCATTCCTTCATGATGCCCGTTGCCGCGCGCAACCACCCGCTAGCCCAAATTGACCGGCCGCTGACGCTCGGCGACGTGCGCGAGGACGTGCAGCTCGTCGTCACCGATGCGTCCGGCCTGACGAAGGGGCGCGATTTCAACGTTCTGTCCTACAAGACATGGCGCGTCAGCGATATCGCGACGAAGCATCAGCTGATCAAGGCCGGCCTCGGTTGGGGCGGCCTTCCGGCGTCGCTCATCCATGACGATCTCTTAAGCGGCGCGCTCGTTCACCTCGATCTGGATGCCTACGAACAGGGGGAGTATCCGATCTATTCGATGCGCCGGCTCGCCAATCCGCCCGGACCTGCCGCCACCTGGATGATCGACGCCTTCCGCACCCGGCTTACCCATTGCCCGAGCCAGGCGGATTTCCACGCCCGGATCGCGGAACTGCGCGAACCCGCAATCCCGCTCGCCGCAGAATAAGGCATGTCGCGCAAAAGTGTGCAGCGGTTTTCCTAGGCAAAGCGCGAAGCGCTTTTGCCGCACCGACATGCGCAAGATAAAAGAGCTAAAGCGCAAACCGCGAATCTGAAAGATCGCGACGCGCTGTAGGGAAGGCGCGGCTGCCGCGCCTTCCCCGATCTGCTCTTAAAGAACCAGCCTGAACTTCGAGAAGCCGTCGGCACCATCGCCGGCATCCTCGATCTTGACGCTCTTGACCGCAGCCAGAAACTGCTTCGCCTTCGGGCCGCTTTCGAATGTGACCGTCGTGCCCGGCAGCGGCTTGAAGGTCCAGTTCGCATCGGCCGAAGGATTGATCGTGCCCTGCTCGTGGACATAGCGGACGATGACGTCGCGATTGGTGTCCGGCGCCTGGAAGATCACCTTGTCGGCTGCGATCTCCGGGAAACTGCCGCCGCCGCCGGCGCGGTAATTGTTGGTGACGACGACGAACTTCTGGGCCGGGTCGATCGGCTTGCCGCCGAAGGCGAGGTTCTGAATGCGGTTGGCATCCGGATTGATCGCTTTGCCTGAGGAATCATATTTCGGCGGCTGCGACAGGTCGATCTGGTAGGTCACGCCGTCGATCACGTCGAAATTATAGGACGGGAAGTCGCTGTTGAGCAGCGCCGCGTCCTTCGCGCCGGCGTCGATGTGATTGAACATGCCGGCCGACATTTCCAGCCAGTTTTTCACCTGGGCGCCAGTGATGGCAACGGCCTGCACCGTATTCGGGTAGAGATAGAGGTCCGCGACGTTCTTAATGGCGATATCGCCGGCCGGGACGTCGGTATAATAGTCGGCGCCGCCACGGCCGCCGGCCTTGAACGGGGCCGCCGCCGAAAGCACCGGCAGATCCTTGAACGCGGTGTCGGCCAGCATCTGCTTGATGTACCAGGTCTGGGCCTGGCTGACGACCTGCACGGAAGGATCGTCGGCGACGAGCGCGAAGTAGGAATAGAGCGGCGCCGAGGTCTTGCCGACGGGGGTGCGGACATAGGCGAGCGTCGCCTCGTGCTCCGACTTGGCGGCTTCGACCACGTCCTTCTTGTCGGCGTAATCGGCAACCACCTTCTTCTTGTCGTCGCGATGGTAGATCGGCCGTGCTTCCGCGGTGAAATCGACGATCTTCCAGCTGTTGCCGTCCTTTTCGAGCAGCAGGTCGATCAGGCCGAGATGCGAACCCCAGAAGCCGGCCATCACGGCGGGCTTGCCATGCAGCGTACCTTTGACCGGATCGGCATTGGCAATGCCGTCCCAGCTCTTCGGGCCGGGGAAGACGAGATGCTGGTGGCCGGTGAAGATCGCGTCGATCCCGTCGACGGCGGCAAGATGCAGCGAGGCGTTTTCCATCTTTTCGGACGGCGCGGCGCCGTCGATGCCGGAATGGGAGAGCGCGATGACGATATCGGCGCCAGCTTCCTTCATCGCCGGAACCCAGGCCTTGGCGGCCTCGACGATATCGCGCGTCTGCGCCTTGCCTTCGAGGTTCTTGATATCCCAGAGCATGATCTGCGGCGGCACGAAGCCGATGAAGCCGATCTTGACCGGGCTCTCCTTGCCGGCGCCGTCCTTGATCTGTTTTTCCACGATGATGTAGGGCTTGAAGAAGAGATCGTCCTGCTTCGGATCCGAAGCGAGCTGGCCCTTGGTCAGGTTGGCGCAGACGAAGGGGAAGTTTGCGCCTGACAGGACCTTGAACATGAAGTCGAGGCCGTAGTTGAACTCGTGATTGCCGAGCGTCCCGACAGTGTAGCCGAGCGTGTTCATCGCCTTGATCACGGGATGGACGTCGCCGTCCTTCATGCCGTGCTGATAGGCCATGTAGTCGCCCATCGGATTGCCCTGCAGCACGTCGCCATTGTCGATCAGCAGCGAGTTGACGGCCTCTGCGCGGATATTGTCGATGATCGTTCCGGTGCGCGACAGTCCCATCGTGTCGTTCGGCTTGTCGGCATAATAGTCATAGGGGAAGACGTTGACGTGAATATCCGTCGTTTCCATCAGCCGGAGATGCGCCTGGTTGGCGCTGGCGCGCGCGCTGAAAGGGTGCAGCAGCACCAGGGCGGAAGTGGCGGCAAGCCCGCCGAGCAGAGAACGGCGGCTCATGACGCCAACGTCGAAAATGGAAGACATCAAAACTCTCCTATAGGGATCATGCATCGTCCGGCCCGTCAGAATTAGGACGATTTGGCGAGGAGTACACATCAAAAATGACAGGACGGCAAAACAATCCGCCGTGGACGCGGCATGGCTGCGAAATGCAATTCATGCTGCAGTCGGGCCGCCGGGGACAGGATCAATTATAGGGTCAGCGCCAGACTGCCGCAGCCGGGGCGAGGTCGATCTGGACGTCAACGTCGGCCGCTGCGACCGGAACGATCTCAGTCGCATCTTCGCCGCGAAGGCGGTCAGCGTGACGGTTTCGGCGTCGACGTTGCCAAATGAGGTGGGCGGTCGCCGCTGGTCGCGGCCCTAAGCTGACGCACCGCCAGCACCGGCCGTATCTCTTTATGAAAAAAGCGAAAATAGGAGGAGACCTGTGCCCGCGCATTCGAATTCACATCGAACTGGATGCCGATGCGGCCGTTGTGCTTCCAGCGGATGATGCCTTCCAGCAGCCCGATATTTTCAGCCTCGATGCGCACCTTGCTGCCGGAAGCGGCATGGAGCGGCGTCTTCGTCTCCAGCGCGGCGCCGGTTGCCGACAGGTTAAGGATGCGGACATCCACCTCGCTATTCAGATATTTGACGCTGCCGAAGACGCGACAGTTTTTCCGGTCGGCCTTGCGGGCTGTAATTTTCAAATTGTGGCTCATATGTTCTCCCTCGAATATAATGGGGAGCATAGCGCACGAAAATTGAAATGGTTTTAGGGGCTTGGCTAAAATTGCAGTGAAATCATCACCTACCCGCGGCCGTCCTGCGGCCCACCACATGTTCGCGCCAAATGGTGAAGATGCCGGCGCAAACGACGATGATCGAGCCGATGATCGTGTTGATACTGAGCGTTTCGTCATAGATCGTCACACCGATGATCGAGGCGTAGACCAGTGACAAATAGGTCAGCGGCTGGACCGCGGCGGCATCGAGGAGATCGTAGGCGCGGATCAGGAAGTAGTGGCTGGAAATGCTGGTCACGCAGACCAGCGCCATCCAGCCCCAGTCTCCCGGCGACATGGAGCTCCAGTAGAAGGGGCCAATGATGCTCATCGTGATGCCGCCGATGACGCCGGTATAGAAGAAGCTGGTCATCGACGAGTCGTCACGGCTGACGAGACGCGTGGCGATGACATAGAAGGCGAAGTTGAAGCAGGAAATAATGGCCAGAAGCAGCTTCACATCGAAAAACTCGCCTTCCGGCTTCAGAATCAGCAGCACTCCGAAAAGCCCGGCGCCAATTGCCATCCATCGTCTCCAGCCGACCCGCTCGCCGAGGATCGGCATCGACAGCAGCGCGATCAGGATCGGCGTCGCGGAAAAGATCGCTTGTGAGCGGGCAAGGCCGATCACGGCAAAACAAGTGATGGCCAAAACCACCTGAACGGCAAGCAGCACGCCGCGCACGACCTGAAGAAGCGGGCGTTTGGTGCGGGCCGTCGTCTTAAGGCCGCCGCGCATCTTCGAAGCGAGGATGATCGTGAACAGCGCGAAGGCCCAGTAGCGGATCATCGTCACGAAGATCGGCGGGTAGGTGGACGCCAGATGTTTCGAGATGGCGTCCTGCAGAGAGAAGATGGTGATCGCCAGCAGAGCGAAAATATAACCGTGGGTCTTCGATGTCATGATAAGCCGTTGAGCGGGAAACACCGAAAGTCTGGGCAGGCTTTCTGCCAATATGCAAGGGCTCAAAGCCCGACATTCGGCTTGTCGATGATCTCTCTGAGGGCAAAGCTCGAATTAATCTTGACGACGTGGGGCAGGGCCGACAGCCAGTCGCGGTGGATGCGTTCATAATCCTCGAGATCGCGGGCGGCGACCCTGAGAATATAATCGTATTCGCCCGACATCAGGTAACAGACGAGCACGTTCGGGCAGAGCTTCACCGCCGCCTCGAATTCCGCCAGCGTCTTGGCGAACTGGCCGGAGAGCGAGATATGCACGATGGCGATCATCTTGTAGTCGAGCGCCTTGTGCGAAAGCCGCGCATGATAGCCGCCGATGACGCCGCTTCTCTCCAGAATGTCGAGCCGGCGCGAACAGGCCGAAGGCGACAGGCCGATCCGCTCGGCAAGGTCGGCATTGGTGATGCGGGCATTGGCCTGCAAAGTCCGGAGAATCGCAAGATCGATGGTATCGAGATCAGCCATTCGAATAACCTTCGAATTGAGAGGCATTGAGCGCAATAATCACCGAAAAATCACCTATTGGCAAATCGTCTTTGCAAGGACATTTCACTGCCTTGATGGTTGGATTCCTCATCCGAAAAATCCGCGGCCGCGGAGATAAAATGAGAGGAACGCCAATGCGTGTCGGTTGCCCGAAGGAAATCAAGAATCATGAATATCGCGTCGGCCTGACGCCAGCTTCGGTGCGCGAATACGTCGCCCATGGCCATGAGGTCTGGGTGGAGACGAAGGCGGGTGCCGGCATCGGCGCCGATGACGCCGCTTATGCCGCGGCTGGCGCGAAAATCGCCGCCTCCGCCAAGGATATCTTTGAAAAATGCGACATGATCGTCAAGGTGAAGGAGCCGCAGCCCTCCGAATGGGCGCAACTGCGCGACGGTCAGCTTCTCTATACCTATCTGCATCTGGCGCCCGATCCGGAACAGACCAAGGGTCTGATCGCCTCCGGCGTCACCGCGATCGCCTATGAGACGGTGACCGACGAGCGCGGCGGCCTGCCGCTGCTGGCGCCGATGTCGGAAGTCGCCGGCCGCCTGTCGATCCAAGCTGGCGCGACGGCGCTGCAGAAGGCTAATGGCGGCCTCGGCGTCCTGCTCGGCGGCGTGCCCGGCGTGCTGCCGGCCAAGGTTGCGGTCATCGGCGGCGGCGTCGTCGGCCTGCATGCCGCTCGGATGGCCGCCGGCCTTGGCGCCGATGTCAGCATTCTCGACCGGTCGCTGCCGCGCCTGCGCCAGCTCGATGATATCTTTGCCGGCCGCATCCACACCCGTTATTCCAGCATCCAGGCGCTGGAGGAGGAGGTCTTCTCGGCCGATCTCATCATCGGCGCCGTGCTGATCCCCGGTGCTGCCGCGCCGAAACTCGTCACCCGCGAAATGCTGTCGGGCATGAAAAAGGGCGCTGTCGTCGTCGACGTCGCCATCGACCAGGGCGGCTGCTTCGAGACCTCGCATGCGACGACCCATTCCGACCCGACCTACGAGGTCGAGGGCGTCGTGCATTATTGCGTCGCCAACATGCCGGGCGCTGTCCCCGTCACCTCGGCGCATGCGCTGAACAATGCGACGCTCGTCCACGGCCTGGCGCTTGCCGATCGCGGCCTGCGCGCCATTGCCGAAGACAAGCACCTGAGGAACGGCCTCAATGTGCATAAGGGCCGCATCACCAACAGGCCGGTGGCCGAGGCGCTCGGCTACGAGGCCTTCGCGCCGGAAAGCGTGCTGAACGTAGCGTAAGCTGCCTGACTCATGGTTAGGCGAGGGTGCCGGTCTCCGCAAGGGCCGGCGCCCTTACCTTGTCGATCCGGCACTGGAAGCAGTTGTTGCGCGCCGAGCGCACATGCACGTAGGCAATCTCAGGCCGCGCCAGCAATGTCTGGGCATAGGCCGGAATATCGGCGATCTCGGTCACCGCGCCGGTGCCGTAGACGATGCGGTCGTTCTCGCCATAGCCGCGGACGATGAAGTCCGGGCTCATCGTCAGCATCGGCGGCTGGACCTCCTCGGCGGCGTAACGCCGGCAGGGCTGCTTGTGCAGGAAAATCGGCCCGGTCTCGGCATAGGGCTGCAGAGCCGGGAAGGGCCGGTAGGCGAAAACCAGAAACTCGTCGCCCTCTTCGATATTCTGCAGGCAATGGCGGCACGGGTTGCCGTCACCGTCCGATATCATCGTCTCGGGAAGATTATCATAGGCGTCGCGACCGCCGTTCCAGAGGGCTCTAGCATCGGCGGTCGGCATGGCGGAAAAACGAATGGCGGTCATGGCAAATCTCCTGTGATCGCCATGAAATTGCGCCCGGACCCTTGCCCAAGCCACCCGTTTCTTGCGCGTTGCCAATTGTCGCCGGCTCATCAACGATTGGTGGAGAATTTCCACCTCTCCTCCCCCATTCCTGTGCTCGGGCTTGACCCGAGGGATGTCACAGGAATCCAGTGCGCCCAAGTCCTTGGGTGCGATAGACTTTTTCGGTTATGGTATTGCTTCATTCTCGGCGCGGACGAGCCGTGGCTGGATTCCTGTGACATCCCTCGGGTCAAGCCCGAGGACAGGAATGAGGGTGGCGGGGGCGTCGGAAAAGCAACCCAAACCCTCAGCCTTTCCGTGCCATCTCCAGCAACTCCTTGTCGCTCAGCGGCCGGACAATGCCGGTGCCTGTGGAAACCGGGGAGAAGCCGTACATCTGGTAGAGCTGCAGTGCGCGGGGGTGATCGAGATTGTTCGTTGTGGTGGTGACCCGCTTCGGATTGAGCGACCAGATGGCGTAGAGCGCCTGCAGCAGGAACCATTTGCCGATGCCGAGGCCGAGCGCATGTTCGATCAGGCCGAAATGGCTGAGCTCGATCGTATCCTCGTCCTCACAGAAATATTCGTAAAAGCCGGCCGGCGCGCCGTTCACATAGAGGACGCTGATATTGTTGCGCTTGTCGTTCAGCGTCTGGGCAAGTTGCTCGTCGCTCATCCGCAGCCGGTCCACCCATTGCCAGCGCGCGCCGACCTGCCGGTAGAGATAGCGGTAGAACGGCAGCGGGATCGCAGGCGCGCGCATGATGGCCGTCTGGATATTGACGGGCACCGGCATGCTTGCCTTCGGCGCCGCCGTCATTTCGAGCCGCGTGATGTGAGCTTTCAAAGAAGCAGGTGTCTTCCCCATGGCGATCAGGCTTTGACCGGTGTTGGCGGGCCGGTGACGATGGGCGTATCGTCACGGCTGCCCCATTCGCTCCACGAGCCGTCGTAAAGCTTGTTGTCGTGATGGCCGAGCGATTCCAGCGCCAGCGTGATGATCGCGGCAGTGATGCCCGAGCCGCAGGAGGTGACGACAGGCTTGGAAAGATCGATGCCGGCATCCTCGATCGTCTGGCGCAGTTCGGGCAGCGATTTGAACCGGCCCTGGTTGGCGAAGGAGCCGGAGGGCAGGCTGCGGGCGCCGGGCATATGGCCGGAGCGCATGCCGGCACGCGGCTCAGGCTCGGTAGCAGCGAAGCGGCCGGCGCTGCGGGCATCGGCGATCTGCATCGCGCCACTCGAGACGATGTCGCGCATGCTGTCGAGCGTCACCACGCGGCTCGCGTCGAAATCGGGCGTGAAGACCGCCGGCGCATGGCTGGGCGTCGCGGTTTCAAGCGGACGGCCTTCGGCCTTCCAGCCGTCGAGACCGCCGTCGAGCACGAAAACATTCTTTGCGCCCATCACCCGGAACAGCCACCAGACGCGAGGCGAGGCGAACAGGCCGATGCCGTCATAGACGACAATTCGATCCTTCTCGCTGATGCCTAGCCGGCCGGCCTCAGTGGCGAAATAATCGCGCGAGGGGATCGTGTGCGGCAGCGACGTCGAGTGGTCGGCGATCTTGTCCTGGTCGAAGCGGATGGCGCCGGGAATATGGCCGGCCGCATATTCGGCATCGGCATCGCGTTTCTGCGCCGGAAGGTAGAAGGAAGCGTCCAGCACGCGCAGATCCGGTTTGCCGAGTTCGGCCTGCAGCCAATCGGCCGACACGACGAAACGGCTCTTGCTCTCACTCATTATGCTCTCCCTTGATGCTCAGGCGTCGTCGCCGGGCGTGCCGAAGCGGATGCGAAAGCGCCGGTTCTCCTTGCCCTTCTTTTCGATTTTGGCGATATGGATCTGGCCGACTTCCTGTGTCTCGGAGACATGTGTGCCGCCGCAGGGCTGGCTGTCAATCAACGAGTTCTCGCCGATGCAGACGAGGCTGACGCGCCCGAGCCCGATCGGCGGGCGGACATTCTTCGATTTGACGATGTCGGGATTGGCGGCAAGTTCTTCGTCGGTGATCCACTGCAGGTAGACCGGATGGTTCTGACCGACCAGTTCCATCAGGCTGGCCGTCACCTCGTCCTTGTCGATCGTCTCGCTCATGTCGAAATCGACGCGGCTTTCCTCCTCGCCGACGGCAGCGCCGGTGATCGGATAGGAGCAGACGACGGATAGCAGATGGCAGGCCGTGTGCATGCGCATCAGCCTGTAGCGGCGCAGCCAGTCGACATGCAGCACCAGCGTCTCGCCGACCACAGGCCGCGGCTCGTTTTCAAGCGGCACGTGGATGACGATATCCTTACTCGGACCGTGTTTCGTCTGGCCAAGTGCGATCTTGCTGCCGTCGGCGCGTTCCAGCTCGCCGGTGTCACCCGGCTGGCCGCCCGACGTCGCATAGAAGCAGGTCTGGTCGAGTTCAATGCCCCCATCCTCGTGCACGGCGGTGACGACCGCCTCGCATGTCGAGAGATAGAAGTCGTCACGATAAAGGGCATTGACGGGCATGGGGTCTCACGCGGGTTCGTAGGGAACGTCTATCTCGGGCGACTTGGCCATCCAGCCCGGAACGGGCAGTCCCTTCGAGGTCAGGAAATCAGGGTTGAAGAGCTTCGACTGATAGCGGTTGCCGTAATCGCAGAGGATCGTCACCACCGTGTGGCCGGGGCCGAGATCCCGGGCGAGTTTGACCGCGCCGGCAATGTTGATCGCCGTCGAGCCGCCAAGGCACAGGCCCTCGTTTTCGACGAGGTCGAAAAGATAGGGAAGCGCTTCGGCATCGGAGACCCGATAGGAAAAATCGGGGGTGAAGCCTTCGAGATTGGCGGTGATGCGGCCCTGGCCGATACCCTCGGTGATCGAGGAACCTTCGGATTTCAGTGTGCCGTTCTGATAGAACTCATAAAGAGCGGCGCCGTCGGGATCGGCGATGCCGATCTTGATATCCGCCTTGAAAGCCTTGAGGCCGGCTGCGACGCCGGCCAGCGTACCGCCGGACCCGACCGAGCAGATGAAGCCGTCGACCTTGCCGTCGGTATCGTTCCAGATTTCCCGAGCGGTCGTTTCCACATGCGCCTGGCGGTTGGCGACATTGTCGAACTGGTTTGCCCAGATCGCCCCGTTCGGCTCGGTCTTCGCCAGTTGCTCGGCGAGCCGCCCGGATACCTTCACGTAGTTGTTCGGGTTCTTGTAGGGAACGGCGGGAACTTCGACGAGCTCGGCGCCGAGCAGTTTCAGCGCATCCTTCTTTTCCTGGCTCTGTGTTTCCGGAATGACAATGACGGTGCGGTAGCCGAGCGCCTTGGCGACCAGCGTCAGCCCGATGCCGGTATTGCCGGCCGTGCCTTCGACAATGACGCCGCCGGGCCGAAGCAGTCCCTTCCGCTCTGCGTCGCGGATGATAAAGAGCGCGGCGCGATCCTTCACCGATTGGCCGGGGTTCAGGAACTCCGCCTTGCCGAGGATGGTGCAGCCGGTTGCCGCCGACGCGCCCTTGAGTTTGATCAGGGGCGTATTGCCGATGGCTTCGAGGACGGAAGGGTGGAAGGTCATGGAATCTGCCTCTATTCGAACTCTTACTTTAGGAACGGTCTTTTCCCTTCACAAGGCTGAGTTGGCAAGAAATGCTATTCCACGCCTCTGTCGGGCACGATAAAATTTGGCCTTCGTCCCCCGAAATGACGCATGGCCCGCAATCTGCCGCGCGCGGGGTGATCCGAAGATTGACTTTCCCCGTACGGATGACGACAAAGCGAAAACGGAGCGCGGCAACTGGGCGTGACCGAAACCGGCATGATTGACGAGCAGATCGACACGATCGATGCATTGATGGCGCATTACGTTGCCGGCTCTTTGCCCGAGCCGGCGCGTGTGCTGGTGCGGTCCCATCTCGAAATGAAGCCGGACAATCGCAGCCTGGTGGACAGCCTCGAATTGCTGGCCGGGGAGGCGTTGGAAAGCGCAGGTGAAACCGCCATTGCCGACCGCGACCGGCAGCTTGCTGCAATCTTCTCCTCTGCCGCTCCGGTCGCAGCGCCGCAGGCGGCCAAACGGCCGGACAACGCGCTGTTTCCACAAGCGCTGCGCGATTTCGTCGGATTCGAGGTCGAGGACGTGCCGTGGCGCATGCGGTTGCCCGGCTTCAAGGAATATTGCCTCGAACTCGACGGCTGCGAGGTCAACCTGATGTGGATTCGTCCGGGCCGCGCTTTGCCGGCGCACACCCACAAAGGCATGGAACTGATCCTCATCCTCGACGGCGCCTTCAACGATGAACGCGGCCGTTTCGGCCCAGGTGATATCTCCATTGCCGACGAGACGGTCGACCATCGGCCGGTCGCCGAAAAGGACAGGCCCTGCATCGCCTTTGCCGTTTCGGACGGGCCGGTCAAGCTCACGGGATCCCTTCGTCAGATCATCGGCGACCTGATCGGCTGAAAGCAGCCACAATGGTGTGATAGAGCCATAAATCCGGGAGGAATAGAAACTTCCGGAGCTGTTTTCGTGTTGGTCAGGCAGAACCGGAGGAACATGTCATGCGTGATTTCACCGCCCGTCCCGAGCATGGACTCGTTTGGATCTCCGGTGCGAGTTCCGGCATCGGCCGCGCGCTTGCGCTGAAGCTCGCCGGCGAAGGATACAAGGTCGCCGTCACCGCCCGAAGCCATGAAAAGCTGGTCGAACTGCAGGCCGAGGCCAGCGGCCTTGCCGGCAGCATCGTCGTTCTCGATGGCGACGTTACCGATGCCGAGGACATGGAGCATATCATGGCCTCCATCGAATACGAACACGGCACACTCGCCATGGCGATCCTCAATGCCGGTGTCTATCTGCCGGTTCATGCCGAGGACCTGAACCGCGCCGATTTCGAAAAGAGCTTCGCCGTCAATCTCTCCGGCGTCGTCAATTGTCTGTTGCCGGCGGTCCGCCATATGAAGGCAAAAGGGCAGGGACAGATCGCCATCGTCTCCTCCGTCACCGGTTATGGCGGCCTGCCGACGGGCGCTGCCTACGGTGCCACCAAGGCGGCGCTGATCAATATGGCCGAAAGCCTGAAATTCGATCTCGACAAGATGGGCATCCGTATCCAGCTCATCTGCCCGGGCTTCGTCGACACACCGGCGACGCGGAAGAACGCCTTTCCCATGCCGTCCCTGGTGTCGACCGACGAAGCCGCCCGGCAGATTGCCGCCGGGCTGAAATCGCAGGCCTTCGAGATTTCCTTCCCCAGGCGCTTCACCATGATGCTGAAGCTTGCGCGCATGCTTCCCTACAGCGCCTACTTCATGCTGGTGAATCGCGTGACCGGCTGGCGTGAGCGGCCGTCATCGGCTGGTCGCCATCCGGTGACACCGCATCCGGCGGAATGATCAGCTGCGCGAGAATACGACCTGGCGCACATCGATATTGCGGGCGCGGAAGCCGGCTTCGCAATAGAACAGATAGAATTCCCAGAGCCGCTTGAAACGCTCGTCGAAGCCCATCGGGCGGATGCGCTCCCAGACCGACCAGAAGCGTTCGCGCCATTCGGCAAGCGTCCGGGCATAGTCGAGCCCGAAGCCGAAGTCCCTGACCAGTGACAGGTCGACCTTGCCGGCAAGTTCCGCCAGATGGTTGCGCGTCGGCAGCATGCCGCCGGGAAAGACATATTTCTGGATGAAGTCGGGGTTGCTGCGATACTGGTCGAAGGCCTCCGGCCGGATCGTGATGATCTGCAAGCCGGCCTTGCCGCCCGGCTTCAGACATTGCCGGAGCTTGGAGAAATAGGACGGCCAGTATTTCTCGCCGACCGCTTCGAACATCTCGATCGAGACGATCCGGTCGTAAAGCCCGGTCTCGTCGCGGTAATCCTGGAAGCGGAATTCGACGCGGTCGCCGAGACCGGCCTTGCGGATGCGCTCCTCGGCAAAGGCCAGCTGCTCGCGGCTGATCGTCAGCCCGGTTACCTTGCAGTTCAGTTCGCCTGCTGCAAATTCGGCAAAACCGCCCCAGCCGCAGCCGATCTCCAGCACGTGATCGCCGGGCCTGATGCCGGTCGCCTCGGCGAGCGCGCGGTATTTGGCATTCTGCGCCGATTGCAGGTCGTTGGCCCCGGTGGAATAGAGTGCCGAGGAATAGGTCATGCTCGGATCGAGCCACTGCCTGTAGAAATCATTGCCGAGATCGTAATGGGCGGAAATGTTGCGCTTCGAGCCCGTCTTGGTATTGGTGTTCATCCAATGGCGGACGCGCTCGAGCAGGCGGCCAATGCCGCCCTTGCCATTGGAATAGCTGTAGACGGCCTCGCCGTTGATGAGGAAAAGTTCGAGGAAGGCGGCGATGTCGGGACTGTCCCAGTCGCCGTCCATATAGGTTTCGGCAACCCCGATCGTGCCGCTCGTCAGGGCCCGATAGGCAAGGTTCCAGTTGTTGAGGCTGAGAGCCGCCTTCGGCCCGGCCTGCTTGCCCTCGATCAGCAGCCTGCGGCCGTCGGGCAGGGTGACGGCCAGCGAACCGTGCTGCATGCGCAGAAGTCCGCGCAGCGCCAGCTTCGCCTTGAAGGGCAGCCCCTTAACCAGACGGGATATATTTTCGGCCGTCAGCGTCACCGCGT
Organism: Rhizobium sp. RSm-3; assembly: GCF_001854685.1. Lineage (NCBI taxonomy): Bacteria > Pseudomonadati > Pseudomonadota > Alphaproteobacteria > Hyphomicrobiales > Rhizobiaceae > Rhizobium > Rhizobium sp. RSm-3. The sequence continues at coordinate 142,219 of NZ_MAWZ01000004.1, read as the reverse complement.
CACGGGCCAGCACATTCCAATCCTGCGCCTTGCTCATCTTTCCTCCTCCAGCATTTTCTTGCCGGTTAGGGACGACGATACATCCGTGACGATGCTCGGGCGGCCTCCGGCCATTGTAGGCAAGGCTACTGCATAATTTCCTCAATCGGAATCGAATTAGGAAAAATTATGCAGCAGTTCAAAGCGCTGCAGCGTCTCTGCGCGTCGTGTCAGAACGCGCGGCGCTGCAAAGTCATTCCGCGGCGTCCGCAAGCGGCTGGCGCCGGTGAATGCTGACGGCAGGCGGAGGCGCCGGACGGCTGATATAACGCGCGCCCTTGAGCCACAGTTTCAGAGCTTCCCAATGGATCCCGGCCACGATCTTGAAGGGGAGGAAAGGGATGTCCGCGGTCAGCCGGAGCAGCGCGGCGCTGGTCAACGGCAGCTGCCGACCTGAGAATGTCGCCGCAAGCAGCGGCCCTTCGCCGTCGGTTTCGAGGATGCGCCAGCGGATTTCCGCGCCGGGCGGCAGCATGCGGAAGTGATAGCGCGCCGCTATGCCGATGAAGGGCGAGACGTGGAAGAGCTTGTCGCAGCTCTGACGGAGCCCGCCTTCCGACATATCGCCATCGCCGACAGGACAGACGTAACTATGCCGCTCGCCGAAAGTGTTGCGCACCTCGTAGATCATCGCGACGAGGGCGCCGCCGCCATCATAGGCGTGATAGACAGAGATCGGGTTGAAGACATAGCCGAGAACGCGGGGATAGCAGACGAGCAATATCCTTGCCGCGCGCTCGAGCCCGGCCTCAGCAAGCAGCCGGTCGGCGTAGGCGCGCAGCGGCGTGCTCGCCGTATCGGCATGGTCCTTTTCATGAAACGAGACGAGATTGCGGCCGTTGACGGAAAACAGCGCCGACAACCGATCGGCCGCTTCAAGCCGATCGAGATCGACGAGTAGGGAGAAGACGCGGTAGCGGAAACGATGGCCGAAGGGTTTCAGGCGTTGATGCATGATGTCACCGACATAGAGCGCGGCCGCCGCATCCGGCGCAGCGCCGTTGCCGCTCATGCTGACGCCGCGCTTTTTGCCTCGTCCGCTCATGCCGCTGCATCCGGTTGCGGTTTCAGGCTTCGCGCCGTTCGCCAGGGAATGATGCCCCCCAGCGCCTCGGCTGCCGCCAGGCCGGAAACCAGGCCATCCTCATGAAATCCATATCCCGTCCAGGCGCCGGCGAAATGGCAATGGTTCTCACCCTGGATGGCGGCGAGCGTCCGCTGCGCTGCCATGGCGTCGGCCGAAAATTGTGGATGCTCATAGGTGAATTCCGCAAATACCATGCGGGGATCCGGCTCGCGGTCGGAGTTGAGCGTTACGAATAACGGGAAATTATCGTCGATGCCCTGCAGCCGGTTCATCCAATAGGTGACGGCGACACCCGCCTTGCCATCCTCCCGGCTGGAGCGCAGATAGTTCCACGAGGCCCAGACCTTGCGCCGCTGCGGCATCAGCTTTTGGTCGCAATGCAGGACGACGCGGTTCGGCTGGTAGGGAATGGCGGCGAGCAGCCGCCTTTCCCGGTCGGTGGCATCGATGAGCAGGCGTGCCGTCTGATCGCTATGGCAGGCAAGGATCACCTTGTCGAACGGCCGCTGGCCGCCCGTCTCGTCGATAAGCGTGACGCCGCTCTCCGAACGGATCACCCCGCGTATGCCGCAGGACAGTTTCACCCGTCCGCCGAGCGGCTTCAGCAGCCGGTCTAGATAGGAGCGGCTGCCGCCGGTCACCGTCCGCCATTGGTGCTGGCGGCGATAGATCAGCCGGTGATTGTCGAAGAAATTGACGAAATATTCGGCCGGGAACTGCAGCATGCGGGCCGACGGCGTCGACCAGATCGCCGCCGCCATCGGCACGAGATAATTGTTGGTAAAGCCGGGCGAGAAGCCGCGCCAGTCGAGATAATCGCCGATCGAGCGCGAGGCGAGGTGACCGGCGGCCCGATCTTCGAGGCAGGTGCGGTTGAAGCGGAGGATCTCGCGGATCATCAACAGGAACGACGGCCGCAGCAGGTTGCGCTTTTGGGCGAAGATCGAGGACAGCCCGCCGCCGCTCCATTCCAGCCTGCCGCGGTCGAGCGAGAGCGAAAAACTCATGTCGCTGGCATGGGTGGCGATGCCGAGCTCGGCAAAGAGCGCCGTCAGGTTCGGATAATTCTGTTCGTTATAGACGATGAAGCCGGTATCGACCGCAATCCGAACCCCGTCATAATCGACGTCGACCGTCGCCGTATGGCCGCCCGCCCGCGCCTGGCTTTCGTAGAGCGTCACGTCGTGCACGGGGTCGAGCGCCCAGGCCGCCGAGGCGCCAGAGATGCCGGAGCCGATGACGGCGATCTTCAGCCGGCGCGAGGCGGGGCGGAAATGCGCGTTCATGCGGCGTCCTTCGTGGCTTTGTAGGCCGCGAGCGCTCGGTCGCGGGCGCTGGCATGGTCGACGATCGGTTTCGGATAGGTCTGCCCGAGGATGATGCCGGCCTCGTCGAGCGCGTTCTTCGGCGCCTCGAACGGTCGGTGGATGTATTTTGCCCCGAGCCGTTGCAGCTCCGGCACATGAGCTCTGACATAGTCGCCGTCGGGATCGAAAGTCTCGCCCTGCAGCATCGGATTGAAGATGCGGAAGAAGGGTGACGCGTCGGCTCCCGAGCCCGCCACCCACTGCCAGCTTGCCGCATTGTTGGCGGGATCGGCATCGACCAGCGTGTTGCGGAACCAGGCCTCGCCGCGGCGCCAGTCGATCATCAGATCCTTGATGAGGAAGGAGGCGACGATCATGCGCACGCGATTGTGCATCCAGCCGTGACGCCAGAGCTGGCGCATGCCGGCATCGACGATCGGGTAGCCGGTCATGCCGCGCCGCCACGCCTCGAAATCCCCGTCGTCGTTGCGCCATTTAAAGCCGTCGAAACGATCGTTCCAGTTCTCCGAGGCAAGACGCGGAAAATGGAAAAGCAGGTGGTAGGAGAATTCGCGCCAGGCGATCTCCTTGCGGAAATGCACGATGTCGGCCGCCGGCATCCGGTTCGACAGTCCGCGCGTCGCATCCCAGATGCGGGCAGGGGAGATCTCGCCAAGCGCCAGATGCGGCGACAGCATCGAGGTCGCCAGTTTCGCCGGATAGTCGCGGTTTTCCTTGTAGCCCTTGAGTTCGTCCTCGACGAAGACGCTGAGCCTCTCTCTTGCGCCTTGCTCGCCCGGCGTCCAGAGATCGGTAAAGTCCTTCGCCCAGTCCGGCTTCGTCGGCAACAGTTTCCAGCTCTTCAATGTTTCCGATGCCGGACGCTGCGCTGCCAGCCGCAGCTTCGCCGGCGCCTCCAACGGCGGCTCGGCTTCGCCCGCACCCTCCAGCGCGCGCCAGAATGGCGTATAGACCCGATAGGGCGTGCCGCTGCCGGTCATCAGCCTGGACGGTTCGTGCAGCAGCTGGCCGCCGAAACTTCTCGCCTCGATCTGCTGTTTTTCCAATTCTTGCTTGATGTGCTTGTCGACCGAGATGCCCGACGGATCGTATCGCCGGTTCCAGAAAACGGCTTCGGCACCGCTCTTTTTGATGACGGCGCGGAGCACATCGAGCGCATCGCCGCTGGCAAACACCAGCCCGCCCTGCCGCTCGTGCAATGATCTATCAAGCGCTTCCAACGAATGATGCAGCCACCAGGCCTGCGCAGCGCCGAGCGGACCCGTGCCGGCTGCCGTAGGCTCGTTGATATAAAGGGGGATGATCGGTCGCCCGGAGAGATGGGCGGCATGGAGGGCCCGATTGTCGTCAAGGCGCAAATCCCTGCGAAACCATAAGATGACAGGTTTTAGCGTGTCCTTTGCCAATGAAGCCGTTCCCTGCTCTGTTTTTTCACCCTGCTACGGATGTACGGAACGCCCGGATCAAAAGTTTCATCCGGAGGGAAAGCTTTTTCATCATGGTGGCGACGACCTGAAAAAGGCCGGCGTGAACCGGCCTTTTCCAAACGTGGCGCGCGTTCGCGCGACATGTTTAGGGAGCGAAGGTGCCTGTCAATTGTCGTATTCGCGGCAGGCTTCGCTGATCGATGCGCCGCTCTGACCGCCGCGTGTGTCGACGCCGGACATCTGCTGCGGCATGCCGGGGCATTCCATCGTTTGCGGCTGGCCGATGCTCTGCGTGGTGGTCGGATCGACCGGCGCGACCTGCACCGGATACATGCCGTTGTCACTGTTGGTGTAATCCGACAAATAGCTACCCGAACTCGGATCGGTCGAGCCGCCATTCGTCGGCCCGATCGGGTCGGGGTTCGACTGGGCAAAGGCCGACGATGCCATACCGATCGCGAGCAGCGAAGCGGCAATAAGGGACTTGGTCATGAGGATATCCTCCTTTGATTTTCATCTTGGGTGGCCCTCGGCTAACTGCCCGACGGATTCATTGTTCCAAAATTTTGCGAAAAACTGCACGCGCGCCTTGCATGGTTACGCGTAAACCTTAACCGCCGAAGCCGCTGGATCGTCGCTGTTGCCTGCCTTAGGGACATGGTGAAACGCTAGAAATCAGCAGCATGAGGCCGCTATGTTCGTTTCCCCGCGCGAGGCCGCAGATCTCGGTCTCCAGATTGCCCTTGCACTCGCCCTGACGGCAAGCGGCATGGCAATCGCATCCTCTGCCATGGGCGGCGAGAAGGCCGGTATCTCAGCGATCGACATCAGCCGCCCCTCGCTATGGACCGCCATTCCCAAGCGCATCGATCCAACAACACAGGCCTATCTGCGCGCCGACACTCCGGCCACATTGGAACTCGCCGAAGGCGCCGATGCCCTCTGCCACGACCCGATCGGCCTTCGCCTCTCCTGCGATCTGATTGCCTCCTCCGGCAAGGCGGCTTTTTAGGGAAGGGAGTTTTGCAGCCGCTGCCTCTTGCTGTCGACGCTTGCAAAAGGCGGTGATTTGCCGTTTCATCGCGCGATACGACAACCATCTGATGCTTTCCTTAAAGGATCCGCTTTTGTCCGTGCCGACGCCCCGTGGCTTCGAGAAGCCTTATGCCGCCTTCCTGTTCGATATGGACGGCACCATCCTCAATTCGATCAAAGCGGCCGAGCGTGCATGGAGCGACTGGGCAAGGCGTCACGGGCTCGATGTCGCCGGCTTTTTGCCGAAAATGCACGGATCGCGCGGCATTGACACGATCACCCGGCTGAACCTGCCAGGCGTCGATCCAGAAGATGAGGCGAGGCTGGTGACCGAGGCCGAGATCGCCGATGTCAGCGATGTCGTTCCCATTTCAGGTGCCGCGGCATTCCTGAGTTCGCTGCCGCCGGATCGCTGGGCGATCGTCACCTCCTCGCCGTTGCGTCTTGCCCGCCGGCGGCTGGAGGCGGCCGGCCTGTCGCTGCCGAAATTCATGGTGACGGCGGAGGACGTCAAGGTCGGAAAACCCGACCCGCAATGTTATATTCTCGGCGCCGAACGCCTTGGTGTCAGCACGCGGGACTGCCTGGTGTTCGAGGATGTCGCCGCCGGCATTACTGCCGGCGAGGCGGCGGGCGCCGATGTCATGGTCGTCACGGCAACCCATCATGACAAGATGGAAACGCCGCATCCGACCTTCGCATCCTATGACGAGATCTCGGTCCGCATCTCAGCCGACCATAAGATGTTCATCGTGCCGAACGCGGCCTGATATCAGCCGCGTCCTTTCATTCCGCGGCCGCGGCAAGACAGCGATCGATAATCCTGCCGATTTCGCCGCGGCAGGAGCCGCAATTGGTCCCGGCGCTCGTTTCCTTGCCGACCGCCTCGACGCTGTGGCATCCGCCGCGCACGGCGGCGGCGATCTGATTGACCCCGACGCTGAAGCAGGAGCAGACGGTGGCGCCCGGATCCGGCCTGCCGGCGCCGGGACGGCCTGCGACGAGCGCAAAGCGTTTCCTCAAATCACCATGCGCGACGGAGAGCTGCGAAATTGCCCAATTGCGTGCGACGGCGACCGGCTCGCGGGCGAGGAACAGCGCGGCGAGCAGCGTCTCCCCGTCGAAGAAGGCGAGCCTGAGGTCGCCGGATTGCCGGTCGGCGTAACCCAGTGGCTCGATTTCATCAGGAATGGCGAAAACCGACCGGCACCAGGCCGTCCAGTCTTCGACGCTCCGGTCGAAGGCAAGCTCCAGCCGCCAGCCGCCCTCGGCTTTCGCCAGCGCCCAATAGGCCGCGTCGGGTGCTACGGGTTTTGCCGATGAGACGGCGAAACCGTAGTGGGTGGCGGGGAAGGGCCGGACGGCGACGGCAACGTTCTTCGACGCCGGCTGGCCGGAAAAGGGATCGGTGATCGGCGCGACCACGGCGTCGATCCGCGCTTTTGCCGCGAACTGGTCGTTCCAGTGCATCGGCGCGAAGATACCGCCGCGCGCCTGGCGATCGGTCACCAGCGCCCGGACGATCGCCTTGCCGTGCGGGCTGTCGATCTCGACGAGGCCGGCGCTCGATATGCCGTTCTCGATCGCGTCGCGCGGATGGATCTCCGCAAAGGGCTCGGCGATATGGGCTGACAGCCGCGCGCTCTTCCCGGTTCGCGTCATCGTGTGCCACTGGTCGCGAATGCGTCCGGTATTCAGCGTGAAGGGGAAGTCGGCATTGGTGCGATCGGTTGTCGGCGGTTCCACCGCGACGAAGCGCGCCTTGCCGTCGGCATGGTAGAAACCGCCATCGGCGAAGAAGCGGGTGACACCGGGTTCTGTCCCTGCCGTCTGCGGCCATTGGAAGGGCGACAGCTGCTCATAAGCGGCGCCTGAGATATCGGCGCGGGCGCCGATGTCGAAATCGCGGCTGCCGTTGTTTTCGAAGGCGGACAGGGCGGCGTGTTCGGCGAAGATCTCGGCCGGCCTATCGAAATCGAAGGCGGCGGTAAATCCCATGCGGCGTCCGACCTCCGCAAGCTGCCACCAGTCGGCTTTCCCGTCGCCGGGAATGCCGAGAAACGGCCGCTGCCTGGAAATGCGCCGCTCGGAATTGGTGACGGTGCCGTCCTTCTCGCCCCAGCCGAGCGAGGGCAGAAGCACATTTGCATGCCGGGCCGTATCGGTCTCCTTCAGGATGTCGGAGACGACGACGAAGGGACAGGCGGCGATCGCGCTTTCGACGCTGTTTGCATCCGGCATCGAGACGACGGGATTGGTGGCCATGATCCAGAGCGCCTTGATGCGCCCGTCGGCGACGGCGCGGAACATGTCGACCGCTTTCAAACCTGGATTTGCTGCAATGACCGGCGATTTCCAGAAACGCTGCACCCGGTCGCGGTCATCCGCATTCTCGATCGCCATATGGGCGGCCAGCATATTGGCAAGACCGCCGACCTCGCGCCCGCCCATGGCGTTCGGCTGGCCGGTGAGCGAGAAGGGTCCCATACCAGGACGGCCGATGCGGCCGGTCGCCAGATGGCAGTTGAGGATGGCATTGACCTTGTCGGTGCCGGAGGAGGATTGATTGACGCCCTGGCTGTAGCAGGTCACGACTTTTTGCGTCGTTTCGAACAGGCGGAAGAATTCCCGGATCTGCATGGCCGGCAGGCCGGTCCGTTCCAGGAGATCGTTGATATCGAGCGCTGCGGCTGAAGCAAAGGCGCCGGCAAAACCTTCCGTATGGGAGGCGATATAATTCTGGTCGATCGCAGGACTTGTCGCGAGATGGGCGAGCAGCCCCATGAACAGCGCGACATCGCCGTCCGGGCGGATGGCCAGATGCAGATCGGCTATATCGCATGTCATCGTCCGGCGCGGATCGATGACGACGATCCGCATGTTCGGCCGCGCCGCTTTTGCGGCGGCCAGCCGCTGGTAGATGACGGGATGACACCAGGCGAGGTTGGAGCCGGTGAGCACCACCAAATCCGCAAGCTCGATATCCTCATAGGTCCCTGGCACGGTATCGGCGCCGAAGGCGCGGCGATGGCCGGCCACGGACGAGGACATGCAGAGCCTGGAATTGGTGTCGATATTGGCCGAACCGATGAAGCCCTTCATCAGCTTGTTGGCGAGGTAGTAATCTTCGGTCAGCAACTGGCCGGAGACGTAGAAGGCAACGGAATCAGGTCCGTGTTCGGCGATCGTTTCGGAGAAACGCCGGGCGACCAGATCGAGCGCCTCGTCCCAGCCGCTGCGTGCGCCTGCGATCTCGGGATGGAGAAGCCGGCCGTCGAGATCGATGGTTTCGGCAAGCGCCGAGCCCTTCGAGCAGAGCCGGCCGAAATTCGACGGATGCTCGGGATCGCCTTTGACGCTAACGGCGCCCGCCTCGTCGACCGTGGCGATGACGCCGCAGCCGACGCCGCAATAGGGGCAGGTGGTCTTGACTTCAGCCGCCATTATTCAGCCGCCATCAACAGGCTTTCCAGCGCGATGAAGAGGGCACCGTCCTCGTTGCGGACCGGTATCGTCCGCACCTCGCCCTGGTCGGCGCCGAGCGCCTTGCCGGTTTCCAGCGAGATCACCCAATTGTGCAGCGGGCAGGTGACGGCCTTGGCATGCACGATGCCCTGGGAGAGAGGGCCGCCCTTGTGCGGGCAGTGATCCTCGATGGCAAACACCTCGTTTTCGGCCGTACGGAAGACGGCGACCTTGCCCTGCGGCGTCTTCACGCAGCGCGCGCCGCGCAAGGGAATATCGGAGATGTCACCGATTGCGATCCAATTCATGTCCATCTCCTTATTCGGCAGCCTGCGGATAGCCGATCGTCGCCATCGGCTTGAACTCGTGCTTGTCCTTGCCGGAAACACGCTCCGACCAGGGATCGACCTGGGCAAATTTCTGGCTGAAGACGAAGCGCTCGTAATAGGCTTTGCGCTTTTCGGCATCGCCCATGATCTGGCGGCGGATTTCCTCCAGGCCGACGCGCTTGGCCCATTTGTAGATGCGCTCGAGATAGCGGGCCTGTTCCCGATACATCTGCGTCAGCGCCACGATATGCTCCAGCGCCTCGTCCTCGGTCTTCACGAGGCCGAGCACCTCAGTGCCCTTGATGTCGAGACCGGCGGCACCGGCGAAATGGATTTCGAAACCGGAATCCACGCAGATCACGCCGATATCCTTGCAGGTTGCTTCGGCGCAGTTGCGCGGGCAGCCGGACACGGCCAGTTTCAGCTTGGCCGGGGTCCATGAGCCCCACATGAATTTCTCGATGCGGATGCCTAGACCGGTGGAGTCCTGGGTGCCGAAGCGGCACCAGTCCGAGCCGACGCAGGTCTTCACGGTGCGCAGGCCTTTGGCATAGGCCTGGCCGGAGACGAAGCCGGCCTTGCCGAGATCGGCCCAGACGGCGGGCAGATCTTCCTTCTCGATGCCGAGCAGGTCGATACGCTGGCCGCCCGTCACCTTGACCATCGGGATTTCGAATTTGTCGACGACATCGGCGATGGCGCGCAGCTCGTTCGAATTGGTGACGCCGCCCCACATGCGGGGAACGACGGAGTAGGTACCGTCCTTCTGGATGTTGGCGTGGACGCGCTCATTGATGAAACGCGACTGGTAGTCGTCGGCATATTCGTCCGGCCAGTCGCAGACCAGGTAATAGTTGAGCGCTGGCCGACACTTGGCGCAGCCGCAGGAAGTCTTCCATTCCAGTTCCTGCATGACGGCAGGGATGCTCTTCAGCCCCTTCGCCTTGATCAGGCGGCGAACATCGTCATGGCCAAGCTCGGTGCAGGTGCACATCGGCTGCACGGCAGCCGGATTGTAGCCGTCGCCGAGCGTCAGCGCCATGAGTTGCTCGACAAGGCCGGTGCAGGAGCCGCACGAGGCGGACGCCTTGGTATGGGCGCGCACGTCGTCGAGCGACGTCAGTCCCTTGGCCGTGATCGTCGAGGTGATTTTGCCCTTGCATACGCCGTTGCAGCCACAGATTTCCGCGTCATCCGGCAAGACTGCAACGGCCGCCATAGGGTCCAGCGGCGACCCTCCCTGATAGGCCTGTCCGAAGATCAGCGTCTCGCGCATCTCCGAAATATCGGTCGCCTTCTTCTTCAGGTCGTTGAACCAGGCGCCGTCGGCGGTCTCGCCGTACAGCACGGTGCCGATGATCTTGTTGTCCTTTAGCACTAGGCGCTTGTAGACGCCGGCTGAAGCATCGCGCAGCACGATCTCCTCGCGGTCGTCGCCGTCGGCGAAATCGCCGAGCGAATAGAGTTCAATGCCGGTGACCTTGAGCTTGGTCGGCGTGTCCGCATGCACGAAAGCCGGCGAACGGTCGTCCGAGAGATGCGCTGCGGCAATGCGGGCCATCTCGTAGAGCGGCGCGACGAGGCCGTAGACCATGCCGCCCACCTCAGCGCATTCGCCGAGCGCAAAGATATCGCCATCCGAGGTCTGCATGCCGGCATCGACGACGATGCCGCGATTGACCGCAAGGCCGGCGTCTTTCGCCAGGCCGACACTCGGACGAATGCCGACGGCCATGACGACGAGCGTCGCCGGGATGATGCGGCCATCGTCGAGTTCGATGCCCTCGACCTTGCCGTTGCCGACGATCGCCTTGGTATTGGCCTTGCAGATGACCTTGATGCCGCGTTCCTCGACCGCCTTCTGCAGCAGGTAGCCGGCGGCGGGATCGAGCTGGCGCTCCATCAGCGTCGGCATGACGTGCAGCACGGTGACGTCCATGCCGCGCTGGGCAAGGCCGGCCGCCGCTTCGAGCCCAAGCAGACCGCCACCGATGACGACGGCCTTTTCGCGCGACTGAGCGGCAAGCAGCATCGCCTGCACGTCGTCGAGATCGCGATAGGTGATGACGCCGGGCAGATCCTTGCCGGGAACCGGGATGATGAAGGGCACGGAGCCGGTGGCGATCACCAGCTTGTCGTAGCTTTCGGTGACGCCGTGGTCGGAAGTGACGGTCTTGGCGACACGATCGATGTTGACGATCTTGTGGCCCTTGTAGAGCATGATGCCGTGCTTGATGTACCAGCCGTCACCGTGAATGATGATCTGCTCGTAGTCCTTTTCTCCGGAGAGAACCGGCGACAGCATGATGCGGTCGTAGTTGACGCGCGGCTCGGCATTGAAGATCGTAACTTCATAGCGTCCGGGCGCGCGTTCGAGGAGGTGCTCCAGCATGCGCCCGGGCGCCATGCCATTGCCGATGATGACGAGTTTTTCTGTCATATTTCCAAGTCCTTAGATCAGGTTGCAGCCACGGGCGCCGAGTGCCCTTGGCGCGACAATTGCTTGACAGACAGGTGCATCCAGACGAGCGAGATGGCGACGACCGCGAAGAGCAGCAGGAAGCAGCTGGACCAAAGGCCGGTCATGTCCTTGAGGAAACCGAAGGCGATCGGCAGGATGAAGCCGCCGAGTCCGCCCATCATCCCGACGATACCGCCGACGGCGCCGACGCTTTCGGGATAGTAGGCCGGAATGTGCTTGAAGACGGCGGCCTTGCCGAGGCTCATGAAGAAGCCGAGCACGAAGATGACGACGATGAAGATGACAGGCGTGATGGTCGTAGCCGGCAGCGACAGAATGAGCGTGGCCACGGCGGATACGGCCAGCATCGCATACATCACGCTGCGCGCACCCTTCTTGTCCGACAGCACGCCGCCGAAAGCGCGGAAGATGCTGCCCGGGATGGAGTAGGCGGCCGCGATCATGCCGGCGGTTTCGAGGTTGAAGCCGTAGACGCCGACCAGGTAACGCGGCAGCCACAGGGACAGAGCGACGAAGCCTCCGAAGGCGAAGAAATAGTAGAGCGAGAAACGCCAGACCTGAACGTTCTGCAGCGGCGCGAATTCCTCGGCGAAACTCTTGGAGGCGACGCTGCGTTCGCGGCGAAGACGGAAGGCCGGGTCATCGGTTGTGGTGAACCAGAAGATGATCGCCATCAGCGCCAGACAGACGGCCCAGATTTCCGCAACCGCCTGCCAGCCCCAGGCGAGCAGAACGAAGGGAGCGGCGAATTTGGTCACGGCCGCGCCGACATTGCCGGCGCCGAAGATGCCGAGCGCGGTTCCCTGCTTTTCCGCCGGGAAGAAGGGCGAAACGTAGGCGACACCGACGGCGAAGGAGCCGCCGGCAAGCCCGACGCCGAGGCCGGCGATCAGCATTTGGGTATAAGTCTGGGCATAGGAGAGCAGAAAGGTCGCCAATGCGGCAGCAAGCATGGTGAGCGTGTAGACGAGACGGCCGCCGTAACGCCCTGTCCAGATGCCGAGGACGATGCGTACGAGCGAGCCGGTGAGAACCGGGGTGCCGACCAGCAATCCGAATTCCGCCTCGTTCAGGCCGAGGTCCTGCTTGATGCGGATGCCGATGATCGCAAAGATCGTCCAGACCGCGAAACAGAGGGTGAAAGCGACCGTGGAGATCCACAATGCTTTGGCGGGGTCGCCGTCGGACATGGGCTGCACTTTCTCGATGACAGACATGGCTTCTCCGTGACCCGACAAAGGTCGGGCCGATTCATCGCTGAGGGTTAAAAACAAAAAGCCGCTGGTCAGGCTGCGCATGCACGAGGCGCGCGAAATATCCTGATCAGCGGCTTTGCTGGTAGCGCCCGCCGTTGGGCGCCGAATTTATGGTCTTCTGCGAGCGCCTATCGGGCCCTCATGCTGCGCTGATCGCCATTGATCTGTGCTGTAATAGTCTTGCAAACTGCGTGCCAGTTTGGTGTTTTTGCTTCAATGTGCTGAATATAAACGGTTTTTTCAAAATCTGACCATTTGCTCGTTTTTGCGGCTGCCAAAAAACGTGCAAATCTTTTGTGCGTTGCGGTGATGGCGGGCGTCGAATTTTGCTGGCGTTTTGTGCAGGCCGGCAGGGATCAAGTGTCATCGCTATGGGAAGCGAAGGGCAGGGCGCTTTTGACGGTAAAGCTCGCGACATAGTCCGGCAATTGCCCCGGATCGAAGACGTGGCCGTCCATGAAACGGTCGCCCTCATCATTGCCTTCGATGCGGATATCAGCGTCATCGGGCGCGTTTTCGTCGCCGAGGGCCGTGCGGTAGAGATCCGGGCGGTAGGCGGACGCGGCGGCGCGCGCCTTGTTGAGACTGGCATCGGCCTGTCCCCAGCGGATCATCTGGCTGTAGATCCAAAGTGCATGGCTTGGCCGGGGATAGTTGGCGAAGCCGGAATGGAACTGGAAATAATCCGCGATGATCCGGCGGTTGCCCCTGGCGTCGAGGCTAAATTCGCCGGCGAGAACGCGGCGAATGATCTCGACGGGCGCCGCGATATAGCGGGGATCGGCAAGAACTCCTGCCAGCGCGTCGTGATTGTTCGGCCGGTCGCACCAGCGGGCTGCCGCATCGAGCGCCACGATCAGCCGGGAAACAGTCTCCGGATGGCTTTCGGCCCAATCCGGCCGCATGCCGATCACCTTTTCCGGCGCCGACGGCCAGATGTCCTGTTTGGTGGCGACGATGCGGCCAAGACCACGCTCAGAGGCGACCATGTTCCAAGGCGCGCCGACGCAGAAACCGTCGATTGCGCCAGCCGCCAATGCGTCCGAGGTCAGCTGCGGCGGCACGACGACGAGCTTGACGTCCTTGTCGGGATCGATGCCGCCAGCCGCCAGCCAGTAGCGGAATTCGTAATTGTGCGAGGAGAAGGGATAGGTGACCCCGAAGGTCGGCAGCGGCTCGCCGCGCGCCTTCATCGCCGCGATCGTTTTTGCGAGCGCGTGGGCGTTATCAAGCGCGCTTGCCGTTTCCGGCAATCCGGCATCATCCCGCATCCTGTCGAAGAGCCGTGTCGACAGCGTGATCGCATTGCCGCCGCGCCCCAGCGAAAACGGCGTGATCGTCGGAGAGGGATTGGAGCCGAGGCCGAGCATGGAGGCGATGGGCATCGGCGACAGCATATGGGCGATATCGAACTGGCGGAATGCCAGGCGGTCGCGCACATTCGCCCAGGAGACGTCCTTGACGAGATCGAGCGTCAGGCCTTCCTTCTGCGCGAAGCCGAATTCGGCCGCTGCGATCAGCACCGATGCATCGACGAGCGGAATGAAGCCGGCCCGCAGCACTTTCGGCCCTTCATTGTTGATATGTGCGGGCGAGGCCAGCTCGCCGCCTGATTTGGCGGTCTTGATCATCATATTCACTCCGGTTTCCTCCGGAAATGCAGGAGGCCCGCCATCACATCAAAAGTCCCGCGGCGGTGACAACGCTCTGGGCGATTTCCGACATCTTCTTCTTTTCGTTCATCGCCGTCTGGCGCAGCAGCGCGAAAGCCTCTTCCTCCGAGAGGCCGCGCATCTTCATCAAGATGCCCTTGGCGCGCTCGATGAGCTTACGTTCTTCCAGCGCCGAACGGGCATCGGCAAGTTCTCGCCGCAGCCGGTTGAAGGCATTGAAGCGGCTGACGGCCATGTCGAGGATCGGTTTGACGCGTTCCTTCTTCAGTCCGTCGACGATATAGGCCGAGACACCGGCATCGACGGCAGCCTCGATCGAGGCCGTGTCGGAGCGGTCGACGAACATGGCGATCGGCCGGCTGACCGTGCGCGTCAGCTGGAACAGATGCTCCATCATATCGCGGTTGGGGTTTTCGATATCGATGATGATCACGTCGGGCATCAGCGTTTCGATGGTGCGCGCGATGCCGTTGACCTCATGCACCACGGTGACACGCGCATGCCCTGCCTCGCGCAGTCCCTCTTCGATGATGGAGGCGCGTATGGCATTTTCGTCGATCACCAGAATTGTCAGATCGAGATGCGTCATGGCTATATTTATGACGCGCTGCAGCAATTCTGGCAAGGTGCACGCCTCAAAAATGTGCATGAATTCTTGTGCCTAAAAAATGATCATTATGCCGAACTTTCGGGCTGCGGGCGGTCGGAAGCCGAGTGCCGATAACGCATTTTCCGGTCTGTCACCGCTTGAGCAAGCGCTCCGTTTCGGCGAAAAGGCGTTACGCTCTTCGACCTCGATCCTTTGAGGGAGAGAAGCGCCTAATGTTGAGGGCAAAGGCAAATTTATTGGCCGCCAATGAAATTCATCCGATCGACCGGACCGCTCTGGACAACGGGGTGGTAGCCCGCCTGCTGCGGGCAATCGAGGCGGTTCTCGGCATTGCCGCAGCACTCATTCTCGCCGTGCTGCTCTTCATGGTGCTCGTCACCGTCTTCCTACGTTATTTCTTCGGCACCGGCTTCATCGGCGCTGAGGATCTCGGCGTATGGCTGCATGTGGGTCTGATCGCGCTCGGCGCGCCGCTCAGCCTCAACAGTGCGCTTGCCATGCGCCTCGACGTTTTCGTCAGGATGTTGCCGGAAGGCCTGCAGAAGGCGACGCGGATCGGCGCCGATGTCTTCACCGTGCTTTCGGCGCTGATCCTTGCCTTCGGCGCCCGCGAGATTATGACGATGCTCGGCGGCGTCTCGCCGACGCTCGGCCTGCCGGAATGGATCCGCTTCGGTTTCCTCGGCGCTGGCGGCGCGCTGATCCTCATTGTGCTGCTTCTGCAGCGCGTCGCCGAAGGCCGGGTCCTGCCGGTTGCTCTTTCGCTGGCCCTCGGCATCGCGCTCTATGCCGGCATCCCGCATATCTCGCTCGATCTCGATTGGCCGCCGAGCATCTTCCTCGGGTTGATCGCGGCGATCGGTCTGGTGCTTGCCGCGCCGCTGCCGCACGCCTTTCTCGCCGCAGCCTATGCCGCCATCGCTTTCGGCAGCAGCCTGCCGGAGCCGGCGATCGTTTCTTCGACCGTTACCGGCATATCGAAATTCCTGCTGCTGGCCATTCCCTTCTTCCTGCTCGCCGGCGGACTGCTGACGGCGTCGGGCGTCGCCAATCAGCTCGTGCGCTTCGCCGCCGCCATGGTCGGCCATCGCCGGGCCGGGCTGGCGCAGACGACGCTTCTGACCAGCGTTCTCTTTTCCGGCGCTTCCGGCTCCTCGGTCGCCAATGCCGCTTTCGGTGCATCGACCTTCCAGCCCGAGCTGGTCAAACACGGATATCCTCAGGCGCAGGCGGCGGCGATCATCGCCTCGACTTCGGTTCTCGACAACATCATCCCGCCGTCGATCGCCTTTCTCATCCTTGCCTCGGCGACCAATCTTTCCGTCGGCGCACTGCTGGTCGGCGGCTTTTTCGCCGGCGGGCTGATGGCCATATGCCTGGCGGTTGCTATCCATCTGACCGTGCGTGAGCAGGCGCCGTTGCCGCGAGCCAGCGCGAGACAGCGCTGGCAATCGGCGGTCCAGGCGATCCCCGCCTTCGGGCTCGGCGTCATCGTCGTCGTCGGCATCCGCATCGGCATCGTCACGACGACAGAGGCGGCCGCACTCGCGGCTTTCTACACGCTGCTGCTCGGCATCGGCGCGCGGCTCGGCATCCTCTCGCTCTATGCCGCCTTCCGCCAGGCGGCGGTCGAAGCGGCGGCGATCGGTCTGCTGATCGGCACTGCGGGCCCTTTCGCCTTCCTGCTGGCGGTCGACGACGTGTCTTCGCTGATCTCGCATCTGACGACGGCGCTCGGCGGCAGCGCGCTGGCCGTCATCCTTTTGTCGAACGTCATTCTGCTCGCCGTCGGTGTCGTTCTCGACATCGGCGCCGCGATCCTGCTCTTTGGCCCGATCCTGCTGCCGGCCGCGATCGCCGCCGGCATCGATCCCATCCAGTTCGGCGTCATCATCGTCGTCAACCTGATGATCCACGGACTGACGCCGCCGCTCGGCATGCTGATCTTCGTCGTCAGCGGTGTCACCCGCATTCCCGCCTCGGAACTCTTCCGGGCGGTGGTTCCCTATCTGCTCGCCCTTCTGGTCTCGCTCGCAATCCTCTGCGCCTGGGCCATCACTTTCTAATCAACAGGATAATCCCATGGATAATCTCAACCGCCGCAATTTCCTGAAAACCGCAGCACTCGCCGGAACGGCGCTCGCAGCACCTGCCTTCGTCCGCACGGCCGCCGCCCGCACGACGACGATCACGATCGCCTCGCTGCTCGGCGACGACAAGCCGGAAACCAAGATCTGGCTGAAGATCGGCGAGCTGGTCGAAGCCAAGCTTCCCGGCCAGTTCAAGTTCAATATCGTCAGGAACGGTGCGCTCGGCGGCGAGAAGGAGGTGGCCGAGGGCGTGCGTCTCGGTTCGATCCAGGCGAGCCTCTCGACGGTCTCGTCGCTTTCCGGCTGGGCGCCGGAACTGCAGATCCTCGATCTGCCCTTCCTCTTCCGCGATGCCGACCATGTCCGCAGGACCGTCGGCGGCGATGTCGGCGCCGATCTCAAGCAGAAGCTGCAGGCGCAGAATTTCGTCGTCGGCGATTTCATCAATTACGGCGCCCGTCATCTCCTGACCAAGGAACCGGTGACACGGCCCGAGCAGCTCAAGGGCAAGCGTATTCGTGTCATCCAGAGCCCGCTGCACACCAAGCTCTGGAGCGCATTCGGCACCACGCCGATCGGCATTCCGATCACCGAGACTTACAATGCCCTGGCAACCGGCGTCGCCGACGCGATGGACCTGACCAAATCGGCCTACGCAGGCTTCAAGCTCTATGAGGTCGTGCCCGATATGACCGAGACCGGCCATATCTGGGCATCAGGCGTCGTCTATTTTTCCTCGACCTTCTGGGCCGGCCTGAACGACGAACAGAAGGCGGTGTTCCAGCAGGCCTCCAGCGAGGGTGCGGCCTATTTCAATCAACTGATCGTCGACGACGAGGCGAAGTCCGTCGAGACGGCGCTTGGTCATGGCGGAAAGCTGTTGAAGCCGGAAGCCTTCGAGGAATGGCAGAAGGGCGCCCAGGGTGTCTGGGCCGATTTCGCGCCTGTTGTCGGCGGCATCGACAGGATCAAGGCCGTTCAGGCGGCCTGAAGTGGGAGCAGGGTGGACCCCTTATGTTTCTGACAGGGTCGATTGAAAAATCGGCCCTGTCATCGTTCGGGTGCATCGGAAAAATAATGCCGCCGCAGGCCTGAAATCGAAAGAGCATGCCTTCGGCGATCGTGGTATATGACTTACTTAAAATCATGGAATGGGAAGTTTTTACCTTCGGCCGGTGCGATCCTATTGACCGCAATCTCGCGACCGCTTCCGGCGGACGGATCCCATGGCCTCGATTTGAAACAAACAACATTGAACACAAGGCTTTGGAGGGCCGACCATGAGCTTACGTATCAACGATATTGCCCCCGATTTTACCGCCGACACCACCCAGGGACCGATCAGCTTCCATGAGTGGATCGGCAATGGCTGGGCCGTCCTGTTCTCGCATCCGAAGAATTTCACGCCTGTCTGCACGACCGAGCTCGGCGCGATGGCCGGCCTGGCGGGAGACTTTTCCAAGCGTGGCGCCAAGATCATCGGCATCTCGGTCGATCCCGTGGAAAGCCATGCCAAGTGGAAGAACGACATCAAGACCGCCACCGGCTTCGACGTCGAATATCCGCTGATCGGCGACAAGGACCTCAAGGTCGCCAAGCTCTACGACATGCTGCCGGCCGGCGCCGGCGAGAGCTCGGAAGGCCGCACGCCCGCCGATAACGCCACCGTACGTTCGGTTTTCATCATCGGCCCGGACAAGAAGATCAAGTTGATCCTCACCTATCCGATGACGACGGGCCGGAATTTCAACGAGATCCTGCGCGCCATTGATTCCATCCAGCTGACGGCCAAGCACCAGGTGGCCACACCGGCGAACTGGAACCAGGGCGAGGACGTCATCATCACCGCCGCGGTCTCCAACGAGGACGCCATCACGCGTTTCGGCTCCTTCGATACGGTTCTGCCCTATCTCCGCAAGACCAAGCAGCCGACGGCCTGATTGCTGTTTTCAAAGCTTTCCTGAAGCCGCCGCGGCCACTTGGCCCGGCGGCTTTTTCGTGCGGGCATTGCGGAAATGGGAAGCTTCGCGCCTTGATCGGTGGTATCTAATGCATGTCGCCCGGAAGTGTGCATGCGGTTCCGGGATAACGGCATGCATCAAAACAATGAGCTAAAGCGCGTTGCATGAATCCAATTTGATGCGACGCGCTTTAGCATCAGCGTTGCGATGGAAGTCGAACCTGCTGAGATCCGATGATAGGGCGAAGGCGTCAGTCCGGCATGGGGAAGAGATCGGCGAAGGCCATGCTTTCGCTCTGCTTTCTATTTTCCGCCGTAGCCACCGGAAAGGCCCAGCCGGAAGTAAGCGCTGCCGAGCCGGCCTGCCTCTATTCCGGGCCTTCGGCGTCGGGTTCGGGTGAGACGCTCTGCATCCGCAAGGATAGTTTCAATCGCGACCTTTGCGCCGCGATCGAGCATTTCGCCGGCGCCAATCAATTGCCGCCGGACTATTTCGCCCGTCTCATCTGGCGCGAAAGCACCTTTCGCCCCGATGCCGTCAGCTTCAAAGGCGCGCAGGGGATTGCGCAGTTCATGCCGGGAACGGCGAAACTGCGTGGCCTCGAAGACAGCTACCAGGTGCTGGAGGCGCTGCGGAAATCGGCGCAGTATCTCGATGAATTGCGCAACCGTTTCGGCAATCTCGGCCTTGCCGCCGCCGCCTATAATGCCGGCGAAAACGGCCTTGCCTCTTACCTTACGTCAGGGAGATTGCCTCACGAGACGCGCAGCTACGTCATGGTGATCACCGCCCATACGGTGGAGGAGTGGAAGGACAATCCGCCGGAAGATGCGGCAGCCCCGCTCGACAAGGACAAGCCCTTTGTCGATGGCTGCGTGGCGCTTGCCGAACGCCGGATATTGAAGGACACGCCCTGGCGTCAGGAGGGCGATTGGGCACCCTGGGGTGTTCAGCTTGCCGCGAACGCGGATGTCGCGGTGGCCCGGCGCCTGTTTCTCGATGCCGTGCGGGATCTGCCTTCACCCCTGGATGCGGAGCAGCCGCTGATCCTGCGCCAGCGCGATCGCAGCTTCGGCTTTCGCCCGCGTTATACCGCCCGCATCGGCCGGCAGACGCGCCTGGAAGCCAATGATGTCTGCAACCAGATCCGCAGGCACGGCGGCACCTGCCTGGTTTTCAAGAATCGATAGCGGAGTAGCTTTCCCATCCTCGGCGAAAACTCCGCTTGCAGGATCGCGACACGGCGCAGCATAGTCGGCGCGGACTATGCCAAAGGGAGGAACGACAATGCGGGTTTTGGTCATCGGAGCGACGGGCCATGTCGGAACCTATCTGGTTCCCCGCTTGGTGGAGGCGGGGCACGACGTCGTCACCATCAGCCGCGGCGCGGCAAAACCCTATACGGAAAACCGCGCCTGGGCCTCCGTCGACCAGCGCCAGATGGATCGGGCAGCGATGGAGCGGAAGGGTGAATTCGGCCCGGCGGTGCGGGAGTTGAAAGCCGACATCGTCATCGACATGATCTGCTTCACGCTGGAGAGTGCCGAGCAGCTGGTGACGGCACTATCCGGGCATGTCGGTCATTTCCTGCATACCGGCACGATCTGGACACATGGCCACGCCAGCGCCGTGCCGACACTTGAAGAGGCGCCGAAGTCTCCTTTCGGTGACTACGGCATCCAGAAGGCGGCGGTCGAAACCTATCTGCAGCAGCAGGCACGGCTTCGCGGCTTTCCGGCGACCATCATCCATCCCGGCCACATTGTCGGTCCCGGATGGGCACCGCTCAATCCGGCCGGAAATTTCAACCTGCAGGTCTTTTCCACCCTTGCTCGCGGCGAGGCCCTGGCGCTGCCCAATTTTGGCCTGGAGACCGTTCATCACGTCCATGCCGATGACGTGGCAGCGATGTTCATGGATGCGATCGCCAACTGGAATGCGTCGACCGGCGAAAGTTTCCACGCGGTTTCGGCGCAGGCGCTGACGCTTCGCGGATATGCCGAAGCCATGTCGCGCTGGTTCGGGCGAGAGCCGAAACTCAGCTTCGCCCCATTCGACGCCTGGGCCGAGAGCCAGGCGGCCGAAGACGCCGAGGCGACATGGGAGCATATCGCCCGCAGCCCGAATTGCTCGATCGCCAAAGCCCGGCGCCTGCTCGATTACTCCCCGAGATATACATCCCTGCAGGCGGTGCAGGAGGCTGTGGGCTGGCTGGTCGGGCAGGGGCGGATCGAGACTTGATCCGCCTGGCTGCTAACGGATCAGGATAGCCCTGAAATCATTGACGTTGGTGCCGGTCGGGCCGGTTTCGAAGAGGTCGCCGACGGCGGCAAAGCCCGAATAGCTGTCATTACAGTCGAGCAGCCGACGCGGATCGAGCCCGGCGGCGCGCAGGCGCTTGACTGTGCCGCCATCGGCAAAGGCGCCGGCATTGTCTTCGGAGCCGTCAATCCCGTCCGTGTCGGCGGCCAGGAGATGAATGCCCTCTGCCCCGTCGACCGCAAGCGCCATGGCGAGCGCGAATTCGCCGTTGCGCCCGCCCTTGCCGCCCTTGGCTCGGAGCGTCACCGTCGTCTCGCCGCCGGAAAGGATGACGACCGGTTTCGAAAACGGCCTGTTCCGGCCGAGCACCTCGCGGGCGATTGCCGCATGCACCTGCGCTACGTCGCGCGATTCTCCCTCGATCGCATCCGAAAGGATGGCGGGCTCGATCCCCTGCGACTTCGCCAGGGTGGCCGCTGCCTCCAGCGATACGCCGGCAGAGGCGATGATGTGATGTTCGTGGCGTAAGAAGGCCGGATCGTCCGGCCGCGGCGCATCGGCCTTCGGCGAATTTAGATGGTCAAAGGCTGCCTGCGGCAGCTGCAATCCATATTGCTTGACGATGTCAAGCGCATCGTGTCGCGTCGAACCATCAGGCACCGTCGGCCCGGAGGCGACATGGGCCGGGTTGTCGCCGGGAATGTCGGAAACGATCAGGCTCACGACCCTTGCTCTGGTGGCCGCCGCAAGTCTCCCGCCTTTGATGGTCGAGAGATGCTTGCGCACGACGTTCATCGCCGAGATCGGTGCGCCCGAGGCAAGCAGCATTTCATTGAGTGCAATCTCGTCTTCGAGGGTCAGCCCCTCCGGCGGAGCAGGCAGCAACGCTGAGCCGCCGCCGCAGATCAGCGCGATCACCAGATCGTCTTCCGTCAGTCCCTTCACCGTCTCCATCAGCCGTCTTGCCGCGGCAAGTCCTGCCGCATCGGGAACGGGATGAGCAGCCTCGATGATCTCGATGTCGCGTGTCTCGCAGCCATAGCCGTAGCGTGTGACCACCAGACCCGTAAGCGGTCCGTCCCAGATGCTTTCGAGTGCCCGCGCCATCTGCGCAGCCCCCTTGCCGGCACCGATCACCACGGTCTTTCCCTTCGGCCTGTCGGGCAGGTTCGCCTTGATGCCGGTCAGCGGATCGGCGGCGCGTACCGCCGCGTCGAACAGGCCTTTCAGGAAATCGCGGGGAGCGCTTATCGTCATCGGTGGTCTCTGCTGCCTGGAGTGTCGATCATGATGCGGACTGTCTGCGCATGGGCGTGCCGGCGTCAAGGTCGAAGACGAGGCAATTTGGCGGCCTTGGACTGCAAATTCTGAATCCTCGAAAGGAACGGATAGAACGATAGAAAGCATTAACCATAGTCCCGTAGACAACGAACAGGATCAAAGGAACCTGTGTTCGATGGCTACTGAAATGACCTGCCGCCCCGCCGCCCCGAGTGAAGGCGTGGTGATTGCTTTTCCCTCCGGAACCGGAACTGCCAATATCGAGCGCTGCGCCCGTGAACTCGGCCGGCGACACGGCGCGGATGCGATCGCATTCTGGAGGGCCGAATGCCGCAGGCTTGCCGATCAGCTTCTGGCAGCGGGGATGCCGGAGAGTGACGTCGGCGAGCGCGTGCTGCAGTTTCAGCAGGATGTCCAGATCGAACTCGTCCTCAGCCATCAAAACGGGCCAGTGCCCAAGTCCCAAAACCGATAGCGTATTTCCCTGGATGCGGACGGTCCCCGGCATAATGGCATAGCAGCCAGGCTGCTCCCGTTCTATCGCTTTACCGCAGCAGCCCGGCAGACCGAAGGGCGTCTTCAATGACCTTCTGAATGCCGCCGCGGTCGCGGCCCGTTGCAAATGAACCTGCGACGTTTTCCGGTTGCGTAGCGGAGGGTTCTGCATTGCGCCGCTTTTCGAACGAGGGAACCAGACCCCAGGATCTGGCAATTTCGACGGTCGAGGAAATTCCGACGTCAAGCATGAAGGGGCCGCTTGCCCCGTAGCCGGAGATGACATCGAGCGGCGTGCCGTGATCCATCCCGGCAATCGTATGGAGTTCGATCACCTCGACCCCATGAGCATCGGTCCAGACCCTTCGCTGATGTCGTCCGATATTTTCCACGCGCGCTGGCGAGGTGTCGACGCCGTGGACATTTTTCCATTGCTCCACGATTGCATTCGCATTGGATGGTGCGACGGTTCTGTCGGCGCTTCCCTGCCAGAGCGACACTGTCGGCCACGGGCCTTTGTGGCCTGAAGCTTTTCTCAACCGCTGTTCCAGTTCTTTGGCGCTTGGCCCGCCGTGACCGCGCATCCGGTCGAACGCCTCGGGAACGGTCGCGGCACTGGCATAGGGCAGGCCGGCAATGATCGCGCCGCCGGCAAACACCTCCGGATAGGTGGCGAGCATGGCCGCAGTCATGGCGCCGCCGGCCGAAAGCCCGGTGACGAACACGCGCCTGCTGTCGATACCGTATTCCGCAATGACCTTTGCGATCATCTGGCGAATGGAAAAGACCTCGCCGTGATCCCGTCTTATGTCCTCCGGGTTAAACCAGTTGAAGCAAAGGTTGGGATTGTTTGACCTTCGTTGCTCGGGAAACAGCAGCGCGAAACCATAATCCTCTGCCAATCGCGACCACCCCGACCCGATATCATAGCCTGATGCAGTCTGGGTGCAGCCGTGCAGGACGACGACCAGGGCCATGTTTTTTGAGCATTTCGACGGCAGGTATGTGTAGCCTCCCAAAGCACCCGGGTTTGCGCCAAATGCGCCCAAGGCGACCAGATCGGGATTTTCCTGCGCGGGGCGGGGGCGAATCGTTCCTCGCAGCGCAGCAAGGCGTGCGATAGTGTCTGACATAGATCTCATGAAAGTCTCCACCATCAGCTGCCGGGATGGCGGTGATGCCTGACTAAACGCGTCAGTCGGCGGAAAGTTGCTGCGCTGCACCATATTTTCTGAGTGGCCGGGTTTGCCGGCGCGCGGGCAACTCGCCGGTGCGAGGAACTTCGGCCCGGAAATGGCGTTGATGTTGTCGATTGTCAGCATGGATGCTGCGATCCAGCGAGGCTTTTTTGATGTCGAACAAACCCAACTTCTTCTCTTCCTTCGCAACCGTCGTCGCCGATTTGTCGGGAAAGCCGTTCACCTTTGTCGCGGCTTTGACGCTCGTGCTTGCCTGGGCGATATCCGGCCCCTTTTTCGGCTATTCTGAAACCTGGCAGCTTGTGATCAATACGACCACGACCATCATCACCTTCCTGATGGTGTTTGTGCTCCAGAACAGCCAGAACCGCGACGGCAAGGCGGTGCAGGCCAAGCTCGACGAGCTCATCCTGACCAGCCAGGCTGCCAACAAGTTCGTCGGTATCGAAAAGCTGGAGGAGGGTGAACTCAGGGAAATGAGCAAGACGCTTGCCGCGCAGGCAGAATGCGTCGAGGAAAAAGCGGATGAGAAATCTGCCGCAGAGGCAGCGTCCACCTGATGCGCGCTTCAGTTCATCGTTTCTGAGATCTGGTCGTGGTGTTGCCGACGCATTTCCTCGATGGCATCGGCATCTTTCTTTTCAGCAGCAATCCAGTGGTTTCTTGCCTTGCTCGATCGGATTAGTTCGTCGAGCTTGGTTTGCAGCGCCCTCATGTCCCGATTTTGGGAGTGCTGCACCAGCAGCAAAATGAAAAATATGATGAGCGTACCGACCATGTTGGTTAGCAGAAACCATTGCCGTGGGAAGGAAAAGTGCAGACCGGCTGCCGCCCACAGGACTGCGAATATGATCAGCGTCACAAGGACCGCGCGATGTCCTGCCCACAAGACGGCAAAGTCGGAGATCTGTCGAAAACGCCAGCGCATACGGCTCTCCACAGCGCACAACATGGAAGATGGAGCAGCTCGAAGCCGTTTCCATCACCCCGGCTCAATAAATGCGCGCTGCGAACAGCATAAAACCCGCGTTTCCGCGGGTTTTAGATGACGACAAGGCGGTCAATTCAGTTTGACCGACGGCTCCCGCCCCCAGATACGCAGTTGACCGAGCGCCTTGATAAAGGCCGCGACATCACCGGCCGCTCCGAGCGCAATCACACCCTCATCCAGTGAATCGGCAATGCCGGCCTTCTGCATCAGCGGCAGCGCTGTTTCCACATAGCCGATGAACTTGCAGTGCACGAAGGCATCCGACACGAAATCATGCGCCGTTGCCTCCTTCAGCAGATCGCTGCTTCCCGCCGACGAGGGCAGCAGCGCGACGGCGTCGTAGAGCACCGAAGGTCCGCCGTCGATCATCTGGTGCGCCTCAATCCAATTGCCGTCCGAGAGCGTGACGCCGCCAATCTTTGGCGCGATCACTTCGAATGTTGCCTTCTGCTCGGTGATTTCGGCAAGCAGCGCCCTGAAGATGGCGGCATCGGTGCCATCGGTAACAAGAATACCGAGCTTGCGTCCCTCGAACCGCTTGGGGCCGCGCTCGATGATGCTGAGCGCCGGCGACGGCTCGAGATCCTGGCGTGTCGGCATGGCGGCATCGGCGGGCTTCGGCATCGATTTGAAGCCGAGTGCGTGGCCGACCTTGCTGGCCAGCGTCTCATCGATATTCATGAGATGGGAGACCATGCGCTCGCGAATGACCGGCGTTTCGACCTTGCTCAACTCGAAG
The DNA here is from genome assembly GCF_001854685.1 of Rhizobium sp. RSm-3. Lineage (NCBI taxonomy): Bacteria > Pseudomonadati > Pseudomonadota > Alphaproteobacteria > Hyphomicrobiales > Rhizobiaceae > Rhizobium > Rhizobium sp. RSm-3. Next base: position 116,470 of record NZ_MAWZ01000004.1, on the reverse strand, counting down.
ATCAGCGCTGCCGCGATATGACGTTGCTCCGGCGGGGTCTGGCTGATGAAGAACTGCCTGACCTGGCTGTAATGATCGGCAAAGCTTTCCGGCCGCAATCGGACCTCGGCACCCTGCTCCTCGGCCGGGAAGTGGCGATAGCCCTGAACCGGCGATTCCCGCGGTCCCTGATTCCAGGAGTTCGGCTGGTAGTTGACCCGACCGACAGGATTGCGCATCGCCATGTGGCCATCCTGCTGGAAATTGTGGAAGGGACATTTCGGAGCGTTGATCGGCAGATGGGTGAAATTCGGGCCGCCCAGACGTTTCAGCTGGGTGTCGAGATAGGAGAAGTTCCGTCCCTGCAGGAGCGGGTCGTTGCTGAAGTCGATGCCGGGCGGAACGTTCTGCGTCATGAAGGCGACCTGCTCGGTCTCGGCGAAAAAGTTTTCGGGCATTCGGTCGAGCACGAGCCGGCCGACCGGTTTGACCGGCAGGATCTCCTCGGGAATGATTTTTGTCGGATCGAGGATGTCGAAATCGAAGCTATCGGCGAAGTCCTGATCGAAAAGCTGGACACAGAGTTCCCATTCCGGGAAGTTTCCTGACTGGATCGACTGCCAGAGGTCACGGCGGTGGAAATCCGGATCCGCACCGTTGATCTTGAATGCCTCGTTCCAGGCGACGGATTGCAGGCCGAGTTTCGGTTTCCAGTGGAATTTGACGAAGGTCGATTCATCGGCGGCGTTGACGAAGCGGAAGGTGTGAACGCCAAACCCCTCCATGAAACGGAAGGAGCGCGGGATGGCGCGATCCGACATGACCCACATGATCATGTGCATGCTTTCCGGGGTGAGGGAGATGAAGTCCCAGAAATTGTCATGCGCCGACTGCGCCTGCGGAAATTGCCTGTCGGGTTCCGGCTTGACGGCATGGATGATGTCGGGAAATTTGATCGCGTCCTGAATGAAGAAGACCGGGATGTTATTGCCGACCAGATCCCAATTACCCTGCTGCGTGTAGAGCTTGACCGCGAAACCGCGCACGTCGCGCGCCAGATCGAAGGAACCCTTGCTGCCGGCGACTGTCGAAAACCGGACGAAGGCCGGCGTCTTTTCGCCGGGCCGCTGGAAAACATCGGCCCGGGTATAGGCGGCCAGCGATTCATATGTTTCGAAATAGCCATGGGCGCCGTAACCGCGGGCATGCACGACCCGCTCGGGGATGCGCTCGTGGTCGAAATGAAAGATCTTCTCGCGAAAATGGAAATCCTCGATGAGGGCGGGACCGCGGGCGCCGAGACGAAGCGTATTCTGGTCGTCGGAAACGGGGCCGCCTTGCGCCGTGGTCAACACCGGCATGCCGTCTTCGGCAAACTGATGAAGCTCACCGCCTGCACCCCGGTGCAGTTTCTGATCATGAATCGTCGCATTGTCCGAGGGCGAGGTCTTCGTCTTCTTGGCCATCTATTTTCTCCGGAAAGGGTGTGACCTAGCCGAAGCTCAAAAATGGCCACATGTTCCGTTTGATGAGAAATAAACCGCCACTGAGGAAAGGGGCCGCCTGACGGCAGCAGATGATCCAACGACACCAAAGCCGGACTGCAGACAAAAATAGGGTGCGGGGCCTTTCAACCCCGCACCCCGGTTTCAATCAATCTTAGACACGAGGCCTGACGAGGAGATCTTCCTCTTCGTCGCGTTGCGATCCGCCGAACGCTGCGGCGGCCGAGGCGATGAAAGCCCCGACCAGAAGCGACAGCGAGCCGAGCAGGGCCGTGGTGGAAGCCGTCTTGCGTGCCTCATCGGCGGCCTTCTGGGCAGCGACCTTGGCATCGTCGATCCGCTTCAGCACCGTATCGACGCGGGTGTGTGCGTCGGCTTCGGAAAGGCCGGTCCGCGAAGAGACGATGGTAGCGAGATAAGCCTTGTCGTCATCGGGAATCTGCCCCACGGCGGCGCCGTTGAGGAGGATGCGCGATACTTCGGATGTTGCCGCGGCATCATTCGATGTCGCTGCGGCGCGAGCCTGATCGGGGCGCAGCAACGCATCGGTGAAATAGGACGTGGAAAGATCCACCGGCGAGGTTGCCGACGATGCTGCTGCCGTACCGGCGGCAGTGGCGGTCGCTCCCACGGCCTGTGCGGCCGATCCCACTGCTTGTGCACCCGTGCCGGCCAGCGAAGTCAGCGACGATGCTAGAAACCCGGCGACGAAGACCGTCGCCAGAGCCCAGCTCAAGAAGCCATGCGCGGTGTCACGGAAGAAAACTTCATCCGTGTGGACGGCAGCCCATTTCGTCCGCAGCCGGCCGGTAATATAGCCGCCGAGCGCCGAAGAGAGCCACTGCACGAGAACAAGCCAGATCGCCGCCGTCACGCCGAGTGTCCCGAGCGAACTGCTTTGCCCCGACCAGGGCGACACCATCGTCAGCCCGAGCCCGGATCCGAGAAGCAGAAGGATGAGGGTGACACCTATCGCCGCGGCGGCGCCCCCGAAGATAGGCCCCCATGTCATAGCCGATTTGGAGGATTCGACCGGAGTGGCAACCTCTCCGGAACCTGTCATTGAAACCGACATGATCTGTTCCTATCGCATAAACAGAGCCAGAAGAATGATGATAGGCAGTGGAACACCGAGCAGCCAAAGTAGAATACCGCGACCCATGAGAGACCTCCTGTCAAAGCCGACGTTACGTGGTTGGTGCCACTCAACTTTTAACCACGGCGTTTGTTCCCGGCCGGCGTGATCGTCGACGATCTTCAGACGCGGATGATGAAGATCGACGAAATCTGGGCGCTCGCGCTAACGCCAGCCGAGGCGCGCGCCTATATCTTTAAACTCAAGGTGGTCTGAGAGTGCGTTCTGGGGAAATACTCGCGTGGATCCCAAGGGGAGGCACTCATGGCTGCATCACGGCGTAGACGGGAGAAGCATCGATGAACAGATTTCGGGCATTTGCAGCAGCCGGCGCCATCAGCCTTGCCGCCATGATTTCCGCTTGCGCGACGCCACCAAATTCATATGGCAACGCATCGGGATATCAGCCGGGAGATTCCATGAACCCGGCCTGCGCCGACGGCTTCCGACCCGGCGACGGTCGTTCGTGCAGCTATTAGGGTGGTTGGCTCTGCCTGCCGGAGGCATCAGGTCGGCTTTTGGCGAACGCGCAATGTCTGGCCGGCAGGATCGATCGGCTTCAGGCGTCATTTCCGTTTGATGGTAGCCCCGACAAGAGCACCGCGCGCAATGCTCATCGCGCCGTCGTCAATGATCGAGAGAGAACGGCCACGTGATCTCGTGGCAGCGACGTGACGTCAATCTGCCGCCCGACCCCATTCTTAAGTTAATGGCAGTCGCGTCCTGCCGCAGTCTCTATACCATCGAATCGGCAACGCAAAGATGGCCGGTTCGTCGCTTGTTGCTTTTCGTTGAAGACCACTGCCAGGACGACCAGCCCCGGAGCAATCACCGTCGATAAAGACCGACGCCCCCGAAGGCGCACACCACCGCGGTGACACTGTTCTTTGCGAGCTAGATCTTTGGGTCTAATCCAACAATGTCACTTGCCCCGAGGACGCAAGGCATCGATCAACTGGTGCACTTTGTCGGTTGCGTAGACGATATCCTCTCGGGGCAAATGCACGGTGATTTCGATCTCCTGCCATCGGCCGCCATTATTTCTAGCGTAACTCACGGCGGCCTGTAGAGATTTGAATTCAACTGCGGGCGCGCCGGCGATCCAGAACTGCACGGTGCAATCGGCTTCGCAATAGTCGGAGAGTGCTTTGAGCGGGTCTAGGGCCATGCCGATGGGCTCTACACCTTTGGTGGTTCTTTGGCTACCGCAGGTGACGCGCCGCCGCTGTTTTCGAGTCGCGCAATCCGCGCCACATTGACGTGACCTCCGCTCCTCCAACACCGATGGCCGGCGCGATCACCATCCCTTCCGACACTGGGGCGCGGCGGCTGGTGTCTTTCTGGAAATTTCCACAGAGGAGAGCCGTTCATGACAGGTTAATGCGTATTAACCCAGACTCGGGGCCTGAAAGGATGCGCCGATGAAAAAGCTTTTTCCCGCAGTCGCAGCCACAGTCCTGGCTGCATGTTTCGCCCTGCCGCTAAACGCCACGCCGATCACCGTGCCGAAACCGGTAGCAATGCACACCGCCGACGTCGAGCAGGTCAAACACCGTCGCCACGGTAATGGACATGCGTATGGCCACTGGAAGAAAAGCCGGTACGCTTACCGCGACTGCCGGTACTACGGCTCGTGCTACCGTCCTCGGCACTACGGCTATCGTGATTATTACGGCTATCGCGACGATTACCCCTATCGTCGTCGATCAGGTGTGACCGTGTATTTCGATTTTTAGTCGGCAGTGCTCCGGCCCCTTGAAGCCGCCAACCTGACCTCACACCACCACAGCAGCCAGTCGAGCTACCAACTCGCCGGGCGTTTTGTTTCCGGCGTCTGAACAAAGAAAAAGGCCGGGGCGAATGCTCGCCCCGACCTCTTTGATTGCATCAGCACGGTGCCAGTACATCCGTGGTCACCAGCAAAAGCTGTTCGATCGATTGAATTTATGCGTCTTGTGAATTTTCGCAAGGATTAGGGGGATGCTGATTTAGGGCTAAAAGTGAGAAGGAAACGCCTGTTTTCGGATTCATCAACGAAACAGGCAATTTCTTGAAAATGGCTCCCCGGGCCGGATTCGAACCGGCGACCTGTCGATTAACAGTCGAATGCTCTACCGCTGAGCTACCAGGGATCACTGCTTGGCGCGGTGTGAGTGGGCTAATACAAATGCTTGCCCGATTTGCCAAGCGGTTTTTTCAAAAAAATGAAATGAACTTGTATTTGGGTCGTCTGTGCCCATCTCTGGGGAATGACGAACCGGAATGAGCGCGAAGAGACGAGGGGCGGCGAAAAGCCCGGGAAGCGGGCAAGGCGCTTCGGCATCGATCATGCAAGCGGCAGGCTTATGCTCGGCTCCTTCAGCATCGGCATGCCGCGCTCCCGCATCGCCCGGATGGCGATCGGCGTCGCCCTCATTCTTTGCGGGTTCCTGGGCTTCCTGCCGATCCTCGGCTTCTGGATGCTGCCGCTGGGCTTCCTTGTGCTCTCGCACGATCTGCCTGTCGCGCGCCGGCTTCGCCGACGGCTGGCGGTCTGGTGGCACAGGCGGGGCAAACCGGCTGGCTGAGAGCATCCGGGGAGCGGTCGCGGAACAGCGAATAGATTTTCGCCTCCGTGGCCTATGGATGGTAAAATACGAAAACGCGTCAAAATGGTCAGGTGAGGACATGAAGGCATTTTTTGTTGTCGCCCTGTCGGCGGCGGCGATTCTCTCAAGCGTTCCCGCCCAGGCGCAGGCCGTCGACAGCCGGGGTTTTGACGCCCGCGGCATCTGCCGCCGTCCCGAAGGCTGCATGGTCGATCACGGCCAGGGCGGCAGTTATAACGGGCCGCGCAACTACCGCGATTTCAACGGCCGGAACGAGCGTGACGGCAATAACGACCGCGGCCGAAACGATCGCCGCTATCGCAATCAGAACAGAAGCGACACTTTCGACGGCCCGACTAACCGTCTGGCAGCAGGCCCTATCGCCGTTGAGCCGGGGGCATCGCGCACGCGAATCTAGTTGGACCTGAGTTCGCTTTCTTCGAAACCGCCGTTGGGGGCCTGATCGAGACTGGTCACCATCAGCAGGCTGCTGACGGCAAGGAGCAGGGCGAGCTTCAGCGCGTAGGAAAGGGAGAGCTGATGTCGGCTGGCCGGTGAGACGCGGGAAGGTGCAACATAATAGTTGTAGTAGAAGTGCGGATCACTGGTTTCCAGCAGGTTCTGGTAGACGTGCGGCGGAATGTCCGCATGTTTCACCGGTGGAGAACCCGGGAATTTTACATGAAGATCACGGCTTTCGGCATCATATGCCGCATGCGCGTGCTTCGATTTGAGGGCAGCCCAATCCATTGCAGCTCCTATCACCCTCCCGGTGGCAATATGAGGCCCGCAGAACGATCGTCAAGCTGACGATTTGTTTCAAAGGCAAACATTGGCAGGAAATAGGCAGCGTCAGAGGCAGGGAAATTCCAGCTGCACTCGTGCCGTTTCGGGATAGGAAATAGCCTTTCGGGCAACCGGCGAATGGCGTTTTTCCGAAATGCCCTCTTGCGATTTCCTTGCGATCATTCTAAACGCTCGCCACGGCTCAGATAACGAGCTTGTGAGGCCTCGTGGCGGAGTGGTGACGCAGAGGACTGCAAATCCTTGTACCCCGGTTCAATTCCGGGCGAGGCCTCCAAATCTTCCCACATGACACAATTCGCTGAAATGTACCAAGCGACGACGCCTGAGGCGTAGCCTGACGCTCGCTGGCATGAGATTGCCGCCATGCGGGGAACTATCTTTGAGCGCGCTTGGGCGCCTCGATCACTTCAAGGTCGTTTCACCGTCCAGCAGCCCGCAGCAGAATATGCCGATGAGCGCTGCGATGATGAAAAAATCGAACAGCGTCAAATATTCGAAAATCGCAGACATGGCCTGCTCCTCCTGCTTTCCTCCGTTGAAAATCATAACATGAAGGGGCGGGGGATTCCACGTTTGCATTGGAGGGCCTCGTTGCCTCTGTGGCGCGGAAGAAGCGCCTGCCGGATTCTTTTCGTCGGCGGCTGCCAAGCCTTGAAAGCATCGGTGGCGGGGATTAAGAGACGAGGGACAGGAACCGCTTTCAAGAGCGAGAGGACATGATGGATTTCGAAGCAGCGCGCGCAAAGATGGTCGACACCCAGGTTCGCACGACGGACGTTACCTCGCATTCCGTGCTGACGGCGCTTCTCACGGTGCCGCGTGAGGCATTCGTGCCCGAGAAGGCGAAGCTGCTGGCCTACATCGACAACGATGTCGAGATATCGGCCGCCGCACCCGGAAAGCCGGCCCGCTTCCTGATGGAGGCATCGCCGCTCGCCAAGCTGCTGCAACTGGCTGCGATCACCAAGGATGATTTCGTCCTCGAAGTCGGCTGCGGCACCGGTTACACATCGGCGCTGCTGTCGATCATTGCCGGCTCCGTCATCGCGCTCGAATGCGACGAGGCGCTGGCCGCCGAGGCGAAGACGCAGCTCGCCGGCTACGCCAAGATCGAGGTGGTCACAGGGCCGCTCGAAAAGGGCTACGCTGCCGGTGCTCCCTATGATCTGATCTTCGTCAACGGCGCAGTCGAGGAGGTTCCGGCTGCTCTTCTCGGCCAATTGCGCGATGGTGGACGTCTGGTCACGGTCGAAGGTTACGGCAATGCCGCCCGGGCGAAGGTGTTCGTTGCCGAGCGCGGCGCCGTTTCGGAAAACGTCTTCTTCAATGCTTCGGTGAAGCCGCTGCCGGGTTTCGTCAAGGCGCGCGAATTCGTTTTCTGATCCCGTTTTCATCGATGAAGTCAGCGACGGGCGCCATCGGCGCCCGTTTCTCATTGCAGCGCCTTTTGGCGCTGTAGCAGTTTAAATCTACGCATCGCCGGAAAGCCTTCACAAACATCGTTTATCCTGACGCCGCCACCTCGCAAACATCGGGTAACAAAACTGTGCATGGCCTCATTCATTTGATTCGCGATGATTTTTTTCACGTCTGAGGTATTCTAAGGTCGCGGTGATTCGGATGACCGCTCCACATCGTCCGGTCGTTGTTTTTGGATAACGGGGATTGAAATGGCTCAGCCAAGTGTAGCGCGTGAACCGTCCATGGAAGAAATTCTGGCCTCCATCCGCCAGATCATCGAAAGCAATGAGCCCGGCGCCGGCAAGGCGATTTCCGCATCCCTGCCGCCGGTCTACGGCGCCGACGAGGATGAGAACGGCTCCGATATCCATCTGACGGTTGATGACACCTATGCCGGCGTGGAGTTCCCCGAACCGGCCATGCGCTCCTCCGATCCGCGTTTCGTCGCCGCCAATTCGGCCGGCACCGCCCCCGAACCTGAAGTGCCGGCCCGCGCCCTGTCGCTTGCCGATGTCGCCGCCCGCGTGCGCGCCGCCTCCGAGCGCAGTGCCGTGCAGGCCGGTCAGGCACTGCGTGAAATTCCCAGCGGCTTCCGCCAGCCCGAACCGCAGCCGGCCCCGATGCCGGAAGCACCGCGGGCAGCAATACCGCAGCCGCAGCCGATGCAGCCTGTTTTCCCCCCTGCTGCAGCGCCCGTTCCCCAGGTCGTGATCGAGCAGCCGGCCGAGCCGGTATTTGCGGACGCACCGCGGGTCGCAGTCGCCGAGGCGGCGCCCGCGATGGCCGAGCCCTTGCCCGCCGTCGAGAAGGTGCCGCCGGCTTTGGAACCCGCTCAGTCCTCGGCCGAAGCTTTCCTGCCGAGCCTTGTGGACGAGATGCAGCCGACGCTGCTTTCGGAGGGTGCCGGTCTGCAGATCAGCCGCTCTTTCGAAGAGCTCGCTGCCGCGATCGACGGTGCTGAGCGCCGCTCGCTTGATGAGATCGCAGAGGATATGCTGCGCCCGATGCTGCGCGAATGGCTTGATGATAATCTGCCGACGCTGGTCGAGCGGCTGGTGCGCGAGGAGATCGAGCGCGTGGCGCGCGGCCCGCGCCGCTGATCGGATTGCTTTTTCCTGAAAAGCCGCTCCGGTCTCCGGGGCGGCTTTTTTATTGACTTGCCCGTGCCCATCCTATTTACAAACGCCACCCTCGAACCTCGAAATTGGTCAGAAAATGCTCGACAAGACCTATGATTCTGCTGCCGTCGAACCCAAAATCGCCGCGAAATGGGATGAGGAGGACGCTTTCCGCGCCGGCGCGAACGCCAAGCCCGGAGCCGAGACCTTCACCATCGTCATCCCGCCGCCGAATGTCACCGGTTCGCTGCACATGGGCCATGCGCTGAACAACACGCTGCAGGATATCATGGTGCGCTTCGAGCGCATGCGCGGCAAGGACGTGCTCTGGCAGCCCGGCATGGACCATGCCGGCATCGCCACGCAGATGGTCGTCGAGCGCAAGCTGATGGAACAGCAACTGCCCGGCCGACGCGAAATGGGCCGCGAGGCCTTCATCGACAAGATCTGGGAATGGAAGGCTGAATCGGGCGGCCTGATCTTCAACCAGCTGAAGCGCCTGGGCGCGTCCTGCGACTGGTCGCGCGAACGCTTCACCATGGACGAGGGGTTGTCGAAGGCGGTTCTCGAGGTTTTCGTCACGCTCTACAAGGAGGGCTTGATCTACAAGGACAAGCGCCTCGTCAATTGGGACCCAAAACTCCTGACTGCGATCTCCGACATGGAAGTCGAGCAGCACGAGATGAAGGGCCATCTCTGGCATCTGCGTTATCCGCTCGAGCCGGGCGTCACCTATCAATATCCGATCGCCTTCGATGAAGAGGGCAAGCCAACCGAATTCGAGACGCGCGACTATATCGTCGTCGCGACGACGCGGCCGGAGACGATGCTCGGCGATACCGGTGTTGCCGTGAACCCCGAAGACGAGCGTTACAAACCGATCGTCGGCAAGCATGTCATTCTGCCGATCGTCGGCCGCAAGATTCCGATCGTCGCCGATTCCTATGCCGACCCGACGGCCGGAACCGGCGCAGTGAAGATCACGCCTGCACATGATTTCAACGACTTCGAGGTCGGCAAGCGCGCGAAGCTGCGGGCCATCAACGTCATGAACGTCGATGCCACGATTACCATCAAGGAGAACGAGGATTTCCTCGAAGGCCTCGATAATCCGGCCGCGCTGCATGGCGCCTGGGATCGTCTGGAAGGGCAGGACCGTTTCCATGCGCGCAAAATCATCGTCGAGATCTTCGAAGAGGCCGGCCTTCTCGACAAGATCGAGCCGCACAAGAATATGGTTCCGCACGGCGACCGCGGTGGCGTGCCGATCGAGCCGCGGCTGACCGAACAATGGTTTGTCGACAACAAGACATTGGGCCAGCCCGCGCTGGAATCCGTTCGCGAGGGAAAAACCAGGTTCATTCCCAGGAACTGGGAAAACACCTATTTCAACTGGCTGGAGAACATCGAGCCGTGGTGCATTTCCCGCCAGCTCTGGTGGGGGCATCAGATTCCCGCCTGGTACGGCCCGGACGGCCAGGTCTTCGTCGAAAAGACCGAGGAAGAGGCGCTGCAGGCGGCGATCCAGCATTACCTCTCGCATGAGGGGCCGATGAAGGCCTATGTCGAGGACCTGCTCGAAAACTTCAAGCCGGGCGAGATCCTGACGCGGGATGAGGACGTGCTCGACACATGGTTCTCCTCCGCGCTCTGGCCCTTCTCGACGCTCGGCTGGCCGGACGAGACCCCGGAGCTTGCACGTTATTACCCGACCAGTGTCCTGGTCACTGGTTTTGATATCATCCCGTTCTGGGTCGTTCGCATGATGCAGATGGGCCTTCATTTCATGAAGGACGAGAATGGCGATCCCGTCGAACCCTTCCATACGATCTACATTCACGCGCTGGTGCGCGACAAGAATGGGCAGAAGATGTCGAAGTCCAAGGGCAACGTCATCGATCCCCTGGAACTGATCGACGAATACGGCGCCGATGCGCTGCGTTTCACGCTGGCGATCATGGCGGCGCAGGGCCGTGACGTGAAGCTCGATCCGGCTCGCATCGCCGGCTACCGCAATTTCGGCACCAAGCTCTGGAACGCCACGCGTTTTGCCGAGATGAACGGTGCCAAGAGCGATCCGCATTTCGTGCCGGAGGCGGCTGAGCTCACCATCAACCGGTGGATCCTGACGGAGCTTGCCCGCACGGAACGTGACGTTACGGAAGCACTCGAAGCATTCCGCTTCAACGATGCCGCCGGCGCGCTCTACCGCTTCGTCTGGAACCAGGTCTGCGACTGGTATCTCGAGCTTTTGAAGCCGGTCTTCAACGGCGAGGACGAGGGCGCCAAGGCCGAGGCCCAGGCCTGCAGCGCCTATATCCTCGAAGAGATCTACAAGCTGCTGCATCCCTTCATGCCTTTCATGACCGAAGAGCTCTGGGCTCATACGGCGGGCGAGGGCAAAGAGCGCGACACGCTGGTCTGCCATGCCGAATGGCCGTCGCCCTCCTATGCCGATAACGGGGCTGCCGACGAGATCAACTGGCTGATCGACCTCGTCTCCGGCATCCGCTCGGTGCGCGCCGAAATGAACGTGCCGCCGTCGGCGACGGCTCCGCTCGTCGTCGTCAAGGCCAACAACCTGACGCGCGAAAGGCTGTTCCGCCACGACGCCGCCATCAAGCGGCTTGCGCGTGTCGAGGCGATATCGCTGGCCGACGATGCGCCGAAGGGGGCTGCCCAGATCGTCGTCGACGAGGCCACCATCTGCCTGCCGCTCGGCAACCTGATCGACCTTTCCGCCGAAAAGGCGCGGCTCGAGAAGGCGATCGGCAAAATGGAAGGCGAGATCTCGCGCATCGACGGCAAGCTCTCCAACGAGAAGTTCGTCGCCAATGCCAATCCCGACGTGGTCGAGGCCGAGCGCGAGCGCCTCGATGAACTGAAGGGGCAGATCGCCAGCTTGAAGACCGCCCTCTCCAGAGTGAGCGAAGCCGGATAAGCTTCATTACTCGTTTGGTCAGTTATTTCAAAGACGCGCTCCCGCGATGGGCGCGTCTTTTGTCGTTTCGGGCGCGCTTGATTCGGTGCTCAAAACGGCTGATTTCAGGCGCTGAGCCTGTGGATTGTGGCTTCACGGGCGTCCTCCGGGCGAAAACTGTCACTGTTGTCGGATTGATACAGCTTCCGCAATGTGTGGAATGAAAACCCAAAACCCCATCCGAAAGCCGATAAGTCTGGAATAAAATTTTATTAACCAGATTTTTTGACGTGTCCGTCAATTTCTTTACGTAAGTTGGTCAGTGTAATGCCTGGGAGTGCCGCCGTGGGGCGCGTTGCCATGTCGAGCGAACACTTACTAGAGTGACGTCACATCAATTGCTGGAGTGGGGGAGACACAATGGCATCGCGTAGGTTTTCCAAGGGCGTAACGTCGCTCGTTCTTCTTTCGTCGCTTGCATCGCCGTCCTTCGCCGGCGGCCTGGAGCGCGGCGGCTACAATATCGATCAGCTGTTCGACACGTCGCCTTTCTCATTTCAGTCGGGCGTTACCTATGTCACGCCGCAGCGCAAGCTGAAGGATGTCCGTGATACGGATACGTCTACATCTCCCGGCGGCGGCAATCTGAACACCCGGCCAAACACCGCCGACGACAGCTCGAACTACACCATTCCTTACATTGGCTTTAAGGCCGGTTTCGGTGACGCCATCGACTGCCTTGTCGACTATTCCGAGCCCTTCGGCGGGCATACCGATCCGGGTTCGAACTGGGCTGGCGCCAATAATAACATCGAGACGGAGATCAAAACCCGCAACTATGGCGGTACCTGCTCCTATCGTTTTGATCTCGGCCCCGGGCAGCTTCGCATCATCGGCGGCACGTTCTATCAGGAGGTTGAAGGCTTTAAGGAACGGCTGGTTTCAACAGTTCCGCTTCTGGTCGGCACCGGCACCGGCGTTGGCCGCCTCGATCTGGACGATAGCGGCTGGGGCTGGCGCGCCGGCCTCGCCTACGAGATTCCGGAATATGCGATGCGGGCCAGCCTCGTCTATAACAGCCGCGTCAAGTACGATAACCTGACCGGTACGGTGGATCTGACGCAGGTGACCGCTCCATTTGCACCGCTCAACGGCGCTCCTTACGGAAGGGTCACGGATGTCTTCGGCTCCGCCGAAGCGCCGGATTCGCTGGAGCTGAAGCTGCAGAGCGGTATCGCTCCGGATTGGCTCGCCTTCGGATCGGTCAAGTGGACGAACTGGAGCGTCCTGCAGTCCGTGCCTTTCTGCCCGACGTCGACGAAGGGTGTGGTCGCCTGCCGATCCGGCGGCGCGACCGAACTGACCTCGCTCGACCTTCTTTATCGTGACGGCTGGACGATCTCCGGCGGTGTTGGCCACAAGTTCAACGAGCAATGGGCCGGCGCAGTCAGCCTGACATGGGACCGCGGCACCAGCCAGGGGTATGGCGCCCAGACCGACAGCTGGACGGTGGGTCTCGGTGCAGCCTACACCCCGACCGAACATATCGAATGGCGCGTCGCCGGTGCCGTGGGCGTGTTGACGAGCGGTTCGTCCGGCGTTGTGACCCAGGACGGAGTCACGTTTGGAGATGATGTCTCCTATTCCTTTGGCAATGATCTGGTCGCTGCACTGTCGACGAGCCTAAAGATTAAGTTTTAATTCCCCGATTTGAAGAATTGATGAGCCCGGCACTGCCGGGCTCTTCTTTATCCGCGCCCGTTAATTATACTATTTTCTGATCCCGTTTTGTGACGATTCCGCAACACTTTTTTACGACGATTGGCGTAAGGTGGCAGCGGGGTGAATTTGTCCATTTCCCGCCACAAAGAGAGCGCAGCGATATTTGCGTACGAGGAGACGGGCAGGCTTACGGTGCGTGTAAATTGTAGCATGGGTCGATTTTTTTCCGGTAACACCAGATCGCGCGATACGATTGGCGGCAATCGTTTGATTGCGGTCGTTTCGCTTGCCGCACAAGGCTGTTCCGGCCGCCGATCCGGCTTCGCGGCGGCGCCGTCGGGCCGTTCGTTGTTGTCGTTTTCGGCCCGCTCGAATGAGCAGCCCGGCCTTGCTGGAGATGTCGATACCGGTTTCGTCACATTTGCTGTTTACGATTATGGTGAAGGCGGGAAGGCGGATGCAGCACCTGCCGAAAGAGTGCCACGGAGATTGCAGCCGGGCCATGCCGGGAGCCGGGTGGTTCTGAATGATGCGCTGAGAATTCGGCCTTCGATAGAGGGCCAGTGGGCTGGATGCGACGCGGGCAAAGGAGCCATGGAGCTCGCCGCGGGATCGCTCGCCTCGACGAAATACATCCGCGGAATGCACGGCGCGAGCGCCGCTGATTCCTGCCTGTGATGAGCGAAAGAAATCGGTTGAAATGGTAACGTCCGAGTTCAAACTGTTCAAGATCATGCTGATGGGCATGTCGATGGTCGTAGCCCTGGCGCTGTCCGGCCCGGTCCGCGCATTCGACATCAAGGCGGGCGTCAGCAAGGAATCCGGGCCTTTCGATCTCTTCAAGTTCGGCTTCAAAGCCTATAAGAACGGACAAAAGGAAGAGGCAGTCGAAGCCTATAAATATGCTGCCGAAAAGGGCCATACGGGCTCGCGCTGGGCGCTTGCCAACATGTATGCCGATGGCGACGGCGTCACCCAGGATGATTTCGAAGCCTTCAAGATTTACAGCGAGATCGCCCAGCAGGGTGTCGAGCCCGGCTCGGAAGACACCGGCTTCTTCGTCAACGCGCTGCTCTCGCTCGCCAATTATTACAAGCACGGCATTTCGGGCAGTCCTGTCCGGATCGACCTCAGCCAGGCGCGCCAGCTTTATTTTCAGGTGGCGTCCACCTTTGGCGTCCCCGAGGCGCAGTTCCAGCTGGCGCAGATGATGCTGGCAGGTGAGGGCGGCAATGCCAGCCCGCAACAGGCGAAGAAATGGCTGAACCAGGCCCGCAAGAGCGGTCATCCCGGCGCCATGGCGGTCTTCGGCAATATTCTTTTCGACGAAGGCCAGTCGGCCCGCGGCCTGGCGCTGATGACGGCGGCACTCGACCGCTGCAAGCCCAAGGATTGCGGCTGGATGGAAGCGCTGCAGGAGCAGGCCTTCTCGGTTGCCAACGAGGCCGACCGCCGCACGGCGGTATCCCTCTCGCACAGCATCGCCAGCGGCTCGGACGACTGAGGCAGGATAAACATAGGGCATTTCCGTGATTCTTCGAATTACGGAAATGCTCTATCTCTTTGTTTTCATGCAATTCTAGGCCGCAAAATCGAAGTAGGCGATCACAGGCACGTGGTCGGACGGCTTTTCCCAGGCCCGCACATGTTTTTCGATCGCAGCCGACGTCATCCGGTCGGCGGCCTCGGGCGACAGCAGCAGATGATCGATGCGAATGCCGTTGTTCTTCGGCCAGGCACCTGCCTGATAATCCCAGAAGGAATAGAACTGCGTCGCATCCGTCGTCGCGCGCACTGCATCCGTCAGCCCGAGATTTTCGAGCCGGCGGAACGCCTCCCGCGTCTGCGGCAGAAACAGCGCATCGCTTTCCCAGACCTTTGGATCGAAGCAGTCGTGCGGTTCCGGGATGACATTGTAATCGCCGGCGAGCACCAGCATCTCCTCATAGGCCAGCCGCTCGGCCGCGAATGTCCGCAGGCGCTCCATCCAGGCGAGCTTGTAGGGATATTTCTCGGTGTCGACAGGATTGCCGTTCGGCAGGTAGATGCAGCAGACGCGCAGGATGCGTGTGTCGGGCAGCGTGAACACCGCTTCGAGGAAACGCGACTGTTCGTCCAGCGGATCGCCGGGCAGGCCGCGGTTGACTTCGGAAGGTGAACTCTTCGAGAGGATCGCCACGCCATTGAAGCCCTTTTGGCCGTGCGTCTCGACATGATAGCCGAGTGCCTCGATCTCCAGCCTGGGAAACCCTTCGTCGACCGTCTTGATCTCCTGCAGGCAGACGATGTCCGGATCGGAATCCTTGAGCCATTGCGTGAGATTGTCGATGCGCGCCTTGACGCCGTTGATGTTCCAGGTCGCGATCTTCATGGCTCTGTCCTGTTCGCTTCGTGCGCTTCTTTTATCGTGGTCTTTCCTAGCAGGACAAGACGATAAACCCGCCGGAGGCACTTCTTCGGCCAGTTCATTAGGACAGTGCGATGCGTCTGGATATTCAGATCGAGAAGCTGGTGCCGCAGCCGCAGCTTGCCACCGCGTTGGGGTTCTTGATCTGGAAGGATTGACCAAGCAGATTGTCGACGAAGTCGATCTCCGAGCCCGCCATGTAGACGAGCGACAGGCTGTCGATCAGCACCTTGGCATTGTTCTTCTCTACAACGACGTCATCGTCGCCGGCGACGTCGGCAAGATCGAACTTGTAGGAAAAGCCGGAACAGCCGCCGCCTTCGACGGAGACGCGCAACGCGCTTTTGCCGGCCTCGGCGCCGACGATCGCAGCGATACGCTTTGCGGCGGCATCTGAAAGGGTTACACTTGTATCCGTCATGTTTCCTCCTGCCGGGGTCAAGATCCGGAGAGAATGGGTTTTGGCACTTGAATGTTCAAATACCTGATATCAAACAAACTTATCATGATCTTCGGAAAAAGGCCATGATGCGTCGAGGTGGTTGAGAAAGCGCCTCTTTGCCGTTTCTTCGGGCTATAGGTATGAAGAGCGCAAAGCGGCGTCAATGGGCAGATGCGGCAACATGCAGGATGACGGTGAAGAATGACGATCGACACGCGTGCTTTAGGTTTCGGCAGCAGTGAGAGGGCGGTCTATGCGGCAGACCCCTGGACGAGCCGCGGACGGCTCTACCAGGAGGATGGAAGCCCGACGCGCTCCGATTTCCAGCGCGACCGCGACCGCATCGTCCATACCACCGCCTTCCGCCGGTTGAAGCACAAGACCCAGGTCTTCATCGCCCAGGACGGCGATCACTACCGCACCCGGCTGACGCATACGATCGAGGTGGCGCAGATCGCCCGCGCGCTCGCCCGTGCCCTGAAGCTCGACGAGGATCTGGCCGAGGGCGTGGCGCTGGTGCATGATTTCGGCCACACGCCGTTCGGTCACACCGGCGAGGACGCGCTGCACGAGGTGCTGCTGCCCTATGGAGGCTTCGACCACAATGCCCAATCGCTGCGCATCGTCACCAAGCTGGAGCGGCGGTATGCCGAATTCGACGGCATCAACCTGACCTGGGAAAGCCTCGAAGGCCTGGTCAAGCACAATGGCCCGCTGCTGACGCCGGAAGGTGTGGGCACGCGTGGCCCTGTTCCGCAGCCGATCCTCGATTATTGCGAGCTGCACGATCTCGAGCTGGCAACCTATGCCAGCCTGGAGGCCCAAGTCGCGGCGATCGCCGACGACATCGCCTATAACACCCACGATATCGACGATGGCCTGCGCTCCGGTTACTTGACCTTCGATATGCTGGAGGAAATCCCGTTCCTGGCCGGGCTGATGGCCGAGGTGAGGGCGCGCTATCCGCATCTGGAGCCGAGCCGCTTCACCCATGAGATCATGCGGCGTCAGATCACCCGCATGGTCGAGGACGTGATCGCCGTTGCGCAGGAGCGCCTCTCCCTGCTGCGCCCCGAGAGTGCTGCCGACATCCGCGCTGCCGACCGGGTTATCGCCACCTTCTCCGATCGCATGGCCGAAACCGACAGGCAGATCAAGGCGATGCTGTTCAAGCGCATCTACCGCAATCCCGATATCATGCGCATTCGCGCCGGTGCCGCCCGGATCGTCACCGATCTCTTTGCCGCCTACATGGCCAATCCCAAGGAGATGCAGAGCCATTACTGGGTCGATCATATCGCCGGTCTCGCCGATGCGCCGAAGGCCCGCCATGTCGGCGACTATCTCGCCGGCATGACCGACACCTATGCGATCAGCGCCCACAGGCGATTGTTTGACCACACTCCGGATTTGCGATAGGCAGCGGTCGCCCCGCCAAGGGCCGATTTGCCTTTGGCACAGCCTATGCATGGAAGAGTGCGATGAACCTTTTTACCGACTTCGAAGCCAGGATCAAAACCGCCCTTGAACAGATCGATCTGGTCAGGGAAAAGCGATCCGAGCTCGATTTCGGCCGCATCGCTGTCGAGCCGCCGCGTGACGCGAGCCACGGCGACGTTGCGACCAATGCCGCGATGGTGCTGGCAAAACCGCTCGGAACCAACCCGCGCGCGCTGGCCGACATCATCATCGCCAAGCTCAGGGAGGATGCCGACGTCGCCGATGTCTCGGTCGCGGGTCCCGGTTTCATCAACATCCGTCTCTCTGTCGGCTACTGGCAGCGGCTGCTCGCCGCGATGATCGGCGCCGGCACCGATTACGGCCGCTCGAGGCTGGGTGAGGGGCGGAAGGTCAACGTCGAATATGTCTCGGCCAATCCGACCGGGCCGATGCATGTCGGCCATTGCCGCGGCGCCGTCGTCGGCGACGCGCTCGCCAACCTGCTCGCCTTTGCCGGCTACGGCGTCGAGAAGGAATATTACATCAACGATGCCGGCTCGCAGATCGACGTGCTCGCCCGTTCCGTCTTCCTGCGCTATCGCGAGGCGCTCGGCGAAAAGATCGGCGAAATTCCCTCGGGTCTCTATCCGGGCGACTATCTCGTGCCTGTGGGACAGTCGCTTGCCGCCGATTACGGCGTGCGGCTGCACAACATGCCGGAAGATCAATGGATGCCGATCGTCAAGGACCGCACCATCGATGCGATGATGGTGATGATCCGCGAAGACCTGGCGGCGCTGAACGTCCATCACGATATCTTCTTCTCCGAGCGCACCCTGCATGCCAATGGCGCGGCTGCGATCCGCACGGCGATCAACGACCTGACCTTCAAGGGCTACGTCTACAAGGGCACGCTGCCGCCGCCGAAGGGCCAACTGCCCGAAGATTGGGAGGATCGCGAACAGACGCTGTTCCGCTCGACCGAAGTGGGCGATGATATGGACCGGCCGCTGATCAAGTCCGACGGTTCCTATACCTATTTCGCCGCCGACCTCGCCTACTTCAAGAACAAGTTCGATCGCGGTTTCGATGAGATGATCTATGTGCTCGGCGCCGACCATGGCGGCTACGTCAAGCGCCTTGAAGCGGTGGCACGCGGCGTTTCGGACGGTAAGGCGAAGCTAACGGTGCTGCTCTGCCAGCTCGTCAAGCTCTATCGCAACGGCGAGCCGGTGAAGATGTCGAAACGCTCGGGCGATTTCGTCACGCTTCGGGATGTCGTCGAGGAAGTCGGCCGTGATTCGGTCCGTTTCATGATGCTTTACCGCAAGAATTCCGAGCCGCTCGACTTCGATTTCGCCAAAGTGACGGAACAGTCGAAAGATAATCCGGTTTTTTACGTGCAATATGCGCATGCCCGCTGCATGTCGGTCTTCCGGCAGGCGAGGGAGGCTTTCGGCGACCTCGATGTTTCCCCTGCCGAACTGGCGCAAACCATTGCAGGCATTGGAGATCCGGCCGAATTGCAGCTCGTCGCCAAGCTCGCCGAATTCCCGCGGATCGTCGAAGCGGCAGCCCAGTCGCAGGAGCCGCATCGGGTCGCTTTTTACCTCTACGACCTCGCAAGTTCTTTCCACGCGCACTGGAACAAAGGTAAAGATCAGCCGGAATTACGATTTGTTAATGATAAAAACCGAGAATCAACTATTGCCAGACTTGGGCTGGTGTACGCCGTCGCGTCGGTTTTGAAGTCGGGACTTGCCATTACAGGCACTGCCGCACCGGACGAAATGCGATAACGTCACCATTTCCCCACAATGCGCTGGCATTTCAGAGTTGGCGTTTGCGAGTGGGATAGGCATGGCTGATAAACAACTTGCGTATGATACGCGCGGAAAAGACGAACTGTTTGCCGACGACGATCCGTTGGCCGAACTTGCCCGTATCGTCGGCTTCGAGCCGCGTGTTGCAGCAAATACGATGACCGAAGCGCGGCGCGAGCCCGCTCTCGATCTTGAAGACGAGCTTGGGCGCGAGTTCGACCGCTACGATTCGCCCCGTCCGCTCGCAGAACTCGACCGGCCCGCCGAGCCGATCTCCGATGACGACACGCCTGAAGATTACATCGAGCCCGTTCTTGATGCGTCTCCCGCCGTTGAGAGGGCTGAGGTTCCTGAGCCGGCTTCCGTTGCCTCTGTTGAGGCTGAGGAAGAAGCTCTGCCTGCCACAGTCAGTTGGGACGCGCCCGCCGACGACCAGGCGGCTTGGCCGCAGCAGCTTTCGGTCGAGCCCGCTTCCGGGGCGCCGGTGCAATCGGCCCTTGGCGGTGCGCGCGACCTGATCGAAGAGCTCGAGCTGTCGATCGGCGCCGCCCCGGTTTCATCGGTGCCGCAGCCTGCCAAGGCGCCGCAGTGGTCGGCCGCCAGCATCAGGCTGCCGCTTGCCAATTTCCATGCCGCCAAACGCGAGGAAGCTGTGGTTGCGCCTGCGGTCGAAGCGCCTGTGGCCGAAGCGGCCGCAGAGCCGGTGGCTGAGGCGCAGCCCGCTACCGAGCCGCAGCCCGCTACCGAGCCGTCCGCCCCGGTCGTCGAGCAGTTGACTCCCGTCGTCACTGTCGAGCCGTCCGAGGAGTTCGAATCCGCATCTCCGTCGCTTGGTTTCCCCGCCGAGCTCGATCGCCATGACGAGGTGATCGCGTCGGAAGAGGTTGCCGAGGCCGAGGACTTCGTCGAAATCGAAGACGAGCTTGAAGATTTCGGGTCCGACGCCGGTTTCGATCTCCTTGCCGCCGCCGTCGAAGGCGAGATCCAGGCTGATGCGGCGCTGACCGAGGTCGTGCCCGAAGTTCCGCATACTGCCGGCACTTTCGATCTTGACGATCTGCTCGCCGACGTCTCGCGCTATCCGGTGCCGCAACGCCCCAATTCGTCGCCCGTTTCGCCGCAGGCCGAACCGATCGAAGCAGCGCCCATTGCTGTCGCCCCCGTTGCCGCCGCGCCTATGGCCGCCGCATTTGTCGAGCCGCGGGTGATCGCGCCTGCACCGGTTGCCGCGGCCCCCGCTCCGGTCGAGCCGGCGCAGCTCTACGCCGCCGAGGCCGCAAGGCCGGCCGCGCCGCAGCCTGCCGAGGTCATTGCGCCCCAGCCCGCCGCAATGGCGTATTCGCGGGCGCCACAGCCCGTGCCTGAGGCCGACGATCCCTTCGCCGGCCATGATTTCGAGCTGGATCTTGCCGGCATCGAGCTGGAACTTTCCGATCTCGATTTCTCCGAACAGCCTGAGCTGACGATGGCCGAGCCCGCGCCGCAGCCGGAGCCGCCGGTCCGTGCCCCCCAGCAGGCCGCTGCCGTCTCTTCTCGGTCCGCCTCGGAGGTTGCGCCCGCGGAATTTGCGTCTGAGCCGCAAACCCCGGCTTTCCAGCAGGCGGCTTCCACTGCTGCGCGGCCTGCTCCGGTCATCGTTCAGCCCCAGGCTCCCACTGCGGCCCCGGCTCCGGCCTTCAACTGGGCGCCTGTCGCCGAATCGACCGAGGATCTGCCGTTTGATCCGGCGATGATCTCCGATCCGGAGGATCGTCCTGAGACGGTCGAGGACATGCACGTGCCGGCGTTGCCGCCGGTCGAGCAGCCCGCGCCGGTCGCGAAAACCCAGGATTTCGATTTCGATCTCGACGCCGAGATCGCAAGCTTCTTCGAGCCGGCCAAGCCGCGCGAAACGCCGGCCCCGGTTCGCGATACGGCTGCCGCTGCGGCAAAGCCGGTCAAACCAACCATCGCCGATGGCCTCGACGATTTCGAACGGGCGCTGGAGGAGGATTTCCGCCGCAGCGTGCGCGAGCCGGTCGAGCGCCGCGAGACCTCCGAGGTCCGGATCGAATCGGCAAGCCAGGCGGCCGATTTCAGCCGTGCCCGATCGATGCGCCGGCTGCTGGCCGGAGCCGTCGTGCTCGTGGTCTTCGCCGGTGTCGGTTATGGTGTCTATTCCTCCGTCTGGAACGGCGAGGGGCTCGGCATTGTCGCATCCGGCGAGCCGCGCGTAATCACGGCCGACAAGGAACCGATCAAGGTCGTTCCGGAAAATCCCGGCGGCAAGACCGTGCCGAACCAGGACAAGGCCGTCTACGATCGTGTTGCCGGTTCTGCCGAGGAGCCGAAGCAGAAGGCGCTGGTGTCTTCCGACGAGGCGCCGGTCGATGTCGTCCAGCGCACGCTGACCCCGGAAGCGCTGCCTGAGGACGACGAGAACGCCAACCCAGGTGATCAGGTCACGCCGACCGCGGTCGGCGAGACGGAGGATCCGCGTCTGCTGCCGAACCAGGACAATGTGGACAACGCTGCCGCAGGCGGTGCCGACAAGACGCCGTCGGTTTCGCCGCGCAAGGTTCGCACGATGATCGTCAAGCCTGACGGCACCCTGGTCGCCCGCGAGGAACCGGCCCCTGTCGACCAGCCGGCTGCCCCGACGACACCGTCCGTCCCGGCGACGCAGTCTGCACAGGCCGCTCAGCCGATGCCGGCATTGACCGCCCCGTCGGCGCAATCGGCTTCCTCAGTGCCGCCAGTCGCCGGAACGGCCGCAAGCTTCCCTGCAAATGCCGAGGTTGCCTCCGCCGATGCCCGTTCCGCGGCGCCTGTGGAAACCGCGCCGGCAAAGCCGCCGGTTGCAGCCGGCACCGATGCGCAGGCTGCAAATCCGGCCCCGGTCGATGCGCCGGTGCGCCCGGTCAAGACCACGGCGATCGGCGATACCGCTCCTGTTCCGACCGCCCGTCCGGTCGACCAGCCGGTCAACGTCGTCGGTACCGTGACCGAAAAGGGCAATGTCCGCCCGGCCGCCCAGCAGCCGAAGACGACGGAAGTTGCGGCCGCAGCACCTGCCGCTGCCAAGCCGCAGCAGCAGGCCGCCGCCGCCGGCGGCTACGGCATCCAGATCGCCTCACTGCCCTCGGAAGACGAGGCGAACAAATCCTATGCCAGCCTGTCGAAGAAATTCGCCGGCGTGCTGGGTGGTCGCGCTCATGAGATCCGCAGGGCCGATGTCGCCGGCAAGGGCACGTTCTATCGCGTCCGCATTCCGGCCGGTTCCAAGGACGAGGCCGCAGCGCTTTGCGAACAATATCGCGCGGCGGGCGGAAGCTGCCTGATCTCCAGGTAACATGACATCCTGGATTTAAAGAGCGGCGGGCCGGTTCGGTCCGCCGCTCTTTTTTGTGCATCGCGCCCGACCTTGTTCGCATTTGGCGGGCCACGGTCTATGATTCTCACATGACCGAATCAAAAGCGATGATCCTAGGCTGCAGCGGCCTTGCCCTCACATCCGAAGAGAAGGCCTTCTACCGGGGCGAACGGCCCTGGGGCTTCATCCTCTTCGGGCGCAACATCTCCGAAGCAGGGCAGATCGCCGATCTCGTCGCCGAACTGCGCGACAGCGTCGGCTGGCATGCGCCGGTGCTGATCGACCAGGAGGGCGGCCGTGTGCAGCGAATCCGTCCGCCGGTTCTCGCACGTTATCCCTCGGGCCAGGCGCTCGGCGATCTCTATCGCCGCGACCCGGCGCTTGGGCTCCGTGCCGCCTGGGTGATGTCGCGGCTGCATGCCTTCGATCTTTCGCGCCTCGGCATCGATGTCGATTGCCTGCCGGTGCTCGACGTGCCGGTCGAGGGCAGCAGCAACGTCATCGGCGACCGCGCCTATGGCGGCGATCCGCAGACCGTCATCGCCATGGGCCGGGCGGCTGCCGAAGGGCTGAAGGCCGGCGGCCTGTTGCCTGTCATGAAACATATGCCCGGCCACGGCCGCGGCTTTGCCGATTCCCATCTGGAACTGCCGGTCGTCACCGTCTCGCGCGATGAGCTTGAGGTCCATGATTTCCCGCCCTTTATCGCGATGAAGGACGAGTTGATGGCGATGACCTGTCACGTCGTCTTCACCGCCATCGACCCGGACAATCCGGCGACGACCTCGCGCAAGGTGACCGACGGCATCATCCGCGAGCATATCGGTTTTACCGGTCTGCTGCTCTCCGACGACAGCTCGATGAATGCTCTTTCCGGCACGATCGGCGAACGTGCGGCGAATATCATTGCAGGCGGATGCGATATCGTGCTGCATTGCAATGGCCATATGGACGAGATGCTGGATGTCGTGGCAAATGTTCCGCCGCTCGCTGGCGCGTCGCTTGCTCGCGCAAAAGCGGTGGAAGCAGGTTTTGCCGCGCCGGATGCCGCCGATGAGGCGGAATTGAGAGCGGAATTCGAGGCGATGTTTGCGATCGTGTGATCGCAGGGGAGCAGGGTGGTGAGCACGGTCAAGGGCACGGAGCGTCCACAGGCGGCAACGCCGATGGATAAGCTGTGGCAGGATAACGGCGCCGAGCGCGCCAGCCACGAGCCGGCGCTGGTGATCGACGTCGCCGGCTTCGAAGGCCCGCTCGACCTGTTGCTCTATCTCGCCCGCAATCAGAAGGTCGACCTGTCGCGCATTTCGGTGCTGGCGCTTGCCGAGCAGTATCTGCAGTTCGTCGAGAGCGCCCGGCGTATCCGCATCGAGCTTGCCGCCGATTATCTCGTCATGGCGGCCTGGCTTGCCTATCTCAAGTCGCGGCTGCTGATACCCCAGCAGATCAAGGATGACGGTCCTTCGGGCGAGGAGATGGCGGCAACGCTCGCCTTCCGGCTGAAACGCCTCGAAGCCATGCGCCAGGCCGCGGAGGGCCTCGTCAACCGCAACCGCCTTGGCCGCGATATCTTCGTGCGCGGCGCGCCCGAGCATATTCCCGACCGGCAGCAATCCGCCTATGCGGCAAGCCTCTACGATCTTTTGACCGCCTATGCGACGCTGCGCCAGCGCAATGCCGTGACCCAGGTGACGATCGAGAGGCGCAATGTCTGGTCGCTGACCGATGCGCGCGAATTGCTGACCCAGATGATCGGCGAGGTCGGCGACTGGACGGCGATGGAGCATTATCTGCTGCGTTATCTCGCAACGCCCGAGGAACGCGTCACGGCGATCGCCAGCGCTTTTGCCGCCTCGCTGGAGCTGGTGCGCGAGGGCAAGCTGGAAATCCGTCAGGACGGCGCCTTTCAGCCGATATACATGCGCCGCGGGCCCAAACACGCCACGCTGCAGGTGGTGGAGCAGGAGCAGCCGGTTTGATCGATCCGCAGAGCGAAGAGGATTTCGAGGACGATTTCGAAAGCAGGAGCCGCGACCTGCAGGCGGAGATCGAGGCCGAACGCATCGCCGAAGCGCTGGTCTTTGCCTCCTCGCAACCGGTCTCCGAAGGCTTTCTCGCCGAGCGCCTGCCGGAGGGAACCGATGTGCGCGCCATCATGCTGCGCCTGAAGGCACACTATGCGCCGCGGGGCGTCAACCTCGTGCAGATCGAGGGCGCCTGGGCCTACCGCACCGCCGCCGATCTCTCCTTCGTCATCCGCCGCGACGACAACGAGGTGAAGAAGCTGTCGCGCGCCGCATTGGAAGTGCTGGCGATCATCGCTTATCACCAGCCAGTGACGCGCGCCGAGATCGAGGATATCCGCGGCGTCCAGACCTCGCGCGGCACGCTCGACGTGCTGATGGAAGCCGGCTGGGTACGGTTTCGCGGTCGCCGCCGCACGCCTGGCCGGCCGGTGACATTGGGCACGACACGCGATTTCCTCGACCATTTCGGTCTCGAGGAATTGCGCGATCTGCCCGGTCTCGAAGAATTGAAGGGCGCGGGCCTGCTGTCGGGCCGAATTCCGGCGAATTTCAATATTCCCTCGCCATTGATGAACGACGAGCTGAGCGAGGACGAAGACCCCATTACCCAGATGGATCTCGAAGAACTTGGGTTGCTCGCCCCGCGTTCTACCTCCGAAGATTGAAGGACTTCGTCTTGCTTTCGCCACGCATGACGAAAACAATGGTGCTCACGATTTTTCGGGGGGCTGTGGCTTGTCACACGGGGCGATACCGTGACATTAAGCGCAGTTCAAAGGGCTTGATGTTGGAAACGGTGTGGGAAATTCTTACATCGAGGGAACATCGAAACAGGGAGTTAGGGTAATGGGTTCTTTTAGCATGTGGCACTGGCTGATCGTTCTGGTCATCGTGCTGTTGTTGTTCGGTCGCGGCAAGATCCCGGAACTGATGGGAGATGTCGCCAAGGGCATCAAGAGCTTCAAGAAGGGCATGACGGACGAAGACGCGCCGGATACGGCCAAGACCGTCGATCACAAGGCCGACGAAACGAAGTAACCAAGTGCGGGAAAGAGCGCAGCCCCCGCGCTTCCCGTCCAGGAGCCTTGCATGTTCGATATTGGCTGGACCGAGCTTTTGGTCATCGCGGTCGTCCTGATCGTGGTCGTCGGTCCCAAGGATTTGCCGCCGATGCTGCGCGCTTTCGGCAAGATGACGCAGCGCGCCCGCAAAGTGGCGGGTGAATTCCGTGCGCAGTTCGACGAAGCGTTGCGCGAGGCCGAGCTTGACGATGTCCGCCAGACGCTCAGCGACGCTCAGAAGCTCAACCCGGTCAACAGCCTGCGCGAGGCGATGAACCCGCTTCGCCAGATGGGCAACGAGATCAAGGCCGACCTGCAGAAGGCGACCGCGGCGCCTGATAACAAGACCGAAGTACCGCCGGCTGCCGTCTCGGCCCCGACGCCGTCGATGAGCCTGCCGGAAACGCCGCCGCTGATGCCGGCGCCCGCGCCGACGCCAGAACCCGTTGCAGCCGCGGTCGCTACGGCCGATGCGGTAGCCGCCAAGCCGAAAGCGGTGCGCAAGCCGCGCGCCAAGGCGGCAGATAAGGCTGCCTTTGCCATCGCCGCGCCCGTGGAAAATGTGGCCGTAGAAAAGCCGAAGCGCACGACGGCTGCCAGAAAGCCCGCAGCGCCGAAGACGCCAGTGCAGACGAAGAACAAGAAGGACGAGGCATGAGCGGTGATATCGAAGACAAGCCGCAGCCGTTGATCGAGCACCTGATGGAGCTGCGCACGCGGCTCATGTGGTCGATCGGCGCGTTTTTCGTCGCCTTCATCGCATGCTTCTTTTTTGCCAAGCATCTCTTCAACTATCTGGTCATTCCCTACAAGACGGCGGTGGAGTGGGCGCATCTCGACGTCGAGAAGGCCCAGCTGATTTACACCGCGCCCCAGGAATTCTTCTTCACGCAGGTCAAGGTGGCGATGTTCGGCGGCCTCGTGGTCGCGTTTCCGATCATTGCCGCGCAGGTCTACAAGTTCGTCGCCCCCGGCCTCTACAAGAACGAGCGTCAGGCCTTCCTGCCGTTCCTGATCGCTTCGCCGGTCCTGTTCCTGATGGGCGCGGCGCTCGTCTACTTCTTCTTCACGCCGATGGTCATGTGGTTCTTCCTGTCGATGCAGCAGGCGCCGGGTCATGACGAGGTGGCGATCTCGCTGATGCCGAAGGTCTCGGAATATCTGAGCCTGATCATGACGCTGGTCTTCTCCTTCGGCCTCGTCTTCCAGCTGCCCGTCATCACCACGCTGCTTGCCCGTGTCGGCCTGCTGACATCGCAATGGCTGGCCGAAAAGCGCAAGTTCGCCATTGTCCTTGCCTTCATCGTCGCCGCCGTGCTGACGCCGCCGGATCCGATGTCCCAGATCGGCCTTGCGATACCGACGATCCTTCTCTACGAGATTTCCATCCATGCGGCGCGACTCGTAGAGCGCCAGCGTGCCCGGCAGGCGGTCGAAAAGGACACCGAATCCGCGGACGTTGCCAAGACGGACAGCGTCTGAGCGGCAATCCGGAAATCCTTTCACGAACGCCGTCTCATCCGGTCGAAGCCCGGTCAGGCTTTGGCCGGGTCACTTCTGTTGCAACGACCTGGAACGACGATGCTCGATATCAAATGGATCCGTGAGAATCCCGAAGCGCTCGATGCCGCCCTCGCCAAGCGCGGTGCGGAGCCCCTGGCGCAAAATCTCGTTGCCCTCGATGAAAGGCGCCGCTCCGCCGTGCAGAAAGCGCAGGACCTGCTGTCCCGCCGCAACCTCGCTTCCAAGGAGATCGGCGCGGCGCTGTCCCAGAAGAATGCCGAGCTCGCCGAGACGCTGAAGGCCGAGGTCGCCGAGCTGAAAGCGCTGCTGCCGACGGTCGAGGAAGAGGATCGGCAGCTGACGGCCGAGCTCAACGACGCGCTGTCGCGCATCCCGAACATACCTTTCGACGATGTTCCGGTCGGCAAGGACGAGCATGACAATGTCGTCACCCGCACCGTCGGCGAAAAACCGCGTTGGAACCATACGCCGAAGGAGCACTTCGAAATCGGCGAGGCGCTCGGCTATATGGATTTCGAGCGCGCCGCCAAGCTCTCCGGCTCGCGCTTCACGGTGCTGACCGGCCCGCTCGCCAGGCTCGAGCGCGCACTCGGCCAGTTCATGATCGATCTCCACACGCGCGAGCACGGATACACCGAAGTCAGCTCGCCGCTGATGGTTCGGGCTGAAGCGGTGTTCGGCACCGGCAGCCTGCCGAAATTCGAAGAGGATCTCTTCAAGACGACGGATGGCCGCTATCTCATTCCGACGGCGGAGGTGACGCTGACCAATCTGGTGCGCGAGGAAATCCTCGACCAGGAAAAGCTGCCGCTACGCTTCACCGCATTGACGCCGTCCTTCCGCTCGGAAGCGGGCTCGGCCGGCCGCGACACCCGCGGCATGCTGCGCCAGCACCAGTTCTGGAAATGCGAACTCGTCTCGATCACCGATGCCGAGAGCGCCATTGCCGAGCATGAACGGATGACCGCCTGCGCCGAAGAAGTGCTGAAGCGGCTCGGCCTGCACTTCCGCACGTTGACGCTGTGCACCGGCGACATGGGCTTCGGCTCGCGCAAGACCTACGATCTCGAAGTCTGGCTGCCGGGACAGAACGCCTTCCGTGAAATCTCCTCCTGCTCGGTCTGCGGCGATTTCCAGGCCCGCCGGATGAACGCGCGTTACCGCGGCAAGGACGACAAGAGCAACAGGTTCGTCCACACGCTGAACGGTTCCGGCACCGCCGTCGGCCGCTGCCTGATCGCCGTGCTTGAAAATTATTTGAACGAGGACGGTTCCGTCACGATTCCGGACGTTTTGCTGCCTTATATGGGCGGGTTGACCAAGATCGAACGGGCGGCCTGAGGCGATGCGCATCCTGCTTACGAATGACGACGGCATCCATGCCGAAGGCTTGGCCGCGTTGGAGCGGATCGCCCGCACGCTGTCCGACGACGTCTGGATCGTGGCGCCGGAGACCGACCAAAGCGGTCTTGCCCATTCGCTGAGCCTGTCCGAGCCTTTGCGGCTGCGCAAGATTTCCGACAAGCATTTCGCCCTGCGCGGCACGCCGACCGATTGCGTCATCATGGGCATCCGGCAGGTGATGGACATCAAGCCCGATCTCGTCCTCTCCGGCGTCAATTCGGGCTCGAACGTCGCAGACGACGTGACCTATTCCGGCACGATCGCCGGCGCCATCGAAGGCACGATGCAGGGTGTGCGCTCCTTCGCGCTGAGCCAGGCCTATCTCTATGAGGACGGTGCGCGCATCGTGCCCTGGGAGGTCTGCGAGACGCATGCCCCGGCTCTTCTGGAGAAGCTGATGGTTCTGGACCTGCCGGAGGGCACGTTCCTCAATCTCAACTTCCCGAACTGCCGTCCCGGTGATGTCGACGGCGCCGAGGTGACCATGCAGGGCAAGCTCGCCTTCAACCTGCAGGTCGATGCCCGCTCCGATGGCCGGGGCTTTCCCTATTACTGGCTGAAGTTCGGCGAACGCGCCGGCGCCTTCATCGAAGGCACCGATATTCACGCCTTGAAGCATAACAAGATTTCGGTAACGCCTTTGAAACTGGATCTGACCGATTATTCCGTAACGGACCGCGTGGCGCGGGCCCTGGGATACGGAGCACAGGTTTGACGGCAAGACTGGCCGAGAAGGAGGGCTTTGCGGCGCTCGTCCTCAGATTGCGTGCCGAAGGGATCTCCGACCTCGATCTGCTGACGGCGGTCGAGCAGACGCAGCGCTCGCTCTTCGTGCCGCCGCAATTTTCCGATGACGCCTATTCGAGCCGGACGATTCCGATCGAATGCGGCTCCTTCCTTGAAGGCATCGATTTTGTCGTCCGTATCCTGCATCACCTGAAGCTCAAACCCGGCCAGCGCGTCCTGGAAATCGGCACCGGCAGCGGCTTTACCGCCGCCGTCATGGGCCGCATGGCCGAGCGTGTCCTGTCCATCGACCGCTACAAGACGCTGACATCGGCGGCGCAGCGGCGCATGGAATCGCTTGGAATGCGCAACGTCATCATCCGCCACGCCGACGGCAGCGCCGGCATGCAGGGGGAGGGCACCTTCGACCGCATCCTGGTGACGGCGGCCTTCAATGCGATGCCGCGCTTTTATACCGACCAGCTGGTTTCCGGCGGTTCGATGATCGCTCCGCTGATGATCTCCGAGAACGAATGCCGCATGGTGCGGCTGACAAAAACCGGCAGCCGTTTCGAACGCGAGGAACTGTTCGAAGCCCCTTATCTGCCGATCGTTCCGCGCCTGGCCTCGCTGCTGTAGGTGCTGTGATTTTTTACCCGTAAGCTATGGTTATCAACTTCTCAAAAATATCGCACTGATTCCAGCATCTTAACTGCGTGGTAATACTAACGCGTTTTAATAGACTCACAAATGGTTGCGTTCTCAGTGGGTCGAGTCAATGCGTTTCAGTCTTTCGCCGAAGTTCGGGAAGTCGGCCGGTAATCTTCTGGTTGTGAGCCTGCTGGCAAGTGCCGCAACGGGCTGCAGTTCCGATGTGACACGGTTTGGCGGCTTGTTTTCCTCCTCAGGGCAGGATCAGATCACCACAAGTTCCATTCCGCGCAGGGGCGGGGCTCAGGGTGATCCGGTGCCGCGCGCCGATCTCGGCGGCTCCGCCGTTGCCAGCCAGTCGGGCTATGGCGGCGGCAATGGCGCACTGAACCAGCCTTATCCGTCGAACCCGAGTTATGATCCGGTCCGCACGTCGAACGCCCGTATGGCCTCGGCGCCGGTTGCGGTGCAGCGTTCGGAACTTTCGGCTCCGACGGCGGTAGCGCCATCCCGGCAGCGGGAAAAGGAAGTCGCGCTCGCCCAGCCTTTCCCTTCTGCGCCCAAGGCGGAAAAAAACCGATTGGTGGCCCCGGCTGCGCCGAAGCTGACGCCGGATACACTGACGACGGGCACGACGCCGAAGGTCTCCGGCTGGTCCGGAACCAATGCTCCTTCGGTGACGCTGCGTCCGGGTGAAAGCATTGCTACTCTCTCCAGGCGCTTCGGTGTTCCGGAAAAGGAAATCCTGCGCGTCAACAATCTGAAGACAGCTTCCGCCGCCACGCCCGGTCAGGCGATCCTGATCCCGACCTTCAATGGCGGTAATGCCGCCAAGGCGGCGTCGCAGGCAGCTGACCTCTCCAAGCCCGGCAAGATGCCGGAACCGGTGAAGGCGCCCGAGCAGAACGTCGCCGTCGTTCCCGGCGCCAATTCCGCCCGCGACAAGACCATGGCGAGTGCCGATGCCACCGGCAAGCTTCCGGCCGGCGCCGGCAAGGATCCGAAAGCGCCTGCCGGCACCTATGTCGTCAAGCAAGGCGATTCGCTGGCAAAGATCGCCAAGGCGACCGGCACCAATATCGACGATCTCAAGGCCGCCAACAACCTGTCGGCCAGCTCGGTCCGGATCGGTCAGGCGCTGAAGATTCCGAACGGCGCTGCCGACACTATCAAGACAGCGTCGATCCAGCCCCAGAAGGTCGATCCGAAGCCGGCTCAGACGGCGCCCGTCCAGCAGACGGCCTCCGTTGAGCCCGCGCCCTACAAGGCGCCGGCCGCCACCCAGACGGTCGACGATGTCGAGAAGAAGTCCGACGTCAGCTCGGCCGCACCGGAATCGACCGGCATCGGCAAGTATCGCTGGCCGGTCCGCGGCCAGGTCATTGCTTCATACGGCGCCAACGTCAACGGCAACCGCAATGACGGCATCGACATCTCGGTGCCGCAGGGAACGCCGATCAAGGCCGCCGAAAACGGCGTCGTCATCTATGCCGGCAACGGCCTGAAGGAACTCGGCAACACGGTTCTCGTCCGTCACGACGACGGCACCGTCACCGTCTACGGCAATGCCGATACGCTGAGCGTCGCCCGCGGTCAGAAGATCCAGCGCGGCCAGACCGTCGCCGTCTCCGGCATGAGCGGCGACGTCAAGCAGCCGCAGGTCCATTTCGAGGTGCGCAAGGACGCATCCCCGGTCAACCCGATGACTTTCCTGGAATAGGTACAGCGTCCCAGGAAGCGCAAAAGCCCGGCCACTCGCCGGGCTTTTGTTATTTCAGGCTCTATCGACATGGACCCGCATGCGTCCGGCCAGGTCCTGAATATACTGCCAGGCAACGCGGCCGGAGCGCGCGCCGCGCGTCGTGGCCCATTCGAGCGCCTCGGCATGCATCTTGGTGCGGTCGAGCCTGATCTTGAAATGATCGGCATAGCCGTCGATCATGCCGAGATAATCTTCCTGGCTGCATTTATGGAAACCAAGCCAGAGGCCGAAGCGGTCGGAGAGCGAAACCTTCTCTTCGACGGCCTCCGACGGATTGATCGCCGTCGATTGCTCGTTTTCCATCATGTGGCGCGGCAGCAGATGGCGCCGGTTCGAGGTGGCGTAGAAAAGCACATTGTCCGGCCGCCCTTCGACGCCGCCGTCGAGTGCCGCCTTCAGCGACTTGTAGGCGGTGTCGTCGTGGTCGAAGGAGAGATCGTCGCAGAAGACGATAACGCGGTACGGCGTGTCCTTCAGCAGGTCGAGCAGGGTGGGGAGGCTGGCGATATCCTCGCGATGAACTTCGACGAGCTTCAGCGCGACGCCGCTCTCACGCCTGACATCCTCGTGCACGGCTTTGACGAGCGAGGATTTTCCCATGCCGCGCGCGCCCCAGAGCAGCACGTTGTTGGCGGCATAACCCTCGGCGAACCGCACCGTATTCTCATGCAGGATGTCGCGCACATGATCGACGCCGCGGATGAGTTTCAGCGCCACCCGGTTCGGCTTGTTCACCGGCTGCAGATGCTGGCGCGATGGCGCCCAGACGAAACAGTCGGCGGCATCCCAATCGTTGACGGCAGGCGCTGGCCCGGCAAGGCGCTCGACGGCTTTTGCAAGCCGCTTCAACTCGGCCAGCAGGGCAATGTTGATTTCCTCGGTCATCGCAAGCTCCTGATTTCTTGCCGCGGCAATCCGCTTTATCTTTCGGTGCGGGGTAGCATGGCGTTTTGACGGCGGAAAGGTTATGAGGCAGCGGAATCGGTACTGTTTCCGGCTGTTTCTGTTGCATTCATCGAAGCGGCAACTATAGTCCGGCAACCTGAAAAAACAGGCGGAGTTCCGCCGCCCAGCCTGAGGAGTTTAGCATGTTCATCACCCCGGCATTCGCCCAGAGTGCGACCGATACCGCAACCGGTTTCGGCGGCTCCGGTTTCGAAATGATCATCCTGTTCGTGCCGCTGATGGTCGTCTGGTACTTCCTGCTGATCCGTCCGCAGCGCGCACAGGCCAAGAAGCGTGAGGAAACGCTGAAGGCGATTCGCCGCGGCGATCAGGTCGTCACCGGTGGCGGTCTCGTCGGCAAGGTCACCAAGGTCATCGACGACAAGGAGGTCGAAGTCGAGATCGCCGAAGGCGTTCGTGTGCGCATCGTCCGCAGCGGTATTTCGGATGTGCGCGTCAAGGGTGAGCCCGTCAAGGCCGACGCAGCATAACAAGCGATAACTCAGCCGCCGGATCGGAAGATCGTCGAGAGAATGTTGCATTTTTCCCGTTGGAAAACACTTCTGATCTGGCTGGCCGCGTTTGCGGCCATCGTCATCGCTGCGCCCAATCTGCTGAGCGAGGCGCAGCATTCCTCTCTGCCGGACTGGCTGCGGCACGACCGCGTGACGCTCGGTCTCGATCTGCAGGGCGGCTCGCATATCGTCCTGAAGGTCGAGCGCTCCGATATCGTCAGGGACCGCCTGGAAGAGGCAGTCGCCAATGTGCGCAATGCGCTGCGCGGCGCCGGCATCCGCTATACCGGGCTGACCGGCAACGACCAGACAGTCACCGTCCGCATCACCGATCCGGCTGAGACCCAGAAGGCAGTCGGTCTCCTCAAGGCCTTGACGGCGGCCGGCGAACCCTCCGGACCTGGCGTCACGCTACAGCAAGGCGAAGAGGGGCAGCTCTCGCTGCAGATTTCCGACGCCGGCATCACCGCCGACGTCGCCGCCGCCCGGACCCGGTCGCTCGATATCGTCAGCCGCCGCATCGCCGGATTCGGCTATGAGAATTTTCTTGTTCGTCCCGATGGCGCCGACCGGATGGTCGTGCAGGTGCTGGGATCGGTCGATGCCGAACGGCTGAAGAACCTGCTGAACCAGCCGGCCAAGCTTTCCTTTCATCTGATCGACCCAAGCATGTCGGGGCAGGAGGCGCTGAACGGCCGCTGGCCGGCGACATCGCAGGTGCTCTATTCGCTCGACGATCCGCCGGTACCCTATCTCGTCGACCGCACGGCTTTCGTTGCCGGCAGCAACATGGTCGATATCGAGCCCGTCGTCGATCCGCAGACGCAGGATAGCTCGATTGCCTACCGCCTCGATGCCGAAGGCACGCGGCGGCTGGCCGAGGTGACGGGGCAGAATATCGGCAAGAACCTTGCCATCGTCTTCGACGACCAGGTGATGTCGGCGCCAAGCATCGATGCGGCGATCACCGGCGGCGAGGGTACGATTTCGGCGAACTTCTCCGAGGATGGCGTTCGCGACCTTGCGATCATGCTGCGCGCCGGCGCCCTGCCGGCGACGCTGACGAGCGTCGAGGAACGCAGCGTCAGCCCGAGATTCGGCGCCGACTCCATCTTCTCCGGCCTCATTGCCGGTCTCGTCGCCGTCGTGCTGGTCGCGGCATTGATGATCGCGCTCTACCGCATTCTCGGCGTCATCGCCGTCGTCTCGCTCGTCTTCAACCTCATCCTCATCATCGCGGTGCTCAGCCTTGCCGGCGCGACGCTCACCTTGCCCGGGATCGCCGGCATCGTGCTCATCGTCGGCATGGCGGTCGACTCCAACGTTCTGATCTACGAGCGCATCCGTGAAGAGGAGAAAACCGCCCATTCCTTTGCGGAGGCCGTCGGCCGTGGTTTCTCGCGTGCCTTCGCAACAATCGTCGACGCAAATGTCACGATCTTCATCGCCGCCATCATCCTCTTTTTCCTCGGCAGCGAATCCATCCGCGGTTTCGCAGTGACACTGGCGGTCGGCATCCTGACCACCGTCTTCACGGCTTTCACGCTGACGCGCTCGATCGTTGCCGCCTGGCTGAAAGGGCGCCATCCCCGGCATCTGCCGAAGAGCGTTCTGACCCATCTTTTCGAACACGCCAACATCCGTTTCATGGGCATCCGTCGGTACGTCTTTACGGCGTCGGCAATCATCTCACTGATCGCCATGGCCGCCTTTGCCACCGCCGGCCTGCGTCTCGGCATCGATTTCGCCGGCGGCTCGCTCATCGAGGTGACGGCGAAACAGGGCAATGCCGACCTTACCGATCTTCAATCACGCCTCAACGATCTCAACCTCGGCGCGGTCAGCGTCGAGCGCGCCGGCGGACCGTCGAATGCGCGCATCCGCATCGCCTCGCAGGGCGGCGGCGAGAATGCCGAGCAGTCGGCGGCGACGCTGGTGCGTGGCGAACTTGAAGGCGATTATGATTTTCGCCGCGTCGAGGTCGTCGGTCCCGCCATCTCTGGCGAATTGACGATGATGGCGACGCTCGGCGTGTTGGCAGCGCTGGCGGCGATTCTGATCTATATCTGGATCCGCTTCAAATGGCAGTTTGCGGTCGGCGCCATCGTCGCGACGCTGCACGACGTCATCATCATGCTCGGTCTCTTCGTTCTCACCGGTATGGAATTCAACCTGACGAGCGTCGCAGCCGTGCTGACCGTTGTCGGCTATTCCCTGAACGACACGGTCGTGGTCTATGACCGGATGCGCGAGAATCTGACGCGATATCGGAAGATGCCGCTGCCGATCCTGATCGACGCCTCGATCAACCAGACGCTGTCGCGCACCATTCTGACCGCGGCGACGACGCTGCTCGCCTTGCTCGCGCTCTATATTTTCGGGGGCGAGGTCATCCGCTCCTTCACCTTTACGATGCTCTTCGGCGTCGCTCTCGGCACCTTCTCTTCGATCTATATCGCCGCTCCTGTGCTGATCGTCTTCCGGCTGCGGCCGGAGAGCCCCGACGGGGAAGAGAGCAACAAAACGGATGCTGGTGTAAAATCCGGCACGGTGGTTTGAAAACATGGCAAAAGGCATAGAAATCCGCGCCGCCCATTTCCCTGGGCGCGCGCCGATCGATACTTACGGCAATGGCGGCTTCCGCTTTGCCGATATGTCGCATCGCGGCTCGATCCTTTGCCTTCCTTCCGGCATTCATGGCTGGGATATGGACATGTCGAAACCGCTTTCGCCCGAAAATTTCCGCCGCGTGCTTGATGAGGCTGATGATATCGAGGTTCTGCTGGTTGGAACCGGAACCGAACTGCGCCGCCTGCCGGAGGAGTTGAAGCAGGCGCTGAAATCGCGCGGCATCGCCTCAGATCCGATGAGCACGGGTGCGGCGGTACGCACCTTCAATATCATGCTTGCCGAGCAGCGCGCCGTCGCCGCGGCACTGATCGCGGTCTGACGATGGGTGAAGCGAAGACGGCGACGAACCAGGAGATCTGCCTGGCGATGCTGCGTGACAGCGATCGCGACCGCTACCTTGCCTGCCTGCTGTCGCCGGAGGAAAAGCGCGGCGCGCTTGCAACTCTATACGCCTTCAATGCCGAATTGGCCCGCGTCCGGGATCTGGTGCACGAGCCGTTGCCCGGCGAGGTGCGGCTGCAATACTGGCGCGACCTGCTGGAAGGCAGCGCCCATGGATCGACTGCGGCCAACCCGGTCGCTTCAGCACTTCTGATGGCAATCGAAACCCATCGCCTGCCGCGCAAGACGCTGATCGACATGATCGAGGCCCGCACCTTCGATCTCTATGACGATCCGATGGAAACGCGTCTCTCGCTCGAAGGTTATGCCGGCGAGACGGCATCGGCCTTGATCCAGCTTGCAAGCCTCGTGCTGTCGCCTGAAGAGGCTGCACGATCGGCGAACGCGGCCGGTCATGCCGGTGTGGCCCAGGCGGTCGCCGGCCTGTTGCTGCTGATGCCGCTGCATCGCCGCCGCGGCCAGGTCTATATTCCGCTGCAGATCCTTACCGCCACCGGTCTTGACCGCGATGCCTTCCTCGCTGGTGAAGACAGGCCGCGCATCGCCGCCGCTATCGAGGCCTTCGCCGGCCTCGGCCGCGAACATCTGGCAAAGGCGAGGGCGGCAGGCCCAATCGCGCCGGCGGTCTTTTCAGCCTTCCTGCCTGCGACGCTTGCCGAACCGGTGCTCGTCAAGGCGCAGAAGCATGGCGCCGTCCTGTTCGACCGGCCGCTGCAGCCGCCGCAATGGCGCCGCCAGCTGAGTATGGCGCTCTCCTCAGTCCGCAGAAAAATCTGACGACCGGTCAAACTCGCGCAAGTCTCACGCGTTACAAGGCTTGAACCACTACTGCTTTGATCGGAGACTCGGCGTGGGCATTATCGTCTGGTGCGTTCTTTTCGCCATCGTCATCTTCTTTGCCTTCGTGGCAACGCGTATGGCCGCGCAGAACAAGGAAGATGGCCTGCATGACACGGGCCTCGCCATCATCGAGTTCGGTCGTGCCTTTCCGAACGAGGCGATTCGCCAGTTGCAGGCGACTGACAACGGTCAAGCCATCTTCGTGCGCCTGCATGACAACAAGGCCGGCTTCATGCGGAACATGTCGCGCCACTTCGCCTGCCATCTGATCGAGCCGGGCCGCGTGCGCGTCGTCAGCTCGCCAACGGGCAGCGGCCTGGTGATCGATTTCCTCGATGCGCCCCATCACAACGGCGATTTCGAATTCGCCTCCGCCAAAGAGTCTTCGGAAGTCGCGCTCTGGCTGCTCGGCAACTACATCGCCGAGCCGGATAGGGACCTGCCGTCCGGCAATATTGCGGCGGCGAACGAGCAGTAGATCAGAAGCGATCCATCAGGCGCTTTCGGCAAATGGCGAAGTCTGGCCGAGCCAGACGGCGCAGTCTGTAAGGGCGCGCCGCGCGATCAGCTGCCGTTTCATGATCGTCTTGTCCTTGCCGCGGAAACGCTTGACGCCTTCGGGCTTGACGATCGAACCGGGTTGGAGCTCCGGAAACAGCCCGAAATTGATGTTCATCGGCTGAAACGAGCGTTTGCCCGGCTCCTCGTCGGTGACGATATGTCCGCCGGTTATATGGCCGAGCAGCGCGCCGAGCGCCGTCGTTGCCGGCGGCAGCGAGATTGCCTCGCCCTTGCGTTCGGCGGCGGCGAAACGGCCGGCCATCAGCCCGACGCTGGCGCTTTCCACGTAACCCTCGCAGCCGGTGATCTGGCCGGCAAAACGCAGGCCTGGCCGCGATTTCAAGGTTAGCGACGGGTCGAGCAAAGTGGGGGAGTTGATATAGGTGTTGCGGTGCAGGCCGCCGAGGCGGGCGAATTCCGCATTTTCCAGCCCCGGGATCATCCGGAAGATTTCCGCCTGCGCGCCATATTTCAGCTTCGTCTGGAAGCCGACCATATTGTAGAGCGTGCCAAGCGCATTGTCCTGGCGCAGCTGAACGACGGCATAGGCCTTGACTGTCGGATTATGCGCGTTGGTCAGCCCCATCGGCTTCATCGGTCCGTGACGCAGCGTCTCGCGGCCGCGTTCGGCCATGACCTCGATCGGCAGGCAGCCGTCGAAATAAGGCGTGCCTTCCCATTCCTTGAAACCGACTGCGTCACCCGATATCAGCGCGTCGACGAAGGCATTGTACTGCGCCTCGTCCATCGGGCAATTGATGTAATCCTTGCCGGTGCCGCCGGGGCCGACCTTGTCGTAGCGCGACTGGTACCAGCAGATATCCATGTCGATGCTCTCGCGGTAGACGATCGGCGCGATGGCGTCGAAGAAGGCGAGCGAATCCTTGCCGGTTTCCGCCTGGATGGCGCTTGCGAGCGACGGCGCCGTCAGCGGCCCGGTGGCGACGATGGCAAGATCCCAGTCAGCAGGCGGCAGGCCGGTGATTTCCTCGCGTACGACGGTGATGAGCGGGTGGTCATCGATTGCCTTGGTCACCGCTTCGGAGAAGCCGTCGCGATCGACGGCGAGCGCGCCACCGGCCGGAACCTGATGCCGGTCGGCAGTGGCCATGATCAGCGAGCCAGCCATGCGCATCTCGGCATGGATGACGCCGACGGCGTTGCTGGTCGCATCGTCGGAGCGGAAGGAATTGGAGCAGACCAGTTCGGCAAGGCCGTCGGTTTTATGCGCATCCGTGCCGCGTACCCCGCGCATTTCATGCAGGATAACGGGGACGCCGGAACTGGCGATCTGCCAGGCGGCTTCCGAGCCGGCGAGCCCGCCGCCGACGACGTGGATGGGGGAATAGGAAGAGATCGTGTTCATCCCGGGCTGATATCATGTCGGCAGGTGCGATCCAACACCCCGGAATCAAAAACGGCGCCTTGCGGCGCCGTCTTTTGAGCATCACGCTCGCTACTAGCGGGCCGTTAACGGCCGGCTAATTAGCGAAACGAGCGGGATGCGATATTGCGGATGTCGTAACGGCTGACGCCGATATCGGACAGGGTCTGGTTCGAAAGGCCGCCGAGTTCGTTGAGCGTACGGCGGTAGCTGAGCCAGCTTTTTGCAATGCGGATCGGGTTCATTGTCTTTTTCCTCAAACATATGTCCGCTGGATGGCGGGATCGCCTATCTCTCTGCGGTTGATGTTTATATAGGCGAGAACCGTCTTATTGTGCAGTGCAAATAATTGGCGTCTGCCATGCAATTGTGCAATGTGATGCCCGCCAATTAAGCGGTGAATATTTTTTAAGCGGGCTAACGAGCCGGGAAAACATGCAACCGCCGCGGCAGCTGTATGCAGACAAAAGAAAACGCCCGCTGTGGGTACAGCGGGCGTTTCAACCGAGGACGATCCTGCTTGGGAGGAGCAGCGGATCGCCTGGAATTAGCGGGCAGAAGCCTCACGGGCAACGCGATGGATGTCCGAACGGTCGATGCCGAGGTCATGCAATTCGCGGTTGGTCATGCGGCCAAGTTCCGTGACTGTCTGACGATACTTGCGCCAGTTATTGAAAGAGCGAGAGAAGTTCATGTTAAGCCCCTTTCTGAGGGTTTCATCTGCCAGCAGCCACCGATCGGCGCTGACCTCTATTTGATGACCAGAATATATGTTGCGGCGCAAAAGACTAAAAC
Source organism: Rhizobium sp. RSm-3 (assembly GCF_001854685.1). Lineage (NCBI taxonomy): Bacteria > Pseudomonadati > Pseudomonadota > Alphaproteobacteria > Hyphomicrobiales > Rhizobiaceae > Rhizobium > Rhizobium sp. RSm-3. The sequence goes on along the minus strand of NZ_MAWZ01000004.1, from coordinate 76,543 downwards.
AGCCAAGTTTTCAGATCACCTATGCGACTGATGCAATGCTTTGGGGGTATTTGACGCAGGCTCGCCGCTTTTTGGTCAACGAATAGGCAGAATGATTTTAAAGGGATCAATCTGGCTAGGTGCTCGAAACAGGTGCCGCTGCTCAAAAAGGCTTCTCCCTCCGGCGGTTCTGCCCGTGCATCCGCTCCACCGAGGCATTTCGCTCGCATCGAAAGCCGCCCGCTTGTCCGCAGCGTCGGCGGGAGCGGTGTGACAGCAGTGCGGCACGACGGCGCCAAGCGGCGGAAAACCTGGGTCGCCAATGCTTTAATTGCATTTTTGCTCAACAAAAACGCCCACCGGGGGAGGATCCGGCGGGCGCATTATGGTGACTGGCAACTGGGAGGAGGAGTGTTACCAGCCTATCATAGCGCGCTGGGAGGAGGAGTGCGCAGCTACGAATATCGTCACGGACAAAGAGATCCGAGGGCGTCCGGCAGAGCCGGGCAGGGGCGCCATCCCCGTGCTTCGATGTCTTTATAAATAGTATGACTAATGATTATTTTGCAGTGCAATAATTTCATGAGTGGTTTGCAGTGGGTGCATACCTCTCCGTCCATATGCTTATATTAGCGCTTCTGGCGTTATCGGCCAGTTAACGCGCGATACAAGTTAGACCAATGAGGAAGTTGTATTTTGTCGCAGGGGCGTTTGCGAAGCCCCATGCTGAGTCTATAACGGCATAGGCCGCAGCGCCGCAGTCGGCATTGCGGAAATGAGGGGTGGAGCATGTATCGCGGCAGATTGGAGCGGGATCTCTCGCTCTGGGTGGGCAAGGGCCTGCTGGGGCAGGAAACGGCAGGTGCGCTTCTCGCCGAATATGACAGCCGCCCGGCAAGCTTCAGCCTCGGCAGGGTGCTGATGGCGCTGGCGGCGCTGCTGCTGGCAGCCGCCATCCTGCTGGTCGTCGCCTCCAACTGGGAGGCCATTCCGCGCCTCGTCCGCGTCGGCGCCATCCTGGCCCTGATCTGGGTGGTGCACATCGCCGCCGCCCGGATGCTCGCCCGCGGCGCGAGGGCGGCGGCAAGCGGCCTGCTGATCATCGGTGCGATGAGCTTCGGCGGCGCCATTTCGCTGGTCGGGCAGATGTATCATCTCTCCGGCGACGAGCAGACGGTGATGTATCTCTGGTTCGCCATCGCGACGATCTCGGCAATTCTGTTCCGTTCGGGCGCGGTGGCCGTCGTTGCCGGCTTCCTCTCCTGGGCGTCCTTTGCCGTTTATCTCGAGAATTACGACAGCCATTGGATCGGGCTCGATCCCTGGATGGCGCCCGTCATGGCGGCGATCGTCATCGGGCTGGTGCGGTATACCGGCGCCGAACGGGCCCGCCATCTCGCCTATCTGCTGCTGATCGGCTGGCTTGCCTGGCTCTATGCGCTTTATGAGGAGATTGCCGTGGCGCTCGCCTTCGCAATCGGCGGCATGGCGGCCTTTGTCCTGACGGCGTTGCCAACCCGGCCTGTTGCCTCCCTGGTCAGGAGCGCCGGTGCGGCCCCGGCCTTCTATAGCTTCCTCGTCGCCGCGATCGGCTTCCTGCTGCTGCATATCGAGATCGAGGACGGCTGGCGGTTGGTGGTGCTCGGGGTGGCGACGCTTGGCGCTTCGGTGCTGGCGATCGCTCTGCATGGCAGGGACAACGGCGCGGTGCGTTATCTCGCTTATACGACCTTTGCCGCCGAGATGCTTTATCTCGCCTCCGTGACTGTCGGATCGATTCTCGGCACGTCGAGCCTCTTTCTCTTCTCCGGTCTCTTCGTCGCGCTGGTTGCGTGGATCGTCATTCGTCTCGAACGGCGCTTTTCGGCCAATGCACAGGGGGAGCGCGCATGAACTCGCTGATGGCAAGGCTGCAGTCCGGCAGGGGCTATCTGTTTTCGGCAATCATCGTCGCCGGCCTGCAGACCGTGATCCTCGGCACGATCATCCAGAGCCGGGCATCGATCCTCAACAATGGCGCCGAGGTGCTGCTGAAGACGGCGCCTGTCGATCCGCGCGATTTTCTGCGCGGCGATTATGTCGTCTTGAACTATGATATTTCCTCGGTGCCGGTGCAGACGGTGTCCGGCGGTATCCCGGCAGAGCCCGGCGAGCGCACTCTATGGGTTCGGTTGAAGAAGCAGGAGGACGGTTTCTGGACAGTGGCCGAATCGTCGTTTCACCAACTGCCGCCACTGCCGGAGACCGTGATCCTGCGCAGCCAGCCATTCTACAGTGGCGGATTTGCTGCCGGCGACAGCATCCGTGTCGAATACGGCATCGAGCGCTATTATGTTCCCGAGGGCGAGGGCAAGCCAATCGAGGAGGCCCGCAATGATGGCAATGTCGCCATTTCAGTGCGTGTCTCGCCGGCCGGCAGCGCGCAGATCCGCAGCCTAGTCGTCGACGGCAAGCCGGTTTACGACGAGCCGCTCTACTGATCCGGCGGCAGCTCGGAAGAGGCCGGCCTGCGGGCCGCAAATCCCCTGTCATTTGCCGTTCATTTTTCCTTTGCCTCGACCAAATCGGGTGATATAGAGACGCCGCGCTCCGGAAGGCCTCATGCGCAGGCATAGGCATGCGGTTCTGTGGACGCGGGTATGGTGAAATTGGTAGACACGCCAGATTTAGGTTCTGGTGCCGCAAGGCGTGGGAGTTCAAGTCTCTCTACCCGCACCAGGCTGTTTGCAGGGGGAGACTAAGAACTTAGTTGTCCCCGAATGACGAAGGTTGTTCCGAATACTCGGAAGTGAGTGCCGTTCCCCGTTTGGCGGAATGATACAGGAATTGGGAAAAGCCACGCGCGGCACGCTGCCGGCGTCGTGCTCATCGAAACGAACGGCGTCTGGGCACGGCCGCCACGACATGAAGGTAGGAAGACATGCAGGTTATCGAAACGCTCGCTGAAGGGCTGAAGCGCGAAATCAAGGTCGTTATCCCGGCCAAGGACATGCAGGACAAGATGGATCAGCGTCTTGCCGATGTGAAGGACAAGGTCCGCATCAACGGCTTCCGTCCGGGAAAGGTACCCGCTGCTCACCTGAAGAAGGTCTACGGCAAATCGATCATGGCCGAGCTCGTCAACGAGATCGTCCGCGAGCAGCCGGCCGCCATCCTCTCCAGCCGCGGCGAGAAGTCGGCCACGCAGCCGGAAATCGCCATGACCGAGGACAAGGACGAAGCCGACAAGATCCTCGCCGCCGAGCAGGATTTCGAATTCACGCTCTCCTATGAAGTGCTGCCGCCGATCGAACTGAAGTCGGTCAAGGGCATCAAGGTCACCCGCGAAGTCATCGACATCGCCGACGACGAAGTCACCGAGCAGGTCCTGAAGGTTGCCGAAAGCGCCCGCGCTTACGAGACCAAGACCGGCAAGGCCGCTGACGGCGACCGCATCACCATGGATTATGTCGGCAAGGTCGATGGCGAAGCCTTCGAAGGCGGCACCGACCAGGGCGCCGAACTGGTGCTCGGCTCCGGCCGCTTCATCCCGGGCTTCGAAGACCAGCTCGTCGGCGTCAAGGCCGGTCAAGAGAAGACCATCACCGTGACCTTCCCGGCCGACTATCCGGCCAAGAACCTCGCCGGCAAGGAAGCCACCTTCGACGTATCGGTCAAGGATGTTGCAGCGCCTGGCAAGGTTGAGATCAACGACGAACTCGCCTCCAAGCTTGGCATCGAATCCGCCGATCGCCTGAAGGAAATCGTCCGCGGCCAGATCGAATCGCAGTACGGTTCGCTGACCCGCCAGAAGCTGAAGCGTCAGATCCTCGACCAGCTCGACGAGATGTATAAGTTCGAAACCCCGGCCTCGCTGGTCGATGCCGAATATAACGGCATCTGGAACCAGGTGAACAACGACCTCGCTCAGTCTGGTAAGACCTTCGAGGACGAAGACACGACCGAAGAGAAGGCACGTGAGGAATACAAGACGCTCGCCGAGCGTCGCGTCCGCCTCGGCCTCGTTCTCTCCGAAATCGGCGAAAAGGCCGGCGTCGAAGTCACCGAAGACGAGATGCAGCGCGCCATCTACGATCAGCTGCGCCAGTATCCGGGCCAGGAAAAGCAGATCCTCGAATTCTTCCGCAGCCAGCCGGGTGCCGCCGCTTCGATCCGCGCGCCGATCTTCGAAGAGAAGGTCATCGATCATCTGCTGACCGAAATCGACGTCACCGACAAGAAGGTGACCAAGGAAGAACTGCTCGCCGAGGAAGAAGGCGAAGCGAAGGCCGAGACCAAGAAGGCTGCCCCGAAGAAGAAGGCTGCCGCCAAGGCCGAAGCTGCCGACGCCGGTGAAGGCGACGAAGCCGCTCCGAAGAAGAAGGCTGCTCCGAAGAAGAAGGCAGCTGACGAAAGCGCAGAATAATCGCTTCTCAGTTCTGAACTCTGCAAGGCCCCGCCATCGTGCGGGGCCTTTTGCTATCTCGACCGCCTCCTCGATTATTGAGATTTATTCACGGCAACAACAAATAGTTGCAATGAAGTATAATTCGATGCAGATTTCATTGACGGTGGGAGGACCGGACAATGACCGTAAAAGATGACATGAAGAAACGCGTGGAAGAAATCTACGCTGTGCGCGACCGAGGCGATATCGAGGGCACGCTGGCGCTGATTGGTGAGGATTGCACCTTCCGGATGGCCGGCAATACACGGTTGGCGCCTTTTTCAACTGAAGCCGGCGGCCATGCCTTTCGGCAAGTGATAGAGCAACTCATCACTGTGTGGGATCTATCCAAGGTCAGTACAGCCGGCATCTATGTGGACGAGGACGAGCATATGGTCTTCGCCCATCGCGAAGGTGAGGTCAGGCACATCCCATCGGGTGTGAGCTTCTATACGGAATTCGTCGACAAGATCCATTTCAAGGATGGGAAACCGGTCAAGATCGTCGAATTCGTCGACACGCTGCAAGTGGCTGAGACCACCCGGATCATCCAGTTCGCTTAAAGCCGCGGAGCTGATAAAGCATGTCGCGCAAAGGTGTGCCGCGGTTTTCCCAGGCAAAGCGCGGAGCGCTTTTGCGGCAACGACATGCATCAAAGCAAAGAGCTAAAGCCCGTCGCATGAAACAAGTTCGATGCGACGGGCTTTAGCGCGAATTGCAGCTCAATGCCGCGTCAGCTCCGCGACTTTCCTCACATGGCTGACGGCCGCAGCGCCGCCGGCTGTTTTGGTAAAGAGGCTGAGTGTCTCTTCCTCGTCATCGGCAACCGGCGTCAGGGCCTGATCCATATAGGTCTTCGACTTTGCTTCCCTTGAAATCAGGAATGCCGAAATCGTCAGGCCGATGATCGTGCCGGCGAGCGAAGCATGTTTTCTGAAGGTTTCCCAGGCAAAACGCGGCCAGAAGACCAGCGGATTTTCGCGCGGCAGATCCGGGCGCCGCTCTGAAGGTGTCTTCAGGCGCAGGAGACCGCTCTGCAGCGGATGCACGTTTTCCAGCGGCACGGTGGTTGCGAAAGAGACGAGAACCTTGACGAGCCTTGCGAGCGGAACCCCGGTCGCCACAGCCCGGCGCAGCAGCGTCTTCATATGATCAGGCGAATAATAGAGCGACCAGGCCTCGTGGTAGATGTCTTCCCACTCCTGCTTGCTCATCTGCGGATGCGCGGTGCAGACGTGCTCGACATCGTAGATGTTGAGATCGGCGTCCATCTCGACGCCCTTCTTCCACAGCACCTGATGGTCCTCGGAGCCGGGCAGCGGCGTCAGGATGAAGAATTCGATGACGTCGAGCGGCAGCTCTTCCTGGATGATCGCGATGTCGCGGCGGATCGACTCCGGCGTGTCGGCCGGGAAGCCCAGGATATAACCGGCGAGCGTCATGATGCCCTGCGCCTTCCAGGCGAGCAGCATCTTGCGATATTCGGTGATCTTGTTCTGGTTCTTCTTGGCGGCGGTCAGGTTGTTGGGATTGACGTTTTCGAGGCCGATGAAGACGCGGGTGACGCCGGCGCGCCTGGATTTCTCGATGAAATTGGGGATCTTGTGGCAGAGCGTATCGACTTGGATCATCAGGCCGAGCGGGATGCCGTCCCGCTCCTTGAGCTCGATCAGCCGGTCGAAGATCGCTTCCCAATCCTTGTTGCGGGCGAAATTATCATCGGTGATGAAGAATTTGTGGATGCCCTGCGCCCAGTTCATCCGCACCAGCTTTTCGACGTCGTCGGCCGAGCGGAAGCGTGACTTGCGCCCCTGCACATTGATGATGGTGCAGAACGAACACTGATAGGGACAACCGCGCCCGGCATCGAAGCTGGTGCTGAGCCCGAGCGTGCGCTGGATATTGTCCTTCGGCAGGAAGGGAACCGGCGTGCCGCCGATGCCGGGGAGGTCGTTCATGAAATTGTAGAGCGGCTTCAGCTCGCCGTTTGCCGCGTCGCGCAGCACCATATCGAGCCGGCCCTCGGCCTCGCCGGCAAACATCGAAATGCCCATGTCGCGGCAGGCGTCGAGCCCGACCGCCTTGCCATCCAGCATCGACAGGCAGCCGGAAACATGGAAACCGCCGATGGAAACCGGCAGGCCGGCATCGCGGAACGGCCGGGCGATATCAAGTGCGCGCGGATACTGGTTGGTCTGGACGCCGACGAGCGCGATCATGCCGAAATTGTCGTGGCGCTTGAACTGTGCGAGCAGTCCGGCGACATCGATCCGCGTATTGGTCTCGTCGATCACGGTGATATCGATCGCGGTATCGGGCCCGAGCACCTTGCGCTCGGCGCATTCGGCGGCGATGCCGTAGAGAGCGGCGAGTGAATTGGAGGGAATCATCGCCCGCCACCAGCGGATGACGTAACCATCATCGTCATAATGCGACGGCTTGATCAGGATCAGCTGAAAACGTCGGCGCGCAGCTTCCAAGACATGGGACAAGAGTATCTATCTTTCTTCAGAAGCTTTTGCCGGAGCAAAATAGTGTTGAAGGCATATATCAGGCATCACGTATAAATGCGATTCAGGCGGTCAAACTAAGGCGTAAAACGCGGCAATGCACGCAAAACGCTACGCACGGCAATTCCTCAATATACTACCCGATATCGAGCAGCAATGCGCGGTGGTCGGAGACCTCGGGTGCCTCGACCACCTCGAACCTGGCAATGTTCACCCCCGGTGTCACCAGCATGTAATCGGCAAAGCGGCCCTGCTTCAGATAGTAGGAGGTGCGCGTGTCTACAAGGCTGTTGCCGGTGACGAGATCGGAAAGTCCCAATCTGGCGAGAATCGGAAAGGTCGTGCTGTCGGGCAAGATGTTGAAATCGCCGCAGACAACGAGCCCTTCGTTGCCCGGCCAGATGCGCTCGATGAGCGCAACCAATGCCGCAGCCTGCTCTTCGCGCGCCGGCGTGTCGCTCTTGCCGGCGGGATCCCGCAGGCCATGCATGTGGGCGATGGTCAGGCTGGAAGCGTGCTCATGGCTGAAGACACGGATGCAATGGGCGTTCCGCGGACGCGGATGTTCGCCCCAGCCATTGGTGGAAAAACTGCCATGCACGAAGTCCAGCCCCTGGGCGATGACCGAATGCGATTTGCGCACGAAGGTCGCCAACCCGAATTCGGCGGCAATGGCGGTTTCGCCGTTAAACAGCTCGCCTCTCGATGTCGGGCAGAAGAAGCCGTCGTGGCCGGGCAGGGCGGCGCCGATCTCTGCAAACAGATTGGCGCGCTGCGGCAGCTCCAGCCCCGCATCCCGATAGATCGACCATCCCTCATCCGCACCCGGCGCCCGCAGCACCTCCTGCAGGCACAGCACATCTGCATCGGCCTGGCTGACATAGTCGATCAGGGGCTCACGCAGCCTGCCGCCCCAGGCGTTCAGCGAAATGATGCGCAATGCGGTTCGGCTCCGTTGTTAGCGGCCGGATTTAGACAGCGGTTCTGCCGTCCAAGCGATGCGTTTAAAGTTCCGACTTGATATCGCCCATCCGGTTCCAGGCATCGAGGCCCGCGATCTTGTAGGCTTCGGCAAGCGTCGGATAGTTGAAGGTGTTTTCGACGAAATATTCGACCGTGCCTTTGAGATTGAGCACCGCCTGGCCGATATGCACCAGCTCGGTGGCGCCTTCGCCGACGATATGCACGCCGAGCAGGCGGCGCGTCTTCAGCGAGAAGATCAGCTTCAAAAGCCCGGTGTCGAGGCCCATGATATGACCGCGCGAGGTCTCGCGGAAGCGGGCGATGCCGCATTCATAGGGAATGCCGCGCTCCTTCATCTCTTCTTCGGTCAGGCCGCAGGTGGAAATCTCCGGCACGGCATAGATCCCATAGGGGAAATATTTCGGCGGCTCCTTGGCGACCGCTCCGATCGCGACGCGGGCGGCGATGCGGCCCTGTTCCATCGAGGTCGAGGCAAGGCTCGGAAAGCCGACGACGTCGCCGGCGGCATAGACGTTGGCAACCGATGTCTGGAACGTTTCCGGATTGACCTTGAGACGGCCGCGGCTGTCTGCTTCGAGGCCGATGGCCGGAAGGTTCAGCGCGTCGGTTGCGCCCATGCGGCCGGCAGCAAACAGCACCATGTCGGTCGTCAGGCGCCGGCCGCTGTCGAGCGTCAGTTCGACCTTGCCGTCTTCAAGCGTCTCCACTTTGTCGGCCTTCTGGCCGAGCAGCAGCTTCATGTTGCGGTCGCGCAGCTGGTAGGTGAAGTCCTCGACGATTTCCTTGTCGATGAAATCCAGCATCGTCGCCTTCGGATCGATGACGGTGACGGCCGTGTCGAGCGCGCTGAAGATCGTCGCATATTCGATGCCGATGACGCCGGCGCCGATGACGACCATCGAGCGCGGCAGTTCCTGGATATCGAGCAACTCGTCGCTGTCGAGAACGGTCTTGCCGTCGAAGGGGATGTAATCCGGGCGGAACGGCTTCGTGCCGACGGCAAGCAGCACACTGGCGGCGGTGACCTGGGTGATCTCGCCGTCATCCTTGACCACCTGCAGCGTCGACGCATTGATGAAGCTCGCCTTGCCGCGAATATGCTGCACGCGGTTGCGGGCGAACTGGTGTTCCAGCACCTCGACCTCGTGGTTGAGCGTGATCAGCAGGCGGCGGCGCAGATCATCCGCACTGATCTCTTCCTTGACGCGGTAAGACCGGCCGTAGAAGCCGCGTTCGCGCCAGCCGGAAAGGTTGAGCGCGGTCTCGCGCAGCGTCTTGGAGGGGATCGTGCCGGTATGCACGGAGACGCCGCCGACGCGTTTTCCCTGCTCGATGACAAGCACTTTCTTGCCGAGTTTCGCAGCCTGGATCGCGCCGCGGCGCCCTGCAGGACCGCTACCAACCACAACGAGATCGTACTGAAGCATCACCTGGCCCCGAATTGGAAATGGAATCATTTACGACGCAAAAATGTCGCCCGTCTATCGGTAGCCGGTCAATGTTACAGATTGTTTTACGAGCGCCGATTCAGCCGGCCCTGTGCTTTTCAGATCAGCGTCAGGCCTTTCAGGCTGACATGGCCGACATAGGTGTGGTTGAAAGACCGTTTTAAGCTGTAGAGCCGCGTCACCCCAAGGTCCATGCGCGCGAAGTTCTAAACGGTCGGGATGATCTATCCGTTCGAGCGGGCTATTCCTGATACCTCAGCGCCTCCAGCAACAGGGTAAACGCGGGCGACGGATGCCGGCGTGAAGGATAGTACAGGTGATATCCAGAAAACGGTTGCGACCAGTCTTCGAGCACCTGCACCAGTCGGCCGCTATCAAGGTGGTCTTGGACGACGTCTTCGTGGATGTAGGTGAGGCCATATCCGTCGAGGGCTGCTTTCACGATCTGTGGGACGCCATTGAAGGCCACTTGTCCATTCACCCGGACACGCACCTCATGGCCGTCGCGTTCAAACTCCCACGGGTAGAATCCGCCGTAACTGGGTAAGCGAATGTTGATGCACCGGTAGGCCGTCAGTTCCTGCGGCGACGTCGGCGGCGGCTGGTCCTTGAAGCAGGAGGGCGCTGCCACCACGATCATCCGTGCCAGCGGGCCGATGCGGACGGCGATCATGTCCTTCTCAACCTGGTCGCCGAGCCGAACGCCGGCATCGAACCGCTCGGCGACGATGTCCGTCAGCGCCGACTCTGCGACCAATTCGACCTTGATGTCGGGATAGTCGCGAAGAAATCCCGAGAGCTTCGGCCATAGGATGGTGTCGATCGCGTGTTGACCCGACGTAATCCGGAAGCTCCCCGCCGGCTTGTCCCGAAACGCGCTGAGCGCAGCCAGGCGGGCTTCGATCGTACCCAACGCAGGGGCCACGGTCGACAATAACTGTTCGCCCGCATCAGTCAGTGCGAGGCTTCTTGTCGTCCGGGTCAACAGCCTGACTCCCAGCCGCTCCTCCAGGCGCTTGATGATGAGACTGAGCGAAGACTGCGACGTCCCGAGCCGGGCCGCCGCTCTGGTGAAGCTCTTCTCTTCGGCAACAGCGAGGAAGGCCATCAGGTCGCCCAGTTCTTCGCGACGCATTTATTGATCTCCGATATAGGTTCAATCTTATTTTAGCGTCTAATCGAAATAAATGTCAGCTACTATATTGCCTTTAGATGGCCGCATGGATGCAGCCGCATATTCAGAGGCGGACCGATGGCTTGGTCAGAATCCGAACTTGCACAGATCGCTGAGAGCGACGATCTGCACATCTCTCCCTTTCGCGGCGATGGGACGACCTATGGCACTCCAACCTGGATCTGGTCCGTCGTCCTGGATGGAGAACTCTACGTCCGCGCCTATCATGGCCAGCGATCGCGATGGTATCAGGCAGCGGTCAAGCAGAAGGCCGGACGGATCACTGCCGCCGGAATAACCAAAAACGTCGTATTCGAACCCGTCGAGGGTGCGATCAACGCGGCGATTGATGATGCATACCGGAGCAAATATGCAACGAGCTCGTATCTCCGCTCCATGATTGGCGAACGCGCCAGATCAGCCGCTGTCCGGATCATTCCGCTCGAACCGGAGGGCTGATCTCGCCGGCGACTGTCGTCGTTCCAGGCGGGACGGACAGGCAACCGGACCGAAGCTAGATTTTAAATCACTCGATTGGAGGATATCGTCATGCAGAAACGCAAACTCGGCCAGGGTCTGGAAGTTTCGGCGCTGTCGCTCGGCGCAATGGGATATGGCAAGGCCCGCGAACTGCCGGACAGGGCGGAGATGATTACCCTCATCAGGGCTGCCGTCGAGCGCGGCATGGATTTCTTCGACACGGCGGAAGTCTATGGCCCTTTCACCAACGAGGAGATGGTCGGCGAGGCGCTTCAGCCCGTTCGGGACAAGGTCAAGATCGCCACCAAGTTCGGCTGGGATGTCGATCCCGATACTGGGGTTCATCACGGTGGTGTCAATAGCAAGCCCGACCATATCCGTCGGGCTGTGGAAGGCAGCCTCAAGCGCCTGCGCACTGACCACATCGATCTTCTCTACCAGCACCGCGTCGATCCGGAAGTGCCGATGGAGGATGTGGCAGGCGTGGTGAAGGATTTGATCCGAGAGGGCAAGGTCCGCTGGTTCGGTCTCTCGGAGGCCGGGCCGTCGTCGATCCGTCGTGCCCATGCCGTCCAGCCGGTGGCGGCGCTGCAGAGCGAATATTCGCTCTGGACACGCGAGCCGGAGGCGGAAATTCTCCCGACACTCGAAGAGCTCGGCATTGGCCTCGTACCCTTCAGCCCGCTCGGCAAGGGTTTCCTTACCGGCAAGATCGCCGTGGACACCACGCTCGATACCTCCGACATGCGCAACTCTATCCCGCGCTTCTCCCCAGAGGCCCGCCAAGCCAATCAGCGGCTCGTCGACCTCATCAAAGTCATCGGCGAAAGGCATGGTGCAACCCCCGCGCAGGTGGCACTGGCATGGCTGCTTGCGCAAAAGACCTGGATCGTTCCGCTCTTCGGCACCCGAAAACTGGAACGCTTTGAGGAAAATGTCGGGGCGCTCGAGGTGCAACTGACGGCCGAGGATACCGGCGAAATCCAGGCCGCCGACATCCGGATCGAAGGGGAGCGCTACCCTGAAGAACATCTCCGCCGGGTTGGCCTCTAAAGCATGTCGCGCAAGAGTGTGTGAAGCGGTTTTGCGACAACGACATGCGCAAAAACAAGGCGTTAAAGCGCGAGGAGCGAATCTGAAAGATCGCGACGCGCTTTAGCCCGCGGGCCAATAAGGCGGCACGCTCTTCCACTTGCCAGGTGAACGTTAGCTTCACAGCGAAGCAAAAGCCAATGCGATCAGGGCCGAGATATCAGGGATCGAAACGCTTCGGCAATTCGATAGCAAGTGCGTCTATCGCCAGTCGCGATCGCAGCGGCAGATATTGGGTGCTTGGCCAGACCGCATAGCACTCCATCGTAGCGCTTGGGCGGTCTCCCCACAGTTCGACAAGATCCCCCGCGCGCATGCGGTCCCGGACCAGCCAATGGGGAAGCCAGGCAAGTCCCATGTCATCGACCGCGGCATCGGCGATGACTTCAAGGTCGTCGAAACGTAACCGGGAGGTGACGGAGATATCGATGAGAGCCCCGGTCGTGTCAGGAAGCTGCCAAGCGAGGCCGTGATCGCCCCGCCAGTAGACGAGCAGGTCATGGTCTGAGAGGTCTGCGATGGAGCGAGGTTCCCCGCGTGCGGCAAGATAGGCAGGTGAGGCGCATAGCACCTTGCGCTGGCTGACCAGCCGCCGGGCGTGTAGCGAGGTTCCGTTGCCAAGGGCGCCGTTGCGCACGGCAAGATCAAAACCGTCTGCGATCAGATCGATCTGCCGGTCATTGAAGCTGAGTTCCAGTTCGAGCTTCGGATGTTGGCGAGCATAGGCGCGTAAAATCGGCGAAGCGCAGTAGCGGCCGAACAGAACCGGAAGCGAGACGCGGAGTCTGCCGACGACCTCGCGTCGGCCAGATTCCAGGAGAGACTCACCGGCACGCAGTTCGTCGATGGCACGAATGCAACGCTCGTAATATTGCTGGCCATCCTCCGTCAGGCTTTGCGTGCGGGTCGTCCGGTGAAACAGCCGGACACAAAGGCGCTCCTCCAGACGTGCAATCGCTTTGCCGACCGCGGAGCGCGTCAGCTTCAGCCGGTCAGCCGCTTTTGCAAAGCCGCCCGCTTCGACCGCCTCAACGAAGATCTGCACACCATCGAATCTGTCACGCACGCCGGGCAGCCTCCCGAATAGCAAATTCACTGATTGTAGAATTTTAGGAACCAAAGAAGTGAAAAATGATTTCTAATGGTCTTGCGCATTCTACGATACAACCGCTGCGAAGCAAACGATATTTTCGAGGCCGTCGCTGACTTTGGGTCGGCGTCCTCCTTTTGTCGGGCGCAAATCTCGTCAATGGAAGGGCGTAGAATGCTGATATCGATCGTATATGACAGCGGTTATGGCCATACCGCGCGCGTTGCCGAAGCGGCGGCCGAGGGCGTGCGGGAGGTCGACGGCACGCAGGTCAAGCTCATCGCTGTCTCCGACGGTTCGGTAGACTGGGAGACGCTCGAGAAGAGCGATGCGATCGTCTTCGGATCGCCAACATATAACGGCATGATCAGCGCCAGGCTCAAGCAGTTTTTCGAGGAGTCCACGAAGGTCGCATGGACACAGCTGAAGTGGCGCAACAAGATCGCCGCCGGCTTCACCAATTCTGGTGCGCAGCACGGCGACAAGCTGAACTCGCTGGTCTCGATGGCGCTCTTCGCCGCCCAGCACGGCATGATCTGGGTCGGCCTTGACCTTATGCCGGGCAATAACAGCAGCACGTCGAGCCCCGATGATCTGAACCGGCTCGGGAGCTGGCTCGGGGTGATGACGCACGCGAATGTGGATCAGGCGCCTGACATCGCGCCGCCGGACAGCGATCTGCGCACCGCACGATATCTCGGCCGCCGCGTTGCAGAGACCGCCGGCCGGTTCAAGCCCGCTTAATTCATCTTACCCAATCAAGGAGCTAGCCCCATGAAACTGCTTTGCCTCGACGTCCCCCAACCCGGCGCCACGATGGAACAGTACCAGCCGCACATGCAGGACGAAGCCCGCCACGCCTGGCAGATGTACAAGGGCGGCACCATTCGCGACATCTATTTCCGCCAAGACCGTCCCGGCGTCGCCATCATCGCTGAGGCCGAGTCCATCGAGGCCGCCAGGAAGGCGCTCGCCGATTTCCCCCTCGCCAAGGCCGGGCTCATTGGCTGGGACGTTATTCCGCTCGGTCCCTTTCTGAACTGGGAAGCGCTGTTCGCTTCCGGAAACGCCTGAGACTGAGGCTCGCCAAACCGGCTCCCGGCTGCGCTCGGGAGGCGTGGTCGGGTCCAGCGGACAAAGCAACGGCGCCAGGTGCGAGAATAGGGGGCCAATCATGAAAGTAATGGGATTTTCAGCTCAATCGGCCACTGGTCCGCTCGAACAGTTTGCGTTCGAACGGCGTGCACCGCGTTCGGACGACGTCGTCATAGACGTCCTCTTCTGCGGCGTCTGCCATACGGACCTGCACCTTGCCCGCAACCATGGCGGCTTCACGACCTATCCGATCGTCCCTGGTCACGAGATCGTCGGCCGCGTGCGCGAGGTCGGGACGGGCGTTTCCCGCTTCAAGAGGGGCGACCTGGTCGGCGTCGGCTGCATGGTCGACTCCTGCCAGCACTGCAAGCCTTGCCTGAAGGGCTGGGAGCAGGATTGCGTCGAGGGCTCGACCTACACCTACAATAGCGCCGACCGACAGGATGGCAGCGTGACCTATGGAGGCTATTCGGATTCCATCGTCGTGCGCGACAAGTTCGTGCTGTCGATGCCGGACGGGCTCGATCCGGCCGGCGCGGCGCCGCTCTTGTGCGCGGGCATTACCACCTGGTCGCCGCTGCACCGCTGGAATGTGGGCAAGGACAGCAAGGTCGCCGTGATCGGTCTCGGCGGCCTTGGCCACATGGCGTTGAAGCTCGCCAAGGCGCTGGGCGCCGACGTGACGCTGTTCACGCGTTCGGCCGGCAAGGAGAAGGATGCTTTCCGCCTTGGTGCCGATCATGTGGTGCTATCGGGTGATCCGGAGCAGATGAAGGCTGTCACCGGTCGCTTCGATGTCATCATCGACACCGTCCCCTATGATCATGATGTCAACCCGTACATGCCGACGCTGGCGCTCGAGGGCGTTTTGGTGCTTATCGGCTACATGGCGCCGCTCAGCACGCCGGTGAATGCCGGCGGGTTTGTGCGCGGTCGCCGGGCAATCTCCGGATCGTTCATCGGCGGTGTGCCCGAAACCCAGCAGATGCTCGATTTCTGCGGCGAGCACGGCATCGTCTCCGACGTCGAGATCATTCCCATCCAAAAGATCAACGAAGCCTTTGAGCGCATGTTGAAGAGCGACGTGAAGTATCGCTTCGTCATCGACATGACTTCGCTCAAGCCCTGAGGAACAACACAATGGCAGAGAACATCAAACCCATCCTTTGTGTGGTCACCAGCCACCCGATCCGCGGCGACAGCGGTGAGCCGACCGGCTTTGCGATGGTCGAACTCACCCATCCGCTCGAAGTCTTCCGCAACGCCGGCATCCCGACTGAAATCGCCTCGATCCGCGGCGGACATCCGCCGATCGACTTCTTTGACCTCACCGATCCGGTCAATGAGCGCTTCTGGAAGGATCGCGAATTCCGCGACACACTCGCCCACTCTCTTATCCTGAGCGAGATCGATCCGTCGCGCTATTCGGCGGTCTTCTTCGCGGGCGGTCATGGCACGATGTGGGATTTTGCCGACAGCTCCGCCGTCCAGCGCGTCATCCGGGAAGTCTATGAAGCCGGAGGTATCGTTTCAGCGGTCTGCCACGGCCCTGCCGCTCTGGTGAACGCGACACTTTCCGATGGTAGTTATCTCGTCGACGGCAAGAATGTGGCCGCCTTTACCGACGAGGAGGAGGCGGAGGTGAAGTACACGCACGTCGTGCCTTATCTGCTCGCCACCACCCTCAAGAAGCGAGGCGCGCATCACCGGTCGGCGCCGAATTGGGCCGAGAATGTCGTGACCGACGGGCGCCTGGTCACCGGCCAGAATCCGGCCTCCGCGCATGGTGTCGGCCGGGCTGTCGTCGATCAGCTTACCGCGAAGTCCTGAACAATAATGTCTGCGCCCACTGTCCTTGGGCGGAGCGGACCTTCCGCGGGCCTATCGTTTCGTGGATGAGCAACTGATCCTCACATCGATACGAGATGATGAAAGCTGGCGCGTCGTCTGGGCCCGTCGGTGAGAAGGCGGCACCGAGTTTACTGGCTTACATTCGAGGATTTCAAAGATGAAGATTATAGGGATCGAGGAGCATGTCCTCCCAGATGAAGTCAGGCAGGCCTGGACCACGATCCCCGGCGCGGATGACGGAACGCTTGGTCTCAATCCGGGCGTGCTCGGAGAGCGCCTTGCCGATCTTGGTCAGGGCCGGCTCGCCCTGATGGACGAGACGGGCGTCGACGTTCAGGTCCTATCGCTCACGACCCCCGGCCTGAACAACCTTGGCCGCCATGGCGTGGACCTGGCGCGCCGGTCGAACGATCTGCTGGCGGAAACGGTCGCCGGAAATCCGGACCGCTTCCAAGCGCTCGCCGCGCTGCCGTCCGCAGAACCTGAGGCGGCGGCTGTTGAACTGAGACGAAGCGTCGAGGACCTGGGCTGCAAAGGCGCTGTCCTCTACGGTCGCGTCGGCAGCAGGAACCTCGACCACGCGACGTTCGAGTCGACCTTTGCCTGCGCGGCAGATCTCGGGGTCCCGCTGTTGATCCATCCGCAGATCCCGCAGACCAGCGTGCGCGATGCCTACTATTCTGGGTTCGACGCGCCGGTTGATCTCGCCTTGTCCACCTTTGGTCTCGGATGGCACTATGAGGCCGGCGTACAGTTCATCCGCATCGTTTTGACCGGCGTTTTCGACCGCCATCCCAAGCTGCAGGTGATCCTTGGCCATTGGGGGGAATTGGTAATTTTCTATCTGGAGCGGTTGGCCATGCTCGATCGGGTGGCTCGCCTTCAGCGCCCATTCGAGGAGTATGTGCGCAACAATCTCTACCTGACGGCAAGCGGCATGTTCAGTCCCGCCTATTTGCAACGGGCGATCGAAGCAGTCGGACCAGACCGCATCCTGTTTTCGACGGACTATCCTTACCAGTATCGGCCGGGGGCGGACGCGCGGCGTTTCCTGGATAGCCTGTCGCTCGATGAGGCGGACAAGGCGAAATTCGCTCATCGGAACTGGAACCGTCTTGTAGGCGCACCGTAGTTCATTTCCATAACCTTGCTATCGACGGAGTCCGTCACTTCGCACTGGCGTGACAGGAAATCTCGGCAAGTTTGAACGACCGCCGATTCAGCCGGCCCTGCGCTTTTCAGATCAGCTTCAGCCCCTTCAGGCTGACATGGCCGTCCTTGCCGATGATGATGTGGTCGTGGACGGTGATGTCGAGCGCCTTGGCCGCATCGATGATCACTTTGGTCATGTCGATGTCGGCGCGCGATGGCGTCGGGTCGCCGGAGGGGTGGTTGTGGACTAAAATCATCGCCGTTGCCGAAAGCTCGAGCGCGCGTTTGACCACTTCGCGCGGATAGACCGGCGTGTGGTCGACCGTGCCGCGGCCTTGCACCTCATCGGCGATCAGCACGTTGCGCTTGTCGAGGAAGAGGATGCGGAATTGCTCGCGGGTCTCGTGGGCCATGGCGGCATGGCAATACTGGATCACCGATGACCAGGAGGAGAGCACCTGCTTGTTCCTGAGCTCGCTCTTCAGGGTCCGCTGCGCCACGGTCGAGATCAGCTTCAGGTCGAGCGCCACGGCCTCGCCGACACCCTTCACCTCCGTCAGCAGCGCCGCAGGCGCGCCGAAGACGCCGGAGAGCGAGCCGAACCGTTCGATCAGCGCCTTGGCGATCGGCTTGGTGTCGCGCCGCGGGATCAGGCGGAAAAGCAGGAGTTCGAGGATTTCGTAATCGGCAAGCGCGGCGTCGCCCTGCTCGCGGAAGCGGTCACGCAGCCGTTCGCGATGGCCGTGATAATGTTCCTGGCCGGCGAGCGAGGCGGGGAGGGCCGTCTTGGCATCCGGCACGGACGGTTTTTGCGGGCGTCCGCCGAAGAACGAGCGTTCGTCTGCGGCAACAGGCTCTTCAATGGCAAAAGGGAGCTCGTCGTCGGAAGATGTCGCAACAGGCCCCTTCGCCATCGCATCGTCACCCGGCAAACGACGGCAGGCCGGGGCGGTCGAGCCCGCCTGGCGACAGGGTGAAGATCTCGCAGCCCTCGGAGGTGACGCCGACGGTGTGTTCGTACTGCGCCGAAAGCGATCGATCGCGGGTCACCGCCGTCCAGCCGTCGGCCAGCACCTTCACATGCGGCCGGCCGAGATTGATCATCGGCTCGATGGTGAAGATCATGCCCTCGCGCAGCTCCGGCCCTTCGTTGGCGCGGCCGTAATGCAGGATATTCGGCGAATCGTGGAACAGTCGGCCGACGCCGTGGCCGCAGAAATCGCGCACCACCGAACAGCGCTCGGCCTCCGCATAGGTCTGGATCGCCTCGCCGATCGCGCCGGTGCGGGCGCCGGGCCGGACGGCGGAAATGCCGCGCATCAGGGATTCATAGGTGACCTCGAGCAGTCGCTCGGCGGCGCGCTTGATCGTGCCCACAGGATACATCCGGCTGGAATCGCCGTGCCAACCGTCGAGCACGAAGGTGACGTCGATGTTGACGATATCGCCTTCGCGCAGCGGCTTGTCGTTCGGAATGCCGTGGCAGACGACGTGGTTGATCGAGGTGCAGGTCGATTTGGTGTAGCCGCGATAGTTAAGCGTTGCCGGGTGGGCGCCGTGATCCATGCCGAAATCGAAGACGAACCGGTCAATGTCGTCGGTCACCAGGCCGGGCTTGACAATGTCGGCCAGCGCATCGAGGCAGCGCGCCGTCAGCTGGCATGCCCTGCGCATGCCCTCGAATGCTTGCGCGTCGTAAAGCCGGATGGCGCCCGTATTCTTCGAGGGCGCGGAAGAGGCTTCGATATAGTTCACCATTGCAGGGCCTTAGCGGAGAATATTAGAATTGTTCATAATGCAGCTATGCCGGGTTCGTCCATCGCGATCAACAGCCGCGGCGAGATTTCTGAAAGGATATGGCCCGCCTTCCGCACGTCGGTTGATAGCGAGTTCGATGGTCGCGGATGAATATCGGCAATCTTCTCAAGGTGATAGGTTGATAGAATGAAGCCTACGGAAGGCGGATGATTTGCCGGAGCCGTTCGGCCCACCAAGGATAATGCACGTCAATTCCGGCATGAAGCGATTGCTACCTCACCGTAGCAGGTGCGCGATTCTTGTTGCGCTCACGTTTCGCCCGATCTTTGGCTTCGTTCTGCCGATCCTTGGCAGAGATCGTCAGACCCAGCCGACGGCTTTCGGCCAACGCTTCCCGGCCGATTTGCTTAAGCGCTTCCCTGTTTTCTCGATACTTCCGCAACAGCATCGTCGATCTCCTATTCGCTACTAACATAATTCGTCACGCCGTCGGCTGCAAATCTCTCTTGTTCCAGATTCCGCCGGCAACAACGCTGGTTGCAACAGGCGGGGAGACGGCCTGTAAGCCCTGGTCGCGGGGGAGCCCCAACCACGGATCGTCCGCCGGTTCTTGTTCGCCGGCAAAATCATCTGCCAAGGGGGGAATATCCACAATCTTCCCAAGAGGATAGGATTGATTGCATGAAACCTCCCCGCTACTCACCGATTGGTGACAGCGGGGAAGGGTCGTTCGTGCTTGATGAAGCGGTAAAACTTGAAAACTTGCCTGAGGCCGGCGGCGAGCCGGAGCGGCGCGTCCGGGATCGCGGCGCCACGGAGCGCGCCATCCTGGTTGCCGCCAAGGGCCTGCTGGCCGAGGAGGGCTTCCAGAATTTCGGTATCAATGCGGTCGCCCGCCGCGCCGGTTGCGACAAGCAGCTGATATATCGTTATTACGGTGGTCTCGACGGGCTGGTCGAGGCGATCGGCGCCGATCTCGGCACATGGGTGAGGGATCGCATCCCGGAAGATGCCGGCGGCATGTTCCTGCTCACCTATGGCGACCTGATGGAGCGGTTGGCGCTTCTCCTGCTCGACGCCCTGAGGAACGATCCGCTGATGCGCCGCATCCTCGCCTGGGAGATATCTGAGAACACCGAGCAGGTGAGGCGGCTTTCCGAGGCGCGTTCGAAGGCGCTCGCTCTGTGGCTGGAGCGCATGCGCGGCTCGCTGGCACCGCCGAAGGGCGTGGATGCGGTGGCCGTCAATGCCGTCATCATCGCGGCGATCCAGCACCTCGTGCTTGCCGCCGCAAGCGGCGGACAATGCGCCGGTCTGTCGCTGAAGACGCCGAAGGACTGGGAGAAGGCGGCGACGGCGCTGAAGCGCATCGTGCGCGGCATCTACGGCTGATACCTGCCTTATCCACAGGGGGCGGCTACGGCGTTAACCTTAATGAATGGTTTACGTTGCCTGGCCTCGGCTAACCCGACAGTGTGGGGGAGAGCAGAGATGGAATGAGTGAGAGCCCCCGAGTTGACGTCCATGGGAACCAGGATCGCCAAAGCCGCCTTTCTTTTGACGGCGATGATGTTCTTCGCAGTCCTGGCGCTGGATATCGCAATTCCGACGCTGGTGCTGTGCATCATGGCATTGTCGACCTGGTTGGTTTCCCTCGATCTGCCCGTCGCGCGCAAGCATGGAGGTGAGGCCGCATGAAGTGGTTTCTGATCTTCTGGGCCGGCCCCATCGTCTTTCTGGGCGGATGGTATTGGCTCTCTTATTACGACATGAACTTCGGCATCTTCATGCTGACGCGGCAGGTGCATGACCTGACGTTCCAGCTGTATGGCGAGGCGCTCGGCATCCCGCCGGAGAGCATCCCGCCGCTCGTTGCCCGCACGATCGCCGTCGACAGTCTCGTCGTCTTCGCCATCCTCGGCTTTCGGAAACGCAAGTCGATCATCGCCTGGTGGAAGGCGCGTCAGCTGAATTCGTCTCCATCGGATCTCGCCAGCAAGGAAAGCCTGTCGAGCGCGCCCTGAAGGATGAAGCTTGCGGCGGCCGAATCGATCCGTTCGGCCCGCTTGGCGCGCGAGACGTCCATTTCAAGCAGCGTCCGTTCGGCGGCGACCGTCGATAACCGCTCGTCCCAATAGACAAAGGGCAGCGCCGTCTTCTGCTCCATATTGCGCACGAAGGCGCGCGTCGCCTGCACCCGCGGGCCTGCCGATCCGTCCATATTCATCGGCAGGCCGATGACGAAGCCCGCGACCTTTTCCGATTGTGCGAAATCCAGCAGCGCCTGCGCATCGATGGTGAATTTGACGCGCCGGATCACCGGGCGGGGCGTGGCGAAACGCCGCCCGAGATCGGACATCGAAAGCCCGATCGTCTTGGTGCCGAGATCGAGGCCGGCAATTGCCTGCCGCGGGGCAAGCGTCTCGGCCATTTCCTCGATCGTCAGCACCGTCATCGCCAATTCATCCCGTCAAAAGAAATTGAAGTCGCCGCCGCTTTTCTTTGCTGCTGCATGAGATATGTCCATAGAGCATGATGCCGAAAAGTGTGAGCGGTTTTCGGACGACATCATGCTCCAATTCTTTGATTGAGATGCGGATTCAGATTTTAGGCAGATCCAGCCTAAAATCATCCGGATCTCCCCAAACCGTTTTTTGCATCACGTAATAAAGGAGAGATTTCATGAAGATCACCTGGCTTGGCCATTCCGCCTTCCGCATCGAGACCGGAAAGGCGACGATCCTACTCGATCCCTTCCTCAGCCATAACGCCTCCTTTTCCGGCCAGGATATCAAGGATGTCTCGTCAGGCGTCACTCATATCCTGCTGACGCATGGCCATGGCGACCATGTCGGCGATACGGTGGCGCTTGCCAAGGAAACTGGCGCCGTCGTTCTCGCCAATGCCGATCTCGCCGCCTGGCTCGGCTCCAAGGGCGTCGACAAGATCGAGATGGGCAATACCGGCGGCACGATCGCGCTCGGCAGCTTCTCCGCGACCTTCACCAACGCGCTGCACTCGTCTGCCCAGATTACCGAGGACGGCGTTTCGCATGCGCTCGGCAATGCCAACGGGCTGATGCTGCACTTCGATGACGAAGCCTCGGTCCTCGCCATGGGTGACACCGACATCTTCGCCGACATGGCCCTGATCAACGAATTGCACCAGCCCGATATCGGCCTGGTGCCGATCGGCGACCGCTTCACCATGGGCGGCGCCGTGGCCGCACTCGCTTGCCGGCGCTATTTCAACTTCAAGACGGCCATTCCCTGTCACTTCGGCACCTTCCCGATCATCGAGCAGACGGCCGATAAATTCGTTGCCGGCATGGAGGGATCGAAGACGGATGTGAAGGCGCTGAAGCCCGCCGAGAGCCTGTCGATCTGACGAAATCCCGTTGCACCGGGCGGACATGGCCTTTATAGCGGGTAGGAAAAATCCCATCCGGAGAATGCCATGTCCGTCGATCTTGCCACCGTGAAGCGCGTTGCCCACCTTGCCCGTATTGCCGTCTCCGAGGACGAGGCAAATCGCATGGTCGGCGAGCTGAACGGCATCCTGGGCTTCGTCGAGCAGCTCTCCGAAGTCAATGTCGATGGCGTCGAAGCGATGACATCGGTCACCCCGATGGCGATGAAGAAGCGGACGGATGCGGTGACCGACGGCAGCAAGGCCGCCGATATCGTCGCTAATGCGCCCGTCACCGACCACAATTTCTTCCTGGTGCCGAAAGTCGTCGAATAAGGCTTCAAGCCTCTTTCCGACCCCTGTTGCCATTTTCAGATCTGAAGCGAAAACATCATGAGCGAACTCACCAGCCTGACCATTGCCGAAGCCCGCCTTAAGCTGCGCGCCAAGGAAATCACCGCACTCGAACTGACCGAGGCCTATATCTCGGCGATCGATGCGGCCAACGGTCATCTGAACGCCTATATCAAGGTGACGCCGGATCTCGCCCGGCTGATGGCGAAGAACTCCGACGAGCGCATCGCTGCCGGCAAGGCGGGCGAACTCGAAGGCATTCCGCTCGGCATCAAGGATCTCTTTGCCACGGTCGGCGTCCACACCCAGGCCTGCAGCCATATTCTCGATGGTTTCGAGCCGCGCTATGAATCGACCGTCACGCAGAACCTCTGGGATGACGGCGCCGTCATGCTCGGCAAGCTGAATATGGATGAGTTCGCCATGGGCTCCTCCAACGAGACCTCGCATTATGGCGCGGTGATCAATCCCTGGCGTGCCGCGGGCTCCAACCAGCAGCTCGTTCCCGGCGGCTCTTCCGGCGGCTCGGCCGCGGCCGTCGCCGCCCATCTTTGCGCCGGCGCCACCGCAACCGATACCGGCGGCTCAATCCGCCAGCCGGCCGCCTTCACCGGCACTGTTGGCATCAAGCCGACCTACGGCCGCTGCTCGCGCTGGGGCACCGTCGCCTTCGCCTCCTCGCTCGACCAGGCAGGCCCGATCGCCCGCGACGTGCGCGATGCCGCGATCCTCTTGAAGTCGATGGCCAGTGTCGACGCCAAGGACACGACATCGGTCGATCTGCCGGTGCCGGATTACGAGGCAGCCCTCGGCCAGTCGCTGAAGGGCATGAGGATCGGCATTCCCAACGAATATCGTGTCGACGGCATGCCCGAGGAGATCGAGACCCTCTGGCGCCAGGGCATTGCCTGGCTGAAGGATGCCGGCGCCGAAATCGTCGACATCTCTCTGCCGCACACCAAATACGCGCTTCCGGCTTATTACATCGTCGCTCCCGCCGAGGCATCCTCGAATTTGGCGCGTTACGACGGCGTGCGCTACGGCCTGCGCGTCGACGGCAAGGATATCGTCGACATGTACGAGAAGACGCGCGCCGCCGGCTTCGGCAAGGAAGTCAAGCGCCGCATCATGATCGGCACCTATGTGCTGTCGGCCGGTTATTACGATGCCTATTACATCCGTGCCCAGAAGGTCCGCACGCTGATCAAGCGCGATTTCGAACTCGCCTTCGACGCCGGCGTCGACGCCATCCTGACGCCGGCCACCCCGTCGTCCGCCTTCGGCGTCGCCGATGAGAACCTCGCTTCCGACCCGGTGAAGATGTATCTCAACGATATCTTCACGGTCACGGTCAACATGGCCGGCCTGCCGGGCATCGCCGTGCCCGCCGGTCTCGACCAGAAGGGTCTGCCGCTCGGCCTGCAGCTGATCGGCAAGCCCTTCGATGAGGAAACCCTCTTCAAGACAGCTCATGTCATCGAGCAGGCGGCCGGCCGGTTTACGCCGGCCAAGTGGTGGTAACAGGCCTCACGATCCGGCTCTTCCAGAGCATGGCGTCGAATGCGAAAAGGTGCATCTTTAAAGCGGTTGGCTGATCGCTAACGGGAATCAGGAGGAGCTTATGGCGAGCAATGATCTCGGGCGGCTGATCGAGGCAGCGGATCGCCTGGCCGCCGGCGGCTTCACCATGGGTGCGGATTGGCAGGCGGTACACGAAATCTGCCAGCGCCACGAAGGCGAACAGCCGTTCGACTGGGGCCATGCGCTCTGTCATCGCATCGAGGGCGACGACTGGAACGCCGATTACTGGTATCGCCGTGCCGGCAAGAGACGCGGCACGGGCACGATGGCCGAGGAATGGTCGGCGATGCGGGTGGAACTTTCTGCAAAGGCCTGAGGCTAAATCCTGACCGCGCCGGTGTGAGACGCGGCCAGGATGATTGACTGCTACCTGTTGTTCAGCTGCGACCTGACCAGCTTCAGCCCTCTTTCGGTGATCCGGTAGGGCTGGCCGCTGGAGGACTTGATGGCTCTCAGCCGCTTCAGCCTGCGGAAGAGATCGAGGTCGACGCCGGGATAGAGCCAGCCGTCGCGGGTGAAGCAGCTGACCGCCTCGATCTTCCTGTCGTCGTCGCGGGAAATTTCGATGCGGCCGCCTTGGGCCATGAGATGCAGGATGCGCTGCTCCGTGCGGGAAATGTCCATGTGTTGAGATCCGGTATCGCGCCCGACAGGGCGCACAAAAACGATCTGGCGCTCTTTCGAACGTCAGGGCTTCGTTTTTTCGGGCCCATACGCGCAAGCGGACTTGCGGGCAGGGCCTTTACCGGGTCTGTGACAGGCTCAACATAAGATTTTTTTTATTTCGCGCGCAAAAGGCGGTCAAGACCGTACTCGCCGATCAAACCGGTCGAAAACCGCAGTTTCCAGCCATCATCTCCCTGGGGGCACTGGTAAATTCGCCGACTCAATGGTCTAGTTGTGGGGTAACGCGGAGGTGTCGTTGATCCACATTCGCAATGCCCGCGACGGCGAAGCGGAGCTGTTGAGCGAGATCGGGCTGAGGGCCTGGCAAAAAGCGATGGCGTCGATCGGCGAATCGGACGCGATGATCGATGCAGCCCGCAACGCCTTTCGCAACTTCGTGGAAAACGACTGGCTGACCATCACCGTCGTCGAGCAGAACGGCCAGGTCGCAGGCTGGGCGGCGCGCGAAGGCCTGGATGAAACAATCTCGGATTTCTGGATCGATCCCGCCTTCACCCGCCAGGGACTTGGCTCCGCCCTTCTCGAGCGCATCGAAAAGGAGATCGCCGACCGAGGCTTCGAGAAGGCGGCGATGCAGACCCATTCCGGCAACAACGAGGCGATCGGCTTCTTCCGCAAGCACGGCTACAGCATCCACTGGCTCTCGGTCGCCTATAATCCGAAGCTCGACCGCGACGTGCCCTCGGTCGGGTTGACGAAATCGCTGGTTTCGGACGGCCAGGGTGGATACGGGCAGGAATTCTGACGCTTCAAAAATCCTGGAGAGGGAAAACGCGCCATTCCGGCACGAAGATCAGCACCGCGACCAAGGCACCGTGCAGGATCAGGATCGCCGCCAGGATCGACCGGAACGGCTCCTTTCTCGTCTTGTGCCGCAGCAATTGCTGGGCCGCCACCGCGCCGAGGCTGCCGCCGATCAGCGCAAGCGTCAGAAGCGTGCGCTCGCTGATCCGCCACCTGCCATCGCGCGCCGCCTGCTTGTCGAGGAAATAGATCGAGAAGACGAGGAGGTTCAGCGCCAGAAACGGTGCGGCCCATTTGGTGATATCGATGATCGTCATGCGGCAACTCTATCGCGCCTCGGTTAACCCACGGCAAATGTCGCCGCCAGCCGTCAAACCACGCCGCACGCCATGGCGAAAGCCTTGCACCGGCACGCCATTTCCTTTACCTCACCAATGGAAAAGAACAGCCTGCAAAGAGTATCAGATGACCCTTGTCGACGTCCGCACGCCTGATCCGAAACGCTTCATCCCCGGCGCCACCGGCGACTGGGAAGTCATCGTCGGCATGGAAGTCCATGCCCAGGTGCTCTCCAATTCGAAGCTCTTCTCCGGTGCCTCGACGGAATTCGGCAAGCCGCAGAATTCGAATGTCTCGCTGGTCGATGCCGCCATGCCCGGCATGCTGCCTGTTATCAACGAGGAATGCGTCAGGCAGGCCGTGCGCACCGGTCTCGGGCTGAAGGCTCAGATCAACAAGCGCTCGCTCTTCGACCGCAAGAACTATTTCTATCCCGACTTGCCGCAGGGCTATCAGATCTCGCAGTTCAAGGATCCGATCGTCGGCGAGGGCAAGATCGTCATTTCGCTCGGGCCGGACCGCCAGGGCCAGTTCGAGGATATCGAGATCGGCATCGAGCGCCTGCACCTGGAGCAGGATGCCGGCAAGTCGCTGCATGACCAGCATGCGACCATGTCCTATGTCGATCTGAACCGCTCCGGCGTGGCGCTGATGGAGATCGTCTCCAAGCCCGACATGCGCTCGTCCGACGAAGCCAAGGCCTATATGACCAAGCTGCGTTCGATCGTGCGCTATCTCGGCACCTGCGACGGCAATATGGACGAAGGCTCGATGCGCGCCGACGTCAACGTCTCGGTGCGCCGCCCGGGCGAAGCTTTCGGCACGCGCTGCGAGATCAAGAACGTCAATTCCATCCGCTTCATCGGCCAGGCGATCGAATACGAAGCCCGCCGCCAGATCGGCATTCTCGAGGATGGCGGCAAGATCGAGCAGGAGACGCGGCTCTTCGACCCGAACAAGGGCGAGACGCGTTCGATGCGCTCCAAGGAAGATGCGCACGACTACCGTTATTTCCCGGATCCGGACCTGCTGCCGCTCGAATTCGACGATGCCTTCGTCACGGCGCTGGCAGCCGATCTGCCGGAATTGCCTGACGACAAGAAGGAGCGCTTCGTGCGCGAGCTCGGCCTGTCGATCTACGACGCCTCGGTGCTCGTCTCCGAAAAGGCGATCGCCGATTATTTCGAAGCCGTGGCCGCGGGCCGTGACGGCAAGATGGCGGCAAACTGGGTGATCAACGATCTGCTCGGCGCGCTGAACCGCACCGGCAAGGATATCGAGCAGACGCCGGTCTCGCCGGCCCAGCTCGGCGCTATCATCGATCTCATCAAGGCTGGAACCATTTCCGGCAAGATCGCCAAGGATCTCTTCGAGATCGTGCTGGCCGAGGGCGGCGATCCCACCGAGATCGTCGAAGCGCGCGGCATGAAGCAGGTGACCGATACCGGCGCCATCGAAAAGGCCGTGGACGAGATCATTGCCGCCAATCCCGATCAGGTGGAAAAGGTCAAGGCGAAGCCGACCCTGGCCGCATGGTTCGTCGGCCAGGTGATGAAGGCGACCGGCGGCAAGGCCAATCCGCAGGCCGTGCAGGCGCTCGTCAAGGCGAAGCTCGGCATCGAGGAATAAGCGGTGTATTTCGTCCGCACCGCCGGCGAGCGCGACCTGGAGAAGGTCCGCGCCCTGCTGGTGGAGAGTTTTCACGCCACCTATGATGGCCTCCATGGCAGAGCAAAGGTCGACGAACTGACCGCGCAGCTCTTTTCGCCGGCGGCGCTGAAGGCGCGCCTGGTGCGCAAGGATGCCGAATTCCTCGTTGCCGACGACGGCCGCACTATCGGCGGCATGGGCTATGCGGCGATGTCGCACGAACTGACGAAGACGGTCATGCTGCATCTTCTCTATATCGCTCCGGCGCTGCAGCGCCAGGGCATCGGCCGCGATCTCTTCGCCGAACTCGAAACCTGCTTTCCGGATGCGGAGATCATGCGTCTCGAAGTCGAGCCGCAGAACGCAGCCGCGATCGCCTTCTATCACGCGCACGGCTTCACCGAGGTCGGCCGCAACGAAAATGGCGGGGCCGGGCAATCCGGCATTCCGGCGCTGATCTTGGAAAAACCGCTCGAAGGGCATTAGGTCGATGGCGGCCGTCTTGTCCGAGATGTCATTCGCCGGGCGCGCGGGCAGGGGATCGGCGCTGGAATGATCGAGTTCGCCATTGCCGAGGCAAAAGGCCGCGGTATCAAGCGGGTAGCGCTGACCTCGAATGCGATCCGCAGGGATGCCCATCGATTCTATGAAAGACGGGGCTTCACGCCCTCGCATCTGGGCTTCAAGATGGCTTTGAAATGACCTTTGGCTGTGGTGGAATCGCTGGACAATTCGGCTTGGCGACGGCATAAGCGAGGAAACGAATTCTGGTTTGGCCCGCATCTGGCGGGCACAAGGAAAAGACATGTGGAATCTTCTGGTTCAGACCTTTACCTGGTGGAACAGTCAGACGATGGGCACGCGTTTTGCGACCTGGCGTTTCGGCAAGCGCGTCGGCGAGGATGAATTCGGCAACGTCTATTATGAAGGCGGCATGTCTTCCTACGGTCTGCCGAAGCGCTGGGTGATCTACAAGGGCTATGCCGATGCCTCCGCCATCCCGCCGGGCTGGCATGGCTGGATGCATCATCGCACCGATGTTCCGCCGTCCAAGGAAAACTACGTCGCCAAGGATTGGCAGAAGGCGCACCGCCCCAACTTCACCGGTTCTCCGCAGGCCTATCGTCCGCCGGGCTCCATCGCCGTTCCGGGCGAGCGTCCGCGCGTCACCGGCGATTACGACGCCTGGACGCCGGGCAACTGAGACGGCTCGACCGAGCTTCCTCTGGCTCGGCTTTTGGCCACAATTGACCTTTACCCGCAGGTTGGCCGCGCTTGACCGCGGCCGTGAACGAAGAATGTCTGGAGACGGGTACACATGAAGCTCTTCACGCGGAACATGGTGCTGCGTGGCGCCGGGGCGCTGCTGGCGCTCTCGGCCCTGCTTCCGACGGTTGCGGCCAATGCCGCACGCATCGAAAATCCGGTAGCCGTCTTCTCCGGCCTCGACAAGATCACCGGCCGCATCACCACATTCGACGTCTATGTCAACGAGACGGTGCAGTTCGGCGCGCTGCAGGTGACGCCGAAGGCCTGCTATTCGCGCGACCAGGCCGAAGCGCAGAAGATCGACGGTTTCGTCGAAGTCGACGAGATCACCCTCGACCGCAAGATCCGCCGCATCTTCACCGGCTGGATGTTCGCCGCCAGCCCCGGTCTCAACGCCGTCGAGCACCCGATCTACGACGTCTGGCTGAAGGACTGCAAGGCAAACTCGGATGTCCCGGCCCCCGACAGCACGAAGGCGACAGCGCGCTAAAGCGCATCGCGATCTTTCAGATTCGCTCCTTGCGCTTTAGCTCTTTGTTTCACGCATGTCGTTGCGGCAAAAGCGCTTCGCGCTTTGCCCGGGAAAACCGCTGCACAGTTTTGCGCGACATGCTTTGGCGCAGCGCGCAAGCCTTATGCGGTGGGTGTCTTGTTCCTCGTGAAAAGACTCTTGGCAAAGCGAAGCGCGCCGCCAGCCACAACGACGATGAGGATGCCGGCTTTTTTGAGGAAGACGGCGGCAAGCGCCAGCAACCCCACCTTTGCGGCAATCTTGGCGCCGGCGCCTGCGGCGATCATTCCTGCCATGCCGTAGGCCGCGATCTTGTCGCCTTCGACATAGTCCGTATAGGCCATTCCCGTGTCGAACTGCACGAGCGTCGTGACGGTCGGAATGACCGCCTCGATCTCCTTCAACTGATTCAGGCCGGCAACGAAGTCGAACTCAAATACCCCCTGGCGGCCGAGGGTCCGCACGGAATAGTTCAGGGTGTGCGGCGCTCGCATGTCATCGCCGAACAACAGATCGCGCGCCCAGTGCATCGCATGCGCGGATTTGTCGTAATGCGGCGTCGAGGCCCACCCGATAAGCGTGATCTTTTGAAAACCCTGCTTCTCGCGCTCGACGTTGTTTTCCCGGATGGAATCTTTGATGTTCTGCAGCAGTTCGTCGTAATTGGTCGTCGCGGCATCGGCGTCGGAGACATAGCCGTCGGCGCTGTATTGCACGATGGAACCCCAGGCCTCGATATCGGTCGGCGCGTATTTGGCCGGGAAGATCATCCCCATCGTTCCCTCCGCCGCCTGCGGGGGATTTCCCCAGATATCGACGAGCACCTTCTTCGTGTCGGCGGAATTGAGATAATAGAAGCCTTGGGGCACGTTCAGCGTCGCCTTTGCCTCAGGCAGCTTGATCGCCCCCTGCTGAAAATCCAGCTTCTGCAGTAATGGTTTTTCCGCTTCGGAAAAATCGCTCCTGTCCGGGAACATCTCCTGGTAAGGTCGCGCGCCGGCCTGGCCCGTGAACAAGGCGAAAAGGATCGCCGCCGCAAAATATCGTCTCAAAATTCTATCCCCCATTGCATTTTCCGAAACCTACTCAAATCGGCTGGAAAATCAACGCAGGGATGAAACGATCGCGCTTAAAACTTCAGGTGTGGCGATTCCATCGCGGCTTCAAGCAGCACGCCATAATCGGCCTTCGCAACGTCGATCGCGCCGAACGTCTTCAGGTGCTCGGTGGTGAACTGTGTATCGAGCAGCGTGAAGCCTCTTTCCCGCAGTCGCTCGACCAGATGCACGAGGCAGATCTTCGAGGCATCCGTCCGGCGCGAAAACATACTTTCGCCGAAGAAAGCCGAGCCAAGCGAGACACCGTAGAGACCGCCGACGAGATCATCACCGTCCCAGGCTTCGACGGTATGGGCATGTCCCATGTCGAAGAGCGTCGCGTAAAGTGATCTGATCGTCCTGTTGATCCAGGTGCTCGGGCGCCCGGATGTCTCCTCCGCACAGGCCGCGATCACCTGATCGAAAGCGTGATCGAAACGGATCTCGAAGGGTTTTCTGCGCACCGTCTTGGCAAGGCTCTTCGACACGTGGAAATGGTCGAGCGGCAGCACGCCGCGCAGCTCCGGCTCGACCCAGAAAATCTCCGGGTCGTCGGCGGATTCGGCCATCGGGAAGAGGCCGATGGAATAGGCGCGCAGGAGAATTTCAGGGGTAATGCCTGGTGACTTCCTGCGCGATCCTGCCATTCCTGCCCTATGTCGCCGGTGTGTTGGCGAGGTAGTGTTCCAGCCAGTGGATGTCGTAATCGCCGTTGGCGATATCCTGGTTGGAGACGAGATCCTGGAACAGCGGCAGTGTCGTATTGATGCCGTCGACGACGAATTCGTCGAGTGCCCGGCGCAGCCGCATCATGCATTCGACGCGGGTACGGCCGTGCACGATCAGCTTGCCGATGAGGCTGTCGTAATAGGGCGGGATCTTGTAGCCCTGATAGGCGCCGGAATCGATGCGCACGCCGAGACCGCCGGGTGCGTGGAAATGCGTGATCGTACCGGGCGAGGGCACGAAGGTGCGCGGGTGCTCGGCATTGATGCGGCATTCGATGGCATGACCGGAAAAATGCACCTCGTCCTGCGTCACCGAGAGACCGCCGCCGGAGGCGACGCGGATCTGCTCGTGCACGAGGTCGATGCCGGTGATCGCTTCGGTGATCGGATGCTCCACCTGCAGGCGGGTGTTCATTTCGATGAAATAGAACTCGCCATTCTCGTAGAGGAATTCGATCGTCCCGGCGCCGCGATATTTCAGCTTCTTCATGGCGTCGGCGCAGACCTGGCCGATCTTCATGCGCTGCTCGACGTTGAGCGCCGGCGAATTCGCCTCTTCCCAGACCTTCTGGTGGCGGCGCTGCAGCGAGCAGTCGCGCTCGCCGAGATGGATGGCAT
This sequence comes from Rhizobium sp. RSm-3, assembly GCF_001854685.1. Classification (NCBI taxonomy): domain Bacteria; kingdom Pseudomonadati; phylum Pseudomonadota; class Alphaproteobacteria; order Hyphomicrobiales; family Rhizobiaceae; genus Rhizobium; species Rhizobium sp. RSm-3. The sequence continues at coordinate 44,518 of NZ_MAWZ01000004.1, read as the reverse complement.
TGCCTTCGCCGTCGCCGAACACCTGGATTTCGATGTGGCGCGGCTTGCCGAGATATTTTTCCATGTAGACGGCATCGTTGCCGAAGGCGGCTGCCGCTTCCGTGCGCGCCGTCGACCAGGCCTCGATCAGGTCGGCCTCGCTCTTGGCGACCTTCATGCCGCGTCCGCCGCCGCCGGCCGTTGCCTTGATCAGCACGGGATAGCCGATTTCGGCGGCCGTCCTCAGCGCATCCTCTTCGGTCTTCACTTCGCCGTCCGAGCCCGGAACGACGGGAATGCCGAGCTCAAGCGCCGTCGTCTTGGCGGTGATCTTGTCGCCCATGATGCGGATATGGTCAGCCGTCGGCCCGATGAAGGTGATGCCATGGGCTTCGAGAATATCGGCGAATTTGGCGTTCTCCGACAAAAAGCCGTAGCCCGGATGCACGGCATCGGCGCCGGTGATCTCGCAGGCGGCGACGATCTGGTGGATATTGAGGTAGCTCTCGCGCGAGGAGGGCGGACCGATGCAGACACTTTCGTCGGCAAGCCGCACATGCATGGCATCGGCGTCGGCGGTGGAATGAACCACGACGCAGGCAATGCCGAGTTCCTTGCAGGCTCGAAGCACGCGAAGGGCGATTTCCCCGCGATTGGCGATGAGGATTTTCGAAATCATGGGCATCGGCCTATTCGATGACGACGAGGGCTTGGCCGTATTCGACGGGATGTCCGTCATCGACGAGAATCTCGGTCACTTTGCCCGACTTCGGCGAGGGGATCTGGTTCATCGTCTTCATCGCTTCGATGATGATCAGCGTCTGGCCTTCCTTGACGGTCGCGCCGACTTCGATGAAGGCCCGCGCACCGGGAGCCGGAGCCATGTAGACGGTGCCCACCATCGGTGCACTGACGACATTCGCGGGGTTGCGGGCGGGAGCTGCAGCCGGCGCGCTTGCTGCCGCCGGGGCAGCGGCTGCGGGTGCGGCATAGGCAGGCGCTGCGATCGGCGCCTGGACATATTGCTGGGTGCCGGCGCGCGAAACGCGGATGCGCAGGTCGTCCTGCTCGACTTCGATCTCGGTCAGATCGGTCTCGTTGAGGATATTGGCGAGATCGCGGATCAGTGCCTGATCGATACCCGATTTCTTTTCAACCATGGTGTTGCCCTGTCTTCTTCTTATGCCGTGATGTTCTTCAGCGCCTGGAGCGCCAGGATGTAGCTGTGAGGCCCGAAGCCGCAGATCACGCCCTTGCATGCGGGCGCGATCATCGACTTGTGGCGGAATTCTTCCCGTGCATGGACGTTGGATATGTGGAGCTCGATGACGGGAACTGATATAGCGCGGATCGCATCATGCAGCGCGACCGATGTATGCGTATAGGCGCCTGCATTGATGGCAACGCCGGCGGCCTTTTCGTCGGCCTCGTGGAACCAGTCCACAAGCGTGCCTTCGTGATTGCTCTGGCGGAAATCGATATCGAAGCCGAGTTCGCGGCCGGCGGCCTTGCAGTCCGCCTCGATGTCCTTCAGCGTCTTGCCGCCATAAATGCCGGGCTCTCGTTTACCCAGCATGTTCAGGTTGGGGCCGTTCAGGACAAAAATCGTTTGCGTCATCGAATGTTCCGTAAAATGCACGACGGCAACCTATAGACTCCGCGAAGGCTGAATGAAAGCCCTTACGGATTGGCAGCAGGAATCGCGCCACATTTGTCCACATGGTTGAAACGCTTCGATTTTGGCGATTTGATGGGCAGCGGTGCGGCGGCTGACCGCTCAGCAGGCGGTCTTGCCGCAGCTGCGCATATTTTTGACCTTGGCTTCGAGATCGTCGAGCCCGACGGCGCCCGGCACAAGTTCGTTGCCGATCACATAGGACGGCGTGCCGCTGATGCCGAGACTGGAGGCGAGCTGGTAGGTCGCCTGCACGATGCCGTCATTCGGGCTCTTTGCCATTTCGGCGCGGATCTTGTCCTCACTGACACCGAGCGAGGCGGCAACCGCGATCGCCGTTTCGTCGGAAGCGCGGCCTTCGGTCCCGAGAAGGGCGACGTGGAAATCGGCATATTTCTCCGGCGCCAGCTTGCGGAAGGCGTCGGCCACCTTATGGGCGGCGACCGAATCCGGCCCAAGGATCGGAAATTCCTTGAGCACGAAGCGGACGTTCTTGTCCTTCTTCAGCATCGCCTGCATGTCGGGAAGCGCGTGACGGCAGTAGCTGCAGTTATAATCGAAGAATTCGACGACGGTGACATCGCCCTTGGGATTGCCGAGCGTGACGTCGTTCTTCGACTCGAAGATCTCGGTGGTGTTCTCGTCGATCGCCATATTGGCCTTCACCAGCCGCTGGGCTTCCTGCTTCTTCTGCAGCGCATCCTGGACCTCGAGCATGATCTCGGGATTTTCGATCAGGTATTGCTTGATGAATTCGCCGAACTCCTTCTTCTGCTGGTCGTCGAGCGCTGCTGCCGGAAACGGAAGGGCGATCGATGCGGCAAGCGCCAGTGCGGTGAAGGTTTTCGGAAGAAAGGCCATGATATCCTCGTCGACGGCGATGGGGTCGTCTCTTCATCGAGATGACCGTCGCCGGGTTAATGGACTTGAATGCGTCGCGTCAAGGTACGGCGCGTCGGGTTCTGCTCAAACAGGAATTTTCACCTCCGCGCGGCCCTCGCGGGATTGTGATGAGCCGATTAATGCGGCAATTGTCAGGCCGTCATTGCAGAAGCCGAGCGAGAAGCGATCTTGTTTTCCATATCGAAACGCAGCGAAGTCGAGCCTTTTCATGCCATGGACGTGCTGGCGGAGGCGACGAAGCGGCGCGCGGCCGGTCATCCCGTCATCTCGATGGCGGTCGGCCAGCCCTCGCATCCGGCCCCACAGGCAGCCCTCGAAGCTGCGCGCGCAGCCCTTGCCGAAGGCCGGATCGGTTATACCGATGCGCTGGGGACGGCGCGGCTGAAATCCGCGCTTGCCGGGCACTACCGGGAGCGCCACGGCCTGGAGATCGATCCCATGCGGATCGCCATCACCACCGGCTCCTCGGCAGGCTTCAATCTCGCCTTCCTGTCGCTCTTCGATGCCGGCGATGCGGTGGCGATCGCAAGGCCCGGTTATCCCGCCTATCGCAATATCCTCGGTGCGCTGGGCTTGAAGGTTGTCGAAGTGCCGGTAACCGCCGACACCCACTTCACGCTGACGCCCGAGAGCCTCGAGGCGGCGCAGAAGCAAAGCGGCGTGGCGCTGAAAGGCGTGCTGCTGGCGAGCCCCGCCAATCCGACCGGCACGGTGACCGGCCGCGACGGGCTGAAGGCACTTGCGGATTACTGCGCGGCCCATTCCATCGCCTTCATCTCTGATGAAATCTACCACGGGCTGACCTTTGCCGGCGAGGAGGCGAGCGCGCTGGAGCTGACCGACGAGGTGATCGTCATCAACTCCTTCTCCAAATATTATTGCATGACCGGCTGGCGAATCGGCTGGATGGTGCTGCCAGAACGGCTGGTGCGGCCGATCGAGCGGGTAGCGCAGAGCCTCTATATCTCCCCGCCCGAACTTTCCCAGATCGCCGCCACGGCCGCGCTCGGCGCCGGCGTCGAGCTTGACAAAGTCAAAGCAAGCTATGCTGCCAATCGCGACCTGCTGCTCGATCGCCTGCCCAAGATAGGCCTTGCGCCGGCTTCGCCGATGGACGGCGCCTTTTACGCCTATCTCGATGTCTCGCGCTTCACCAATGACAGCATGGGTTTTGCCAAACGCATGCTCGCCGAAATCGACGTCGCCGCAACACCGGGCCTCGATTTCGATCCGCTGGAGGGACATCGCACCCTGCGTCTGTCCTATGCGGGATCGCAAGCCGAGATCGCCGAGGCTGTGGAGCGAATCGCTGGCTGGTTGAAATAGGGCGGGGCTGCCAGTGAACGCTCATCTACTTTGCTCCTCGCATTGGATCATAATATCTAAAACACGCTCGGGAATTTTCTGATCGTCTCCGGTATTGTGCCCATGCCAGTGTTTGAGCTTAAGAGGCAGCGATTGAGCGTGCGACCCTACACCTTGATCTCCTGGTCCGTTGTTTCCTTCTTTGTGATTGTCATTCTGGCCTCGCTGCCCACAGCCAGAGGACGTCAATGGACTTCGGCACTGCCCTCGCAATATAAGATAAATCAGCGGCAGGCCTACGGCTCGACGGGACTGCCAAATGGAACGTGCGGGGCAGTGATTTATCAGTTGTCTTGGGGGCAAACTCAAGAAATCCGCCGCAATGGCATCGCGGCACTTCCGGCTGGTCTGCAAGGGCCCGATGGATTGAAGTATGGGGACTGGGTAAATACGCCAGTGCCCAAAGATATATTCGAGCGGTACATTTTGAACACCGCTCCTCCTCCAGTTGGACTGAATTGCAGCCATGGCACTTGGGAGAAGGAGTGGCGCGCTAACGCGCAGAAGGCGGGCAATTACTATTCGACCAATGGAAAGGCTTTGATCCTATTGCAGGCCTCTGAATTGCAAGACAATCCAATGTATCTGGCAGCGGTGGGATATTTTTATAACCCCTAAATTGGATCCAGGAAGCTAATCCTGGGCGATTGGGCAGCATCAAGATGACAGGCGTCATCGGTTAGCTGCGCGTTGAAAACAGCGAGGCCAGCGTCGAAGACGGCTTGTTGTTCAGCCGCGGCACGACCACGAGCTGCCTGATGTCACCGCGCTTGTAGGCAGCGAGGAAGCGCTTGTAATCCTTGAAGGAGACGCAGCCGTTGGAATCGCCGTTCTTGCCGAGCATGTAGGTGTGGGCGAGCAGGCCGACACGGTCATAGATGGCATCCGAGCCCTCGAGCGGCGTCAGCCGCAACGCTTCGACACCGTGGAAAAGGCTTTCACGCACGGTGAGGGCGTAGGTATGCGGCGGCGTCGGCCCGCGCATCTTCTTGTTTGCGTAACGCGGGTTGTCGCGCATCTTGCCGAGACCGGAATGAGCTTCCAGCCTCTCGCCGTTCGGCAGATAGACCGTGCTGTTTTCGATGTCGTAGATGGCCACACCGGCGCGCAGCTTCGGCGAGAAGACCGGCTTGTCGTAGCGCGGTACCGCATCGTCCTGGTCGTCTTCGATCGGCGAGTTCGGCTGGGCATAGGCAAGGGCGGGCTCGCCACCGCGCTGCGAACCCTTGGCGGCCGGCGCCGGCTTGCCGATAAGGCCGTCGGGACGCGCCATCGGCAGCGGCACCGAATCTTCCTCCGGCGTCAGCACGAGATCGAAAGGCTGCGCGCCATCCGCAGCCGCAACGGCCACCGGTGCGGGCTCCGAGGCTGGAATTGTCGCCGTTCTGACGGGAGATACGACTGGTTCGACGGGCGGCGGCGAGATCTGCCGGGATCCCGCATCGGCAAGCGCCAGCAGGGCGGGGACTTCGGCGGCGGCGACGGCCTCCTTCGAGGGAACGATGACCCGGTCGCCGTCGTCTCCTGCCGTCTCCGCCGAGGCCACCTCGACCGGCGACGGTGCGACCACATCGTCCTTGTGGAATTTGGCGCTGTCGGAAATCGCGGCAACCACAGGCTGCTCGGCAGGGGCAAGCCGATTGTGTTTTGTAAGCGCAGCCAGGGCTGTTGCGGCAGCGTTGGTCTTCAGCGCATGCGATTGGACGAGGTCAGCCGTCAGGGCGACGACCGGCTTGGCATCGAAGGCTGCCAGCCGATCGGCTTTGCCGACATGGATCAGTCGCTCGTGCGTCGCCGGTTTGGGCTTCGGCGCCAATGCGACCTGGGTGAAACTTTCAGGCGGAGAAACCGGCGCGGCCACAGAATGCATCGTCGCCAAGGTCGCGATCAGCCATGTGGAGGTCAGAAATCCGGCGCCGACGACGCCGTAAAGAAAGCCACGAGATCTGCGCAAACGAAAAGCAGATCCGCCAAGAGGGGTGACGTCATCGAACGTCCCAACCGCAAACGCCATACTACACTCGTCTTTCAAACTCGCTACGCAGGCCGGCGGCACTGACTGATTACACTTCGCCGGGGCCGGTAATGGCGCAAATGGGCCGAATTTAGACCACTCGCGACATCCGACTGTTCCGCAAGGATGACGAATTATGGTTTCTAATTTGTTTACGCGGGATTGCTCTTTCTAACGATGTCTCAGAAGAGATGAGGGGAGGCGTCTCAGACGCGTTCCATCACGTAACTTCCCGGCGCTTCCTCGATCGCGTTCAGCGCATCGCCGCCCGGTTTGCGCGCGGGCACACGCCTGCCGTCATGGGTCTCGATCCAGGCCCGCCAATGCGGCCACCACGACCCCGGCGTCTCGGTCGCTTGCTCGATCCAGGTCTCGTACTCGCCCTTGGCGGGGCCGCCTGTCCAGAATTGGTACTTCTTCTTGTCGGGCGGATTGACGACGCCGGCGATATGTCCCGAGCCGGTGACAACGAATTCCACCTTGCCGCCGAAAAACTGGCTGCCGAGGAAGACTGATTTGGCGGGCGCGATATGATCCTCACGGGTGGCGAGATTGTAGATCGGGATCTTCACGTCCTTCAGCGACACCGGCTTGCCGTCGAGGATCATCTCATTCTTTGTCAGCGAGTTCCGGAGATAGCAGTTGCGCAGGTAGAAGGCATGGTTTGCCGCTGCCATGCGGGTCGAATCGGCGTTCCAGAACAACAGGTCGAAGGGCAGGGGCTCCTGGCCCTTGAGGTAACTGTTGACGAAATAGGGCCAGATCAGCTCGGAGGCGCGCAGCATGTTGAAGGCCATCGACATCTTCGAGCCGTCGAGATAACCGGCCGCCTGCATATGCTCTTCGAGCGCTGCAAGCTGCTCCTCGTCGACGAAGACCTTGAGATCGCCGGCATGGGTGAAATCGACCTGGGTGGTGAAGAGCGTCGCGGTTTTGATGCGCTTGTTCTTCTCCTTGGCGTGCAGCGCCAGCGTTGCCGCCAAAAGCGTGCCGCCGACGCAGTAACCGACGGCGTTGACCTCTTTCTCGCCGGTTGCCTTCTCGATCGTCTCGAGCGCGAAATCGATGCCCTCGCGGGCATAGGCCGCCCAGTCCTTCTCGGCGTGGCGCGCATCCGGGTTGACCCAGGAAATGACGAAGACCGTCTGCCCCTGGTCGACGCACCACTTGATGAAGGACTTTTGCGGATTGAGGTCGAGAATATAGAATTTGTTGATCCAGGGCGGGCAGATCAGCAGCGGCCGCTTCAGCACCGTTTCGGTCGAGGCCTCGTACTGGATGATCTGGCAGATGTCGTTCTGGGCGATCACCTTGCCCGGCGTCAGCGCCATGTCGCGGCCGACGGCGAATTTCGTCATGTCGGTCTGGCGCAGGCGAAGATCGCCATGTCCGGCAGCGATATCCTCGGCGAGCATCTTCATTCCCCGCACCAGGTTTTCGCCGCTGGTGGCGATCGTCTCGCGGTAGAGCTGCGGATTGGTGGCGACGAAATTGCTCGGCGAAAGGGCTGCCGTGATCTGCTTCACGTAGAAGCCGGCCTTGTGCTTGGTGTGCTCGTCGAGGCCGTCGGTCTCCGACACCATCTTCTCCGCCCAATCCGATGTGACGAAATAGACCTGGCGGAGAAAATCGAAGAACGGGTTCTTCTGCCAGTCCTCGTCGGAGAAGCGTTTGTCCTTGCGGGTGTCCGGTTCCTGAAGCGAGGGCTCGCCTTGCATGCGCTGCATCGAACGCATCCAGATGCCGAAAAACGAGGACATCAGCTGCGTCTGTGCCTCGAAGGTGCGGCGGGGATCGGCAATCCAGTATTCGGTGACCTTGGAAAGCGTCTTGACCATGTCGGTCATCGGATCGACAGCGGTTTCGCTGATCTCGCCGCGTTCGCGCGGCGCAAGCCAGGCGGACGCTGCCTGGCCGAGATTTTCGAGTGCCCGGGCGAAATTCTTCGCCATGGTCTCGGGATCCTTCAACAGATAGGGATCGAGATCGGTCGCGTCGAAACCGGCTTTGCCGCCATTCTTCTGGCCGCCATTCTCCTGCTTGCTGTCGGTCACCATTTCCTCCGGCGGCAGCACTCTTTTTATCCAATCGTTGTACATCGTGATTGAACGAGAAAACAAGTTCCACCCGCGCCTGCTCATGCTATTGCTTTGTGGCTGCGACAAATTTAACAGTCGACGCAGTCAGAACTGGATTTTGAGGCATGACGAAGAACGGCATTCGGCGCATCGCAACCTTCAACCGCACCGCATTGATCTGCGTCGCGGCGGCGATGACTCTGGCCGGATGCAATCTGACGGCCGAGCAAAAGGCCGCAGCCGCCGCCAAGCGAGCGGCGCCGACCGCCGTCGTCATGCCGGCCACCAAGGGCGATGCGGTCGAAGGCGGCCTGGCAAAGTCGCCGGACGGCTATCCGAATTTCGGCGCGCCGCTGACGGCCGCCAACGTCCAGATGAGCGACGAGCAGGCAGCCGAACTGCAGCATCAGCTGACCGCTCTTGCCGCCCGGCGCAAGGCCGGCACGATCTCGGAAGCCGAATATCAGGCCAAGGCCGCCGAAATGCGCCGCCTGGCCGCCGAGCACGGCGCGGATACGCTCTCCGAAATCTCCAAATAGACCTTGCCTTTCAGGCAATTTGCACGCAAAGCCTTCCGGATGGATCGGAAGACAAGATTTTCCCGATAATGCGCTTTATGCGGCTTTTCCGTCAAAGATTTGCCGCGTGTCTTGGGTCTGATGAATACGGCGTTGCGATTCTGAAGTTCGTGTCGCAGCCGCCGGGAGACGGAACGAACTTCGACTGCGGCCCGAAAGCCGCCTTTCCATGGGGAATGAAATGGAAGAGTTTCACAAAGTCCGGCGTTTGCCGCCTTATGTTTTCGAACAGGTCAACCGTTTGAAAGCAAGCGCGCGAGCGGGCGGCGCCGATATCATCGATCTCGGCATGGGAAACCCCGACCTTCCCACTCCCCAGTCGATCGTCGACAAGCTGTGCGAGGTCGTCCAGGATCCGCGCACCCACCGTTATTCCTCCTCCAAGGGCATTCCGGGGCTGCGCCGCGCCCAGGCCGCCTATTATGCCCGCCGTTTCGGCGTCAAGCTCAACCCGGATACCCAGGTGGTCGCCACCTTGGGCTCCAAGGAAGGCTTTGCCAACATGGCGCAGGCAATCACCGCGCCCGGCGACGTCATCCTCTGCCCGAACCCGACCTATCCGATCCACGCCTTCGGTTTCCTGATGGCGGGCGGCGTGATCCGCTCGATGTCGGTGGAGCCGGACGAAAGCTTTTTCCCGCCGCTTGAGCGGGCGGTCCGGCATTCGATCCCGAAGCCCCTGGCGCTGATCCTCAATTACCCCTCGAACCCGACGGCCCTTGTCGCGACGCTCGATTTCTACAAGGACGTCATTGCCTTCGCCAAGAAGCACGACATCATCGTGCTTTCCGACCTTGCCTATTCGGAAATCTATTTCGACGGCGCCCCGCCGCCGTCGGTTCTCGAGGTGCCCGGCGCAATCGACGTGACGGTCGAGTTCACCTCGATGTCGAAGACCTTCTCCATGCCCGGCTGGCGCATGGGTTTTGCCGTCGGCAACGAGCGGCTGATCGCGGCGCTCACCCGCGTCAAGTCCTACCTCGATTACGGTGCTTTCACGCCGATCCAGGTGGCGGCGACGCATGCGCTGAACGGCGACGGCTCCGACATTGCTGAGGTTCGCAACGTCTATAAACGCCGCCGCGACGTCATGGTCGAAAGCTTCGGCAAGGCCGGCTTCGATGTGCCGCCGCCGGCTGCGACGATGTTCGCCTGGGCGAAGATCCCTGAAAAGTTCCGTCATCTCGGTTCGCTTGAGTTTTCCAAGCTCTTGGTCGAGAAGGCCGACGTCGCCGTCGCCCCGGGCATCGGCTTCGGCGAACAGGGCGACGACTATGTCCGTCTGGCGCTCGTCGAGAATGAACACCGCATCCGCCAGGCTGCGCGCAACATCAAGAAGTTCATGTCGACGGCAGACGAAACGATGCACAACGTCATTTCGCTGAACGCGCACCGTTAATCCAAATCTTAAGGCAGCCGCGTCCCGCGGCTGCCGCCACACAGACATTCAGGATCGATCCATGGCAGATGCCCTCAAAATCGGCATTGCGGGCTTGGGCACCGTTGGCGCCTCGCTAGTCCGCATCATTCAGCAGAAGAGCAACGAGCTTGCCGTCACCTGCGGGCGTCCGATCACCATCACCGCGGTCTCCGCGCGTGACAAGACAAGGGACCGCGGCGTCGATCTTTCCGCTGTCACCTGGTTCGACCGGCCGGAAGATCTTGCCGAAAAGGGCGATATCGACGTCTTCGTCGAACTGATGGGCGGCGCCGAAGGGGCTGCCAACACCTCCGTACGCGCGGCACTCCAGCGTGGTCTCCATGTGGTGACCGCCAACAAGGCGCTGCTTGCCTATCACGGCGTCGAGCTTGCGACGATCGCCGAGGAGAAGGGTACGCTGTTGAATTTCGAGGCGGCGGTCGCCGGCGGCATCCCCGTCATCAAGGCGCTGCGCGAATCGCTGACCGGCAATTCCGTCTCGCGCATCTACGGCATCATGAACGGCACCTGCAATTACATCCTGACCAAGATGGAGAAGGAGGGGCTGTCTTTCGCGGAGTGCCTGAAGGAAGCGCAGCGGCTGGGTTATGCCGAGGCCGATCCCGCCTTCGATATCGAGGGCAACGACACGGCCCATAAGCTTTCCATCCTGACGACGCTCGCCTTCGGCAATCGCATCGCCGCCGACGATATCTATCTCGAAGGCATCACCAACATCTCGATCGAGGATATCCACGCCGCCGCCGAGCTCGGTTATCGCATCAAGCTCCTGGGCGTTGCCCAGCGCACCGACACCGGCATCGAGCAGCGCGTGCATCCCACAATGGTGCCTGTGGATTCGGTCATTGCCCAGGTCGACGGCGTCACCAATGCGGTGGCGATCGAATCCGATGTGCTCGGCGAACTGCTGATGGTTGGCCCTGGCGCCGGCGGCAATGCCACGGCCTCGTCGGTGCTCGGTGATATCGCCGATATCGCCAAAAGCCAGCCGGGCGCCCAGCGCGTGCCGGTACTCGGCCATCCCGCAAAGGCGCTGGAACCCTACCGCAAGGCGCAGATGCAGAGCCACGAGGGCGGTTATTTCATCCGCCTGACGGTGCTCGACCGCACCGGCGTCTTTGCCAGCGTTGCAACCCGCATGGCCGAAAACAACATCTCGCTGGAATCGATCGTCCAGCGCTCCAAGCAGCATCTGGCGCCGTCGCACCACCAGACGATCATTCTGGTCACCCACGCGACGATGGAAGAGTCGGTGCGCAAGGCCGTCGCGTCGATCAAGTCGGAAGGGTATCTCTTCGGCGAACCGCAGGTGATTCGCATCGAGCGGCCGAAGGAAGAAGCTTAAGCCTTTCCCTTCCGGGCAATGTGAGCCGCCCTGTCTTCTTGAACTGCCGGTTCAAGAAGACAGGGCGGTTTTTTTGTTGGTCGTCCGGGCTCCCCTTACGGAAGTCTATATTAACAAATACCGAAATATTGATATAAATAAAACCATAGATGGTGAGTCGTCTGCGTGGAGAATTTCATGAGCAAGGACAGCCACGCCGGCAAGGGGTATGGCCGCCCGAGCGACGCGCCGCCGGACCGCCCCGATATGCTTGGGGAAATTCTCAAGCCGGCCTACAGTGACATTCATCAGGAGAGCACTGATGAGGATGACGGCGATGAACACAGGGAAGGCCGCAACTGGGCCATTCTGCTGACGCTGTTTTCGTTCCTGCTGGTGCAGCTTGCCGGCGTCGCCATGATCATCTGGGCGGTATTCTGGTAAAAATCCGTGTCTGCAAATCCAACGCTATGTTATCTCCGCTGCTCCAGTAGAAAGAGCAGATGAAATCAGCGGAGTATGGCATGGCAGATCTCGTCGATCCGGTACAGCGCGCGTTTCTCGGCGTGGAGAAATCCGCGCTCGATAATCGCTGGGTGGCGCGGCTCGACCAGGCCGGGCAGAACCGGGCGCTGGCCATGTCGCAGATCCACGGATTGCCGGATCTGATCGCCCGCGTGCTGGCCGGGCGCGGTGTGGCGGTGGACGAGGCGATCGAATTCCTCGATCCGACGATCCGCGGCCTGATGCCCGATCCTCATACGCTGACCGATTGCGAAAAAGCTGCGACCCGCCTGGTGAGCGCCATCGAGCGCGGCGAGAACGTCGCGATCTTCGGCGACTACGATGTCGACGGTGCGGCTTCCTCGGCGCTGATGTTCCGCTTCCTCAGCCATTTCGGCGTCAAGGCGAACATCTATATTCCTGACCGCGTCTTCGAAGGTTACGGCCCCAATCCGGCGGCGATCAACCAGCTGATCGACAATGGCGCCCGGCTGATCGTCACCGTCGACTGCGGCTCCACCAGCCACGAGGCGCTGGCCGCCGCCGCCTCCCGCAATATCGATGTCGTCGTCATCGATCACCACCAGGTGACACATGAGCTGCCGCGCTGCCATGCGCTGGTCAACCCGAACCGCGAGGACGATCTCTCGGGGCAGGGGCATCTTTGCGCCGCCGGTGTGGTCTTCATGGTGCTCGTCGCCACACTCAGGCTGCTGCGGGCGACCGGCAACAAGGGCATCCTGGCACTCGACCTGTTGCAATGGCTGGATATCGTCGCACTGGCGACAGTCTGCGATGTCGTGCCGCTGAAGGGCCTCAACCGCGCCTATGTGGTGAAGGGGCTGGTCGCCGCCCGCCACCAGAGCAATGCCGGTCTTGCAGCCCTTTTTCGCAAGGCAGGGCTCGCCGGCCCGGTGACACCCTATCATTTCGGCTTCCTGATCGGCCCGCGCATCAATGCCGGCGGGCGGATCGGCGATGCTGCCCTCGGAAGCCGCCTGCTGACGCTTGATGACGCCGGGGAGGCCGAAATGATCGCCCAGCGCCTGGATGAGCTCAACCGCGAGCGCCAGGCGATGGAGGCTGCCATGCTGCAGGAGGCGGAAGCCGAGGCGCTCGCCGAATATGGCGACGGCGAGGGCGCCTCCGTCATCGTCACTGCCCATGAAAAATGGCATCCCGGCATTGTCGGGCTGATCGCGGCGCGGCTGAAGGAGAAGTTCAAACGGCCGGCCTTCGCGATCGCCTTCGATCCCTCCGGCCGCGGCACCGGCTCGGGCCGCTCGATCAACGGCTTCGACATGGGCAGGATGGTGCGCGCCGCGGTCGACGAAGGGCTGCTGGTCAAGGGCGGCGGTCACGCCATGGCTGCGGGGCTGACGGTCGAGCGCGCCGATCTCGGCAGACTGAGGACCTTCTTCACCGAGAAGTCAGCGAGAACGGTGGCGAGCCTCGTCGCCAATGAGACGCTGAAGATCGACGGCGCGATCGGCGCCAGCGGCGCCACGCTCGAACTCATCGACCGCCTGGAGGCCGCCGGTCCCTATGGCTCCGGCCACGCCCAGCCGCTCTTTGCCGTGCCGGCGCATCGTGTGCGCGACGCACGCCTGGTCGGCGAAAAACATGTGAAGGTGACGATGGAAGCAATGGACGGATCGCGGCTCGACGGCATCGCCTTCCGTGCCGCCGATACGGCCCTCGGCAATCTCCTCATCAATTCACGCGGCGCGAGCTTGCATGTCGCGGGTTCGCTCAGTGCCGAGCATTACCAGGGCGCGCGCCGCATCCAGCTTCGCGTCTGCGATGCTGCGCCGGCAAAATAAGACGCCGCGCAAAAAGACTGATGATGAAGAATTTGGAGGAAGAAGTGGCACGCCCTAGGGGAGTCGAACCCCTCTTCCCAGAATGAAAATCTGGTGTCCTAACCGATAGACGAAGGGCGCTTCCTTCGTGGTGGCGCCCTTATAGTCAGCACCTTCAAAAGCTGCAAGCGCCAAGGCGCGAAAAAATCATCGTTTTCGCCGATTTTTTTGTTGCTGTGGAAAACGTGGCGCCGGGGCCGATAAGCCAATTGTCGCGGCCGCAGAGATACGTGCCTTCAGAACATCGTGCAGGAGAGCATTGCCAAGTCTGTTGCAGTTGGTGATCCGCATTGCGGGCTGTGCAGGTGCGTAAACGACGGGGGCGGGCGTGTACTGTTGCGTCTGTCGGACAGACTATTGATCCGGTGCCTCGCCGGTCGTTGATTTGGGTAAAATTGGTACGCCCTAGGGGAGTCGAACCCCTCTTTACAGAATGAGAATCTGTCGTCCTAACCGATAGACGAAGGGCGCAGGCCGGCCCCGTTAAAATAGGCGCGCGCGCAGACTTCTGCAAGCAGATGCGATGGCTTCTAAATGGAGAGAAAGTGGCACGCCCTAGGGGAGTCGAACCCCTCTTCCCAGAATGAAAATCTGGTGTCCTAACCGATAGACGAAGGGCGCTTCCTTCGTGGTGGCGCCCTTATAGTCAGGCGTTTGGAATCCCGCAAGCGGCAATTTCGGTTTTTTTCAAAAAAATGACAGATATTTTCGCGGTCGCGAAACCCAAGATTACGATTGACGAATCAATAGTTTGCAGGATTTGGCGAAAGTGTGTGGGCCGGAGCTGCCGTTGCGTAATGGCGATCTGCTTTCGCGAGATCAGATCGCTCTTGCGGTCGCCATCGGCGCGCGTTTGCCGCCGCAGCCCCAATTCCAGTCGCGGCTTTTGCCGGTATCGAGATGAACCGAATCCGTGTGGCAATAGGTGCCGACACCGCCGCGGTTCGGCAGCGAGCGGATATAGGCGGCGATATCCCATTTTGTTACACCGTCGATCTGGATGTCGGCCGCCTCGCAGCTTTTGTGCATCGATTCGTCAGCGCCGCCGACGAGGCGGTTATGCTCTTCGTCGCGATAGCCTGACGTGACGATAACGGGCCGGCCGAAATGGTTTTCGACCGTCTTGATCACGTTCAACAGCTCGGGCTTGAAGCAGCCGACCTCGACCTTGTCGTTCTGTACATGAAGCCCGTTCGGCGCGATACGCGTCATGCCGGGCAGGGACGCTTTTTGCAAAAGGCCGGAGAGGCTGCCGAGCAGGTTCTGCTTCGGCGCGCTGTAGAGCGCGTTCATCGTCGGGGCCGCACCGCTGTCCGTCGCCAGCGACGCCGTTTGAACGGGCGCAATCTGCGTGCTGCCATTCTGCGAAGATTGCTGCGGCAGTACCGGCTCCACCGGCTGTCCTGATACGGGTTGCTGGCTGTAGACGCTGCTTCTCGCAGGTGCTGCACCCCCAACCGGCGCATAGGCCTGAGGCTGAATGACAGTCGACGTGCTGTTGTTCTGCGGTGCCGGCTGATGGTCGGAAAAGATACTCATCGCCTGCGCGTTGATCCGGGTCGACTGCAGCACGAGCCCGCCGATATTGGCCGGCGCCGCTGCAGCCGGATCGGCCGGCGGGACGGGGGCATTCGGATCCGCTGCAACGGCCTGCGGCGCGGCTTGAGCGCCGGAGACATTGACGAGCCGGGGATCGGTGTAGACCGAACGTGGGGTAGGGCTTGCGGGCGCTGCCGCGGCAAGCGCAGGTGCAGCTGCCTGCGGTGCCGGAACCGCTGCGGCGGAATCGAGCGCCTTCTTGTTCGACGCGCAGCCGGACAGCGCCAGCACCGAAGTGGCGATCAGCAAAGCGCCCGTAAGCGACATCCGCATCTCAATGTTACGCAAGCGAAGTCTCCAATTGATGCGGAAATGGCCGAAAACCGCCATCTCCGCTTCGAGTCGTCAGGAGATTGCCTGCGGGGTCGGATCGCGGCAAGTGTCAAGGCGCCAGCCGAACCCGAAATCGCAAAAGCCGCAAGCCTCGCAAAAGCCTTGCGGCGAAAAGCCTTACCAGGCGCCGGTATTGCCCATCGAGGCCCAGGGTTCGGCGGCGGCAAGCGGGCTGCCTTTCTGCAGAATTTCGATCGAGATGCCGTCGGGCGAGCGCACGAAGGCCATGTTCCCGTCGCGCGGCGGCCGGTTGATGGTGATGCCGTTGTCCATCAGATTCTGGCAGGTTGCATAGATATCGTCGACCTCATAGGCGAGGTGGCCGAAATTGCGTCCTCCGCTATAATCTTCCGTGTCCCAGTTATAGGTAAGCTCGAGGCAGGGAGCCTTTTCGCTGCGCGCACGGTCGAGATCGTCGCGAGCGGCCAGGAAAACCAGGGTGAAGCGGCCCTTCTCGTTTTCGTGGCGGCGAATCTCTTCCAGCCCGAACAGCGTGGTGTAAAAGGCGAGTGAAGCGTCCAGGTCTTTGACCCGAACCATTGTATGGAGATAACGCATTCTATCTACTCCTTTATTGGGTCTGGCTTTTTCGGCGAGCTGAGGTCAGCCTCGGGCAAGTCATCGATATAAAATGTGCAGTTGGGAATAACCGAAAACTAGGACTTGCGCTTATCCGTTACCAAGATGTTAATCTTGATTTCAAGAATCAGTTAACCGTAACAGTGTGACGCGTATTCGAGGGGCTGGCGACAAATGGCTGACAGGATTTCATCGAACGAATACTCCGACCTTGACGAGCTATCGGCAGAGGCGGTCGATCTTGTTGAAATCACTGGCGTCGTCAAGTGGTTCGACGTTGCCAAGGGTTTCGGCTTCATCGTGCCCGACAACGGCATGCAGGATGTTCTCCTGCACGTGACCTGCCTGCGCCGCGACGGTTACCAGACGATCCTCGAGGGAACGCGCATCGTCGCCCTCATTCAGCGCCGCGAACGTGGCTACCAGGCTTTCAAGATTCTTTCGATGGATCAGTCGACTGCGGTTCATCCCTCGCAGCTCCCGCCGGTGCGCACACATGTGCAGGTCACCGCGACGAGCGGCCTCGAGCGTGCGCTCGTCAAGTGGTTCAACCGCACCAAGGGCTTCGGCTTCCTGACGCGCGGCGAGGGCACGGAAGACATCTTCGTACACATGGAAACGCTCCGCCGTTTCGGCCTGACGGAACTGCGCCCCGGCCAGGTGGTGCTCGTCCGCTTCGGCGACGGCGAGAAGGGCCTGATGGCAGCGGAAATCCATCCCGACATTCCGAGCCCGGCCAGCCGGTCGCATTGATATGCGTGAGCTGGTTCTTCTTCATGCGATCAAAAGCGCCATCCTGGCGCTTTTTTTCATGGCCGCCCTGCCGGCTTTCGGCCAGGAGCCGATCCGCTTCGACAAGGAGCCGCTGCTCATCCAGACGGCCGCGGGCAAGGTGCTGCATTTCACTGTCGAGATCGCCTCGACCCCCGATCAGCGCGCCTACGGGCTGATGTTTCGCAAGGCGATGGCCGATGACGCCGGCATGATCTTCGATTTCGACGAACCGCGGCGCGTCACCATGTGGATGGAAAACACCATCCTGCCGCTCGACATGCTGTTTGCCGACGACACCGGCACCATCCGCCACATCAAGGAAAAGGCGGTGCCTTATTCGCGCGATATCATCGATTCGATGGGCAAGGTGAAATACGTCGTCGAACTCAATGCCGGCATCGTCGGCAAATTGGGAATCAAGCCGGGCGACAGGATCGTCAGCGCTACGACGACGAAGAAGGCGAAGTGACGGGCCGCAAGCTGCTGATCGTCGACGAACTTGGAGAGCAGGCCCCTTCGGGCTGGTCACAGGGCGGCTTCAAGTCATTGAATGTGTGGCGACCCCTGCAGGAATCGAACCTGCGACAACCTGCTTAGAAGGCAGGTGCTCTATCCAGCTGAGCTAAGGGGCCGTCCGGCGGCCGCGTTCAGGGAGCGCGACCGATGCGGCAGTTCTGGACGAGAAATCTCAATGCGTCCAGGGCTGTGTGCGGGTATAGCGGAAATTATCCGGATAGGCGACAACTTGGCGGACCGGATCCTTGGGCGCAATGACCCTGTATTCGATGCCGTTGCGCTGGGCATAGGCTTCGGCCAGTTCCTGCGTTTCGAAGGTGAGCTTCACCTGCTGGCGCGTATCGCCGGAGGAGGTATAACCCATCATCGGATCGATCTTGCGCGGCGACTCCTGATCGAATTCAAGCACCCAGAGATGGGTCTTGGCCTTGCCGGACTGCATGGCGGTCTTGGCTGGACGATAGATCTTGGCAGACATGACTGCGCGTCTCCGACTTTGCGGGCAGCGCCCGCCTGTGATGGTCTCACCCCATTGCCGGGGCTCTTTCTTCATCGCCAGAGATAGCGCGAAGAGATGAATTTTGCTTATCCGCGATTCCCCCCCTTTTCAAGAAAAAACGCGGCGTATCATGCTGCGGAAACAAGACCGCGGCAGACAGGCCGGTTGCGCAATATTACCGATCGTCTCATGTTGTGATCACAACCTGATTGCCGCGGCCAGCCCTCGGGACTATTTACGGCTCAGTCAATTTCAGTGGATTTGCACGCATGATGAGACGTTCGGCGGAGTTCAATGCCATTGTGATCGGGGCTGGCATTACGGCTTTCTTCTACGTTGCCATCAGCTACGCCCAATATATCGGCCTGCTCGAACGCGGCTGAGGCAGCCCTCTCCTGACGCCCAGTTGCATCAGGCAGCGCAGAGCCGCGCCATCCCGATTTTTCTATATGCATCGACATATCAGGCGGGATTCTTCGGCCGGAGCTGGATTATGGGTTGCGACGGCGAAGTGAACCGTGTATCTCCCCGCCCACGGCACGGAGTGTAGCGCAGTCTGGTAGCGCATCTGGTTTGGGACCAGAGGGTCGGGAGTTCGAATCTCTCCACTCCGACCATTCAATATCCCGATATCTTGCATCTTTGACAGCCGCATCATGGCTCGCATTGTCGGGCGTGCGTCCGGCCAGCTGCTTCTCGAAATCGAGGACAGATCGCTAAAGCGCGCCGCATCAAACTTGATTGATGCGACGCGCTTTAGCTCTTTGTTCTTACGCATGTCGTTATCCCGGAAGCGCTGCACACTTCCGGGCGACATGCATTAGACCGGTGCGGAATTGTTGTCCGAACTGATCTCGCAACACGAAGAGCGAGGTCCACCTCGGTCACCAGCACTCTTCCGTTCTACAAATGCACAGAATCCGAGCGCCTGACCGGCGCTCGGATTTTGTCAGCACGGTTGTTGCGGCGATCGGACGATCGCCGCAACAGGTATGATTACAGGAGAAAATCGCCTGCCCCCAGGTGGACCAGGCCCTTCAGCTGAACCTGGAAGTCCTGAACGCCGTCGCCGTTCAGGTCGCCCTGGATAACGGTAGCATCGCTCGCTGATCCAGCCTTGTCTTCATAGTGCCAGGTGAGCGCGCCAGCCTTGTGGTCGAAAGAGGCGTTCTCCTGCGCCAGGAAATGGAATGCTCCATCACCCTGCGCAGAGCCATTCGCATCTATCGCCGAGAAGTCCATCTTATCGACGCCTTTCTGGAAGTCGGTGATGACGTCGCGGTTCGAGCCAGACCCCATTTCTGCCGGTGACTTGAAGGCAAACGTATCCGAGCTGGCGCCACCGGTCATGATGTCCTTTCCGGCCCCGCCTTGGAGAATATTGCTGCCGCTATTGCCGGTCAGCACGTCGTTGTAGCTGGAGCCAATCAAGTTTTCGATGCTGATGAACTTGTCACCGGTGGCATACCCGCCCGATGCGACCCCAGTTGCCAGGTTGACGTTGACCGCCCCGGAGGAGACCCCATAGGTGGCCGTGTCGCTGTCACTACCGCCGTCGAGCCTGTCCGCGCCGGCGCCGCCGTCCAGCTTGTCCGCGCCAGCCCCGCCATGGAGAACGTTGCTGCCGTTATTGCCGCCGGTTAGCACGTCGTTGTAGCTGGAGCCAGTCAGGTTTTCGATGCCGACGATCTTGTCACCGGTGGCCTGGCCGCCCGATGCGGCCTTAGTCGCCAAGTTGACGTTGACCGCGCCGGAGCCCGCATAGCTGGCCGTGTCGTTGCCATCACCGCCGTCGAGCACGTCTGCGCCGGCCCCGCCCTTCAACACGTCACTGCCGCCGAGACCCTTGAAGGTTTCGTTGCCGCCATTGGGTTGACCGGTGTGTGGCAGGATGTCGTTGCCGCTGGTGCCGACGATTTCCTTCGTCGGCGCGGTTGGCGTTGTCGGTTGCGTGGGCGTGGTTGGTGTTGTCGGTTGCGTCGGCGTGGTTGGTGTTGTCGGCTGTGTCGGCGTGGTTGGCGTTGAGCTGGAGCCCGATTCGTAGGCGCCTATATCGACAGTTCCAACGACGCGGGCGTGGCCGTCCAGATCGATGGAGCCGACGCCGTACTTGCTGGTTCCGCCGTCGATCGCCGACGAGCCGGAGCCGAGGTGGAAGTTGTCGCTCGCTGCCCCCGCGAATTTCGGGTCAACACCGAGCTTGTTACCGTCCGCCGCGCTCGGCATCGCGTTGCCGCCGTCGGTCTTGACCGAGGCCTGGCCGGCCGTGCCGTTGTAGGTAACGTTATTGGCCCAGACGACGTTTTTGTTGGAGTAGCTGTCGGTCGACGTGTTATCGATCGCAGTATTGTTCTTGTTCAGCGATGGGTCCGCTACAGCGATGTTGTTGACCCAGGTGTTGTTGCTCGACGCCGAGTTGCTGAGCTCGCCGCGCCAGGTGCCGGTGTTCTGCGGGTCCTGATTGTTGTGGTATGCGGTATTGTTCGACACCGTGACGGAGTCGCTCCAGGTCACTTGGACGCCCTTGCCGCCGTTCCCGTACACGAGGTTGTTATCGACCAGGGTCTTATACGTGTAGTTCGGATAACCGCTCGTTTGCGTGCTCTGGAAATCGTCGATGATGATGCCGTTGCCATCGGTGTGCGCACCCGACTTCGTGACGTTGTCGTGCGAGACGTTGTTGCGCACGATCGTTCGGTAACCGTCTGTCGAGGTATCGCCGGTGATGTTCCGGTTCTGGTAGATCGAGATGCCCGAGAACCAGCCCGACGACGCGTTATTATAGGTCTCGTTCCCTTCGATGCGGATGAAGTCCGATTGGTTGAACTGAATGCCCGACTCCCCGCTGCCGTGGACCGTGTTGTTGAGGATCTGGATGTGGTGGACACTGTTCGCTTCGATGCCGTCGCCTGTGGCGCCGCCGATGTCAAAGCCGTCGATGACCACGTGGTTGGCGTTGACGCTGATCGCGTTCCACGAGCCCGCGGGCGGCCGGATCAGTGCTGCGCCGGGCACTTCCGAGCGCAGCGTGATGTCGCCCGCCGCCGAGCCGCCCTTGTCGATGTTAATGCTCTCGTTGTAGGTCCCCGCCTTCACCACGACCTCGTCGCCGGGCTTAAGGTTCGATGCCATCGCGTCGCTGATCGTGCGGAAAGGAGAGGAGGCACTGCCGTTTCCGCTGTCGCTGCCAGTTGTCGCTACGTAGTATGTTGTCATGGTCTTGTTCCTCAACCCCTGCCCGTTAATATTTTAGGTTAATCATGTCTTACGGCGGGGGGTTATAGGGCGACATTCCGGAGGGCGCAACAGCAACGCGACGGTAAGTACTTGAGAATAATAGCCATATTGCTGCCACAATATCCCAATCACTTCGATGTTACGTTTTGAAATATTTGTAGAATTTCGAGTCGCCTAAATTGGGGCAGTATTAATGTCTCGTATTTCGCGAATTATTCTTTCTGCAACTATAGCGAAATGCATCTATTGAAAACATTAGGAAAACCTGGTGGCGTGACTGGATTGCTATTGCCAAAGGCGGAATCGACATTTTTTTCTGAATTCAGCAATTTTTGGGCAGATTCGCCCTAAAAATTGGCACTGATCGAGATGGTAGGGGGGCAAGATCGTCGAATCACCTGCACCTCGAACTTCACAAATGAGCCCCGATCAAACCGATCGGCGACAAGGCAATGCTCTCGTTTTCTAAGCCCGATCCAGCGATCCAGGAACTCGGAACGCTGCTGCAGGCATGCCGCAAAGAACCGCGCCTACCACTCACTCGAGCGGGGGTGAACCAGATCCGCCTACTGGTCGATTGCAACGACCATACTATCCGACAAGAATGGCAGCCGTCTTCGAGAGCATCGGCTGTGCCGGGACTGTGGTTGCTACGACCTACAACGGTAGCGAAGCGAACCCAAGGGATGAATAACAACCGCGTGCCGAACGGGTCGCCGACGACTTGCAAGTACGAGACCGCAAGCCGACGAGCGATCCTGTTTTAACGGCCTTGGAAAATCTTGATGATCTTCGGAGTAAAGCGGCGTTGTCTGACGTTGACGACATCGTCATAGGTAATGCGGCCAGAAACCAGCGCTGCAACAAATCGCTCGCATGCAACCCTCGGAGCGTCCTTGTCCGAAACGTTTGTCACGAGACCCGCGCCGCGGCGGCCATTTGCATCAAATCCCGATGCACAATCTTTAATTACTTCATTTCTTGCTCTTGAGCTGCCCTGCAGCAAAGTCACGTATGTATCATAATCCTGACGCGTTGGCACGCAGGCGGTCAGTAGTCCCATGGCAATCATTACTGTTACAATACGAGCGCGCATTATTATCTTGTTCCCTTAGCTACCGAATGATCAACCTCTGATATCTATTTCGATTCGTGTGACGCGCGAAAGACCACGCGCGAAATTCTAAGGATCTCGCCGGAGAGTGGAAACGCTCTTGCTTCAAATTCTGGATGAATCGCAGCCGCTACAGCCGGATTTTGGAATGGTCACCATGACATCCGCCCCCGCTGTCGCGAGCTTCAGCTCTTTTTCAGCGATCCAGGAAATGCTCGAAGTAGACCTCAGGGATCGGGTAGGCGTAGACGCCTCGATCGACGAAGCCGCGTCTGTAGAGGCAGCTCCTAAGCGCCGCGTTGTAATGCAGGCTGTGCGCATCCGGCGAGCCGCGTCGCAAGGAGCCTGCCTCCGGCACGCACCACCGGAGCGCCTTGTCGTATCGAGCCAGGAGGACCGGATCGGTATCGACCCGGATGCCGCTGTAGGATTGATAGTTTGAAGGAGATTCCGCGGCCGAAATACAGCCCAAGCTAAGTGCAACGCCAACGACTGCCATCAATCTCATTGGATTTCATTCTCCCGTGATCGATTAACGAAGTAATCGAACGGAAGGTTATTGGTTTCAATGCCTGCGGGCAAGGGGGCTGATGGCCTCGGATCCGATCGGCGTGTGCCCTGGATTGCCGACGCTTCCGCGACAGATGAGCCTCTATCGCGAAGCGCCGGCAGATCTCGCTCATCGATCAATCCAAGAGGTCTGCCGGTACTTTGCCGCCATTTTCCGAAAGCCGTTTCATCAGCGCCTTGTGCAGCCACATATTCATTTTGGCGGAATCACCGCTGTCGCCGGTATAGCCGAGTTCAGCGGCAAGTTCCTTGCGCTCGGCCATGCTCGCATCCATCCCGACGGCCTTCATCAAATCCACGATCGAGTGGCGCCAATCGAGTTTCTGGCCGCTCTTTTTCACGGCCGCGTCGAGGATCGGGACGATATCGACGTTGGCTGCGGACGGGGCCGCGGCCGGCTTGCTCTGAGCGGGAGAGGCCGCAGGGCTGGGACTGGGCGCTGCCGACGGCGAGACGGGAGCCTGGGCGGGCTGCGTCTTCGGCGCGCCTGATGCAACGGGTTCGGCTGCTTTCGCTTCTCCGAAGATTGCATGTTTGATCTTGTCGAAAATGCCCATTCTTGAACCTCCGGCTCCATTTAGATAAGAACATGCTGAAACATGGGCTTCCTGGCTGATATATCCAGACGGAAGCGAGTTCTTTTTCGTCGTCTCAATCAATGGTGAGGAGTCCAGCTTGCCGGCACAGAAGATTCCTGGTGCGGCCGGGAGGGAAATACTCGGCAGGCGCTCCAGTCAAGGCAAGACATGTTCGCTTTCGGCACAGTGCGGTTGGCAGTTCGTATTTCAATAACCGTGAAAGATCATTGCCCGCCGTCGAGGCGACTTGCCGTGCCATCTCGTGAAACATTCGTCATCCCTTCACGTTGCCTTGCCATGGGCGTCCTGCAGGTTGCAGGCGTCCAGACGATCGAAGGCACGCGCGTTCCTCGATTTTCGATTGCCGATCGCTCGGCGAATGGAAACGGAGGAAAACATGACCCATAACCATAATAGGCTATCGCTGGCGGTGCTTGCATCCACCTGCGCCCTGCTTGCCATGCCGGCAAGCGATGCGCACGCTATCGACGTCGGCATATCGGTGAATGCAGGCAATGCCGCCAGCGCCGATGCCAATGCGTCCGTCGGCGGTTCGAGCGGCGTCAATGCCGACGCGACCGCCAATGCCGGCGGCGGGCGGGGCATCGATGCCGATCTCAACGCCGGGGTCGGCGGCGGCAACGGTCTCGACGCGAACGCCAATGCCGGGATCGGCGGCGGGCGTGGCACCAATGCCGATCTCAATGCACGCATCGGCGGCTCCGATGGGCTTGATACCGACGCCACGGTCTCGGTCAGACGCGGCAGCGGCGTCGATGCCGATCTCGCCATCGGCAGGGCAGGCGGCAGCAGCGAATCCACGGCTGAGAATAACCTCAGCGCGTCGCAGGCCCGCATCCTGGACGACTTCCGGTCGAGGCCGGTCAATGAGCAGCGCAAGATGCTTGTCCGTTGCGCTGATATCTCCTCCCCGGATGGTTCGGCCTCAGGCGGCTCCGATTCCGGTCTGGCCGGCCTCTGCAGCCTGCTTCAGGCGTCAGCCTCGCGCTGAACGTGAAAGACCCGCCGAGCCGGAAGGCGCGGCGGGTCTTTTAGATAGCTTCAGCTCCCAAGCCTAATGCAGGATCTGGCTGAGGAACAGCTTGGTGCGTTCGTGCTGCGGATTGTCGAAGAACTCGGCCGGCGAATTCTGCTCGACGATCTGGCCCTGGTCCATGAAGATGACGCGGTTGGCGACCTGGCGGGCAAAGCCCATTTCATGGGTGACGCAGAGCATGGTCATGCCTTCCTCGGCAAGACCCACCATGGTGTCGAGCACTTCCTTGATCATCTCGGGATCGAGCGCCGAGGTCGGCTCGTCAAACAGCATGATCTTCGGGTTCATGCACAGCGAGCGGGCGATCGCCACGCGCTGCTGCTGGCCGCCGGAAAGCTGCCCCGGATATTTGTTGGCCTGCTCCGGGATCTTGACGCGCTTCAGAAAGTGCATGGCGATTTCTTCCGCCTGCTTCTTCGGCATCTTGCGCACCCAGATCGGCGCCAGCGTGCAGTTTTCGAGGATCGTCAGATGCGGGAAGAGGTTGAAGTGCTGGAACACCATGCCGACCTCGCGGCGCACCTCGTCGATCTTCTTCAGATCGTTGGTGAGTTCGGTGCCGTCGACGATGATGTTGCCCTTCTGGTGCTCTTCGAGGCGGTTGATGCAGCGGATCATCGTCGACTTGCCGGAACCAGACGGCCCCGCAATGACGATGCGCTCGCCGCGCATGACCTTAAGATTGATGTCGCGCAGCACGTGGAAATCGCCGTACCACTTGTTCATGTTGATGATTTCGATCGCCACTTCCGTAGCGGAAACGGTGAGCTTTTTAGCTGGAGCTTCAGCCATGATTGTTTTCCCTCATTCTTATCGTTTGTGGCCGGTGTCGAGATGGCGTTCCATGAAGCCTGAATAGCGCGACATGCCGAAGCAGAACAGCCAGAAGATGAACCCGGCGAAGATCAGACCTGTGATCGGTGTGACGGCGCTTGCCCAGTTGGCATCGGAGAAGTTCAGCTTGACGATACCGAGCAGATCGAACATGCCGATAATCGTGACCAGCGATGTGTCCTTGAACGTTCCGATGAAGGTGTTGACGATGCTCGGGATCACCAGCTTGATGGCCTGCGGCATGATGATCAGCCGGGTCTTCTGCCAATAGCCGAGACCGAGCGAATCGGCACCCTCGAACTGTCCCTTCGGGATCGCCTGAAGGCCACCGCGGATCACTTCCGCCATATAGGCCGACGTGAAAATTGAAACGCCGATCAGCGCGCGCAGGAGTTTGTCCACGTTCCAGCCTGTGGGAAGGAAGAGCGGCAGCATCACGCTTGCCATGAACAGAACGGTGATCAGCGGAACGCCTCGAATGACCTCGATGAAGGTAACGCAGAGCATGCGGATGACCGGCATCTTCGAGCGGCGTCCCAGTGCAAGCAGAATGCCGCAAGGCAAGGAAACGGCAATACCGACAAAGGACAGGACGAGCGTCACCATCAACCCGCCCCAGAGCGGTGTCTCCACCACTTCGAGGCCGAAGCCGCCGTGAAGAAGCCAGAAGGCGATGATCGGCAGGACGGCGAACAGAAGAATGGCGTTCAGGCCCTTGCGCGGCGCCGAAGGGATCAGCATCGGAACCAGCAGCACAATGAACAGGATCCCGACGATCGCCGGCCTCCAGCGCTCGTCGAGCGGATAGCGGCCGAAGATAAACTGATCGTACTTGGCACTGACGAAGGCCCAGCATGCGCCACTCCAGCCCTCGGGCTGGATGCCGCCCTGGATCGTCGTTGCGCAGAATGTACGGTCCGGCCCGGACCATACGGCCTGGATGAACAGCCAGTTGACGAGATGCGGTACGGCCCATGCGATCAGCGCAAGAGCCAGGATGGTCAGGATCACGTCTTTCGGGGTGGCGAGGAGATTGCGGCGTATCCAGGCAACGGCTCCCCTTTCCCCGGGCGGGGGCGGTTCGGCCGCAAGGATTGACGTTCTGACGAAGGGTTTATCGGCGACCGACATCTTATCTCTCCACCAGTGCCATCTTGGCATTGAACCAATTCATGAACAGCGACGTGAGAATGCTCAGGCTGAGATAGACGATACCCCAGATGCACACGATTTCGATCGCTTGACCGCTCTGATTGAGGATTGTGCCGCCGACGGCAACGAGATCCGAGAAACCGATCGCGATGGCGAGGGAGGAATTCTTGGTCAGGTTCAGGTATTGGCTCGTCAGCGGCGGGATGATGATGCGCAGCGCCTGCGGCACCACGACAAGTCTCGTCACGCTCGACGGATGCAGCCCCAGCGCGCCGGCTGCCTCGGATTGTCCCTTTGGAACCCCGCGAATGCCGCCGCGAACGATCTCGGCGATGAAGGAGGCGGTATAGAAGGACAGGGCGAGAAACAGCGATATGAATTCTGGGCCGACAACCGAGCCGCCCGTCAGATTGAACTTTCCGGCGACGGGAACGTCGAAGGTGAGCGGAAAGCCCGAGGCAACGAAGACCAGCATCGGTAGGCCGACAATCAGCGCGATCGACGCCCATACCGTATGGAATGGCCGTCCGGTTGCAGCCTGCCGTTTATGGGCCCAGCGCGCCATGATGATGGTGGCGACAATCGCAATCACCAGAGCAATGCCGACCGCGATCATGCCTGTCTCGAAGATCGGCTTCGGGAAGGCTAGTCCTCTGTTGTTGAGGTACATGCTGAACGGCAGCCCTACCGATTCGCGCGGCTGCGGCAGGACGGAGAGAACGCCGAGATACCAAAAGAAGATGACGAGCAGCGGCGGAATGTTGCGGAAAATTTCGACATAGACCGTGCAGAGCTTGGCAATCAGCCAGTTCCGCGACAGCCGGCCGATGCCGATAATGAAACCGATGATGGTCGCCGTGACGATACCCGTCACCGCCACCAGCAAAGTATTCAGAATACCGACGAAAAGTGCGCGTGCATAAGTCGAGTCGCTTGAATAGCCGATCAACGACTGGCCGATTTCGAAACCGGCGCGACCGCGAAGAAAGCCGAAACCCGATGCCGTATTGCTGCGGGCAAGGTTCACCGCCGTGTTGTGGGCCACCCACCACACAAACGCCACGAGGGCAATAATTGTCAAAACCTGGAAAAATATGCTCCGGTATTTCGGGTCGTACATTGCCGACCGGAAAGTCCAGCCGGTGTCATGCAAAGGTGTCCTATCCACAGCCCCATGCGTCATGCCGCGCCAATCCCCTTGTGCCCGTTTTCGGGCTTTCTTTTTAACTTTTTGGAAGTGGGAAGGCGGCTGGCCGCCTTCCCGGCATTTCATGCCAGTGCTCGATTAGCGAACCGGCGGTGCGTACTGGATGCCGCCCTTGTTCCAGAGAGCATTCAAGCCGCGTGCGATCTTGAGCGGGCTACCCTGACCGATGTTGCGTTCGAAGACTTCGCCATAATTGCCGACGCCCTTGACGACGTTGTAGGCCCAATCATTGGTCAGGCCGAGATCGGTGCCGATCTTGGTGTCGGCCTCGCTGCCGAGGAAGCGCTTGATGTCCGGGTTCGGCGAGTTCTTCATCTCGTCGACATTGGCCTGGGTGATGCCGAACTCTTCGGCATTGATGAGCGCATAAGCTGTCCAGGAGACGATGTCGAACCACTGATCGTCGCCCTGACGGACGGCCGGGCCAAGCGGTTCCTTCGAGATGATCTCGGGAAGGATGACGTGTTCGTCGGGATTCTTGAGCGTCAGACGCAGTGAATAGAGACCGGACTGGTCGGTCGTGTAAACGTCGCAACGACCGGCGTCGTAGGCCGCGTTGACCTCAGGAAGATTTTCGAAGACGACCGGATTGTACTGCAGATTGTTCGTCTTGAAGTAATCGGCGAGGTTCAGTTCGGTGGTGGTGCCCGACTGTACGCAAATTGCGGCGCCGGAGAGTTCGAGAGCCGACTTCACGTTCAGGCTCTTTCGGACCATGAAGCCCTGACCGTCGTAATAGGTGACAGGACGGAAGTTGAAGCCAAGCGCTGTGTCACGATTGATCGTCCAGGTCGTGTTGCGCGAGAGAACGTCGATTTCGCCGGACTGCAGAGCGGTAAAGCGCTCCTTCGCGTTTGTCGGCGTGTACTTGACCTTGGTGGGGTCGCCGAAGACGGCCGAAGCGACGGCCTTGCAGAAGTCGACGTCGAAGCCAGCCCAATTGCCGGAAGCGTCAGGTGCGGCAAAGCCGGTAAGTCCGGTATTGACGCCGCACTGAACAAAACCCTTGGCCTTGACGTCCGTGAGTGTCGTGGCCGAGGCAGCCGAGGTGCCAAGAGCGAAAACTGCTGCGCCGATTGCGGCGGACAGAAGCTTGTTCTTCATTTTTTCCCAACCTTTTCCGTTGTCTTATATTTTCTTGTGGGGAGTTCCGGCGGAAAAACCTGCCGCCCCCATTGTCTCGACACCCTCCCGGCGCGAGTGCCCTATCACAGTCGCAAATGTCACCATGGTCAAGTGTCGCCATCAATAATTGCGGCAAAATTCAGAATTTTGGCAGATTGCGCCGCATTCGAGGGCGGTTGGCTAGGAAATAGGCGTCCGATTGCGGAAAAATAACGCGAAATTCGGAAATTCCATCATTCTCCAGCGTTGCCGGCAACCGCTCTTCGAGGGGTTGACCGGAAACGGCAGGGCGTCCAAAAGTCTGGTTTTCGTGCCCCTTTGCCAAAGGCTATTTCCGACATGAAAGACAAAGACAGCTTGCTGCAGAATGCCGGCATCAACACCCGCCTGACCCATATCGGCAATGATCCTTTCGACTATCACGGCTTTATCAATCCGCCGGTCGTGCACGCCTCGACGGTGTTGTTTCCGAATGCGCGGACGATGGAGACGCGGGCGCAGAAATACACCTACGGAACGCGCGGCACGCCGACGACGGATGCGCTCTGCGAGGCGATCGACGCACTTGAAGGCTCGGCCGGCACGATCCTGGTGCCTTCCGGCCTTGCGGCCGTCACCATTCCCTTCCTGGGTTTCGTCGCCGCCGGCGATCATGCGCTCGTCGTCGATTCGGTCTACGGCCCGACGCGCCATTTCTGCGACACGATGTTGAAGCGTCTTGGTGTCGAGGTCGAATATTATGACCCGTCGATCGGCGCCGGCATCGAGGCGCTGGTCCGGCCCAATACCAAGCTCGTCCACACCGAGGCTCCCGGCTCCAATACTTTCGAAATGCAGGATATCCCGGCGATCTCGGCAGTGGCGCACCGCCATGGCGCCGTCGTCATGATGGACAATACCTGGGCGACGCCGCTCTATTTTAAGCCGCTCGATCACGGCGTCGACATCTCCATCCATGCCTCGACGAAATATCCGTCCGGCCATTCGGATATCCTGCTCGGAACGGTGTCGGCCAATGCCGAGCATTGGGAGCGGCTGAAGGAGGCGAACGGCGTGCTCGGCATCTGCGGCGCGCCCGATGATGCCTATCAGATCCTGCGCGGCTTGCGCACCATGGGCCTGCGCCTCGAGCGGCATTATGAAAGCGCGCTTGATATCGCGGAATGGCTGGAGGGCAGGGAGGATGTCGCCCGTGTGCTGCATCCGGCCCTGCCGAGTTTCCCCTCTCACCATCTGTGGAAGCGCGATTTCAAGGGCGCCAGCGGCATCTTTTCCTTCGTGCTTGCCGCCGATGGTCCCGAGAAGTCCAGAGCAAAGGCGCATGCTTTCCTCGACGCGTTGAGGATTTTCGGTCTCGGCTATTCCTGGGGCGGCTTTGAAAGCCTCGCCTTGCACGCCTATCTCGCCGATCGCAAGGTCGCCAAAGCCCCGACCGATGGTGCGGTCATCCGCCTGCAGATCGGCATTGAGGATGTGGTTGACCTCAAGGCCGATATCGAACGGGGTTTTGCGGCCGCAAGCGCCGTCTGACCCTGCGCTCTATGGCAGGCGCACGGACTGATAGCCGTAAACCCAGTCGAGATCCGCCGCCAGGCTTTGCGGCGGCTTGAGGCCGAGCACCAGATCACGGCCGATCCGGATCGGCCCTTTTGCATGATAGGCGAACCGGTTGAAGGCGCCGCGCTGGCGAAGTTTCGCAATGCGCGGCGCACGATGTCTTTCGAACAGTGCCAGGGCGCCCGCCACCGGACGATTGGAAAGAAAGGCGGCAAGTTCGTAGGCGTCTTCGATCGCCATCGCCGCGCCCTGGGCGGCAAACGGCATCATCGCATGCGCGGCGTCGCCGATCAGAACCGTCTTGCGGCCGTCCTGCCACGCGCCTGATGTGGTTTCGAACAGCGGCCAGAATGTCAGCTTCCGGTGTCCTTCGAAGAGTGAGACGATCGCCGCGTTCCAGCCGGAAAAGCGTTTCCTGAGCTCTGCGCGCTGCTCGGCCGTCGGTTCGCTTTGCCAGGCCTGCGGCGCGATATTGCCGGCGGTGATCGCCACCATGTTGAAGCTGCCGGTCTCCCTCAAAGGATAGCAGACGAGATGCGCCGCCCCGCCGAGGAAAGCACAAACGCTTGTGCGATCGAGGAAACCAGGCGCTTCGTCCGCGGCAATGGTGAAGCGGTAGGCGATATTGCCGGAAAAGCGGGGCGAGGGGCCGCCCGGAACCAATTGCCGGAGCTTCGACCAGACGCCGTCGGCGCCGATGACGACATCGGGCGCTCGCTCGAAATCCGGCAGCGCCGATTCCATCCTGATACCAAGGCGAAGCCGGCAGAGCGGATCGGCCGCGACAGCCGCCAGAAGCGCTTTCTGCAACGTCGTGCGATGCAGGACGCCATAGGGAGCGCCCCAGCGCTGCCGCGCGAATGTGCCTGCCGGTACCGCCGCCAGCTGGCGCAGCGAACTGCCCGAGATCAGCCGGATCGTCTCCGGTTCGAGCCAGACCTTTGATAGTCCTTCAAGGATGCCGAGTTCGGCAAGGATGCGGGAGGCGTTGGGCGAAACCTGCAAGCCGGCGCCGATGTCGGTGAGTTCGCCCGCCTGCTCGAAGATGTCGGAACTGATGCCCCGGCGCGAAAGCGAAAGCGCAGCGGTCAGCCCCGATATCCCGGCGCCGATGATGGCGGCATGTGCGACCGGCATTATCAGTCCGATCCGGATCTCGGCGGGTTAAGCCGCCTTCACGTGGAAAACGCAGCCGGCCGGGTTGGTCTGGCTGGGCTTCAGCGCCGAATTGAAGCGATAGAGCGTCGAGCAGTAGGAACAGACCTTCTCGTTGTCGTCGCCCATGTCGATGAAGATGTGCGGATGATCGAAAGGGGCCGAAGCGCCGGTGCACATGAATTCCTTGACGCCGACTTCGATAACCCGGTGACCGCCATCGTTCTGGAAGTGGGGAATATTGTGGCCGGCCATGTCGCTCTCCGAATGCTTGAAATCTGCGCGGACCTTATAAGCCTTTGCCGCAAATGTGTAGAGCCAAAGCGCCGCGGTGGGTACTGTTTTTAGCCGCAGTTTTGGCTTCACGCTGACAGGCCGCTCGACTATGGTCGCGCCAAAAGGAAGACCCGATGAACCTGAACACGCCTGCATTTTCAAGCTTCACCCATGACGGATTGCAGCTCGCCTTCTTCGATGAGGGCGATCCGGCCGGCGTGCCCGTCCTGTTGATCCACGGTTTTGCCTCGACAGCAAACGTCAACTGGGTGCATCCGGGCTGGCTGAAGACGCTGGGGGATGCCGGCTACCGGGTGATCGCCATCGACAATCGCGGCCACGGCGCAAGCGACAAGCCGCACGACACTGAGGCCTATCGTCCATGGGTGATGGCCGGCGATGCGATCGCTCTTCTGGACCATCTCGGCATTCCGGAAGCCAATGTCATGGGCTATTCGATGGGTGCGCGCATTTCCGTCTTTGCCGCCCTTGCCAATCCGCATCGCGTCCGTTCGCTGGTGCTCGGCGGCCTCGGTATCGGCATGACAGACGGCGTCGGCGACTGGGATCCGATCGCCGATGCCCTGCTTGCTCCTTCACTTGAGGACGTCGCTCATGAGCGTGGCCGGATGTTCCGGGCCTTCGCCGAGCAGACCAAGAGCGACCGCGTCGCCCTTGCCGAGTGCATCCGCGGCTCGCGCGATCTCGTCGCTCGTTCGGATATGGGAAAGCTCGACATGCCGGCGCTGATCGGCGTCGGCACCAAGGATGATATCGCCGGCTCGCCGCAGGAACTGGCGGCGCTGATGCCCGATGCCGAGGCGCTCGATATTCCGGGCCGCGATCATATGCTCGCCGTCGGCGACAGGGTTTTCAAGCAGGCGGTGCTGGCCTTCTACGCGAAAGTCGCCAGTGGGTGACATCGGTGGTGACATCATCGTGATGCCGAAACCCCATGCTAAAAAACCATGGCGACGGCACCCATTTATGTTATTGGCGTTTTCCACTATATATTGGCATTCCGAAAACGGCATTCCCATTGGCAACGAGGAGAGCGGCGATGGTCGCCAAGACTGACATTCGTGCTTTTGAGACAGGCCATCCGCTGAAGGTGATGGATCCCATCTGGGACAGCCTGCGCGAGGAAGCCCGGCTCGCCGCCGAACGGGATCCGGTTCTCGCCGCCTTCCTCTACTCGACGGTGATCAACTACCATTCGCTCGAGGAATGCGTCATCCATCGCATCTGCGAACGTCTCGATCACCCCGACATGCAGGCGAACCTGCTTCGCCAGACCTTCGAGGAAATGCTCTCCGATTGGCCGGAATGGAGCTCCATTCTGCGCGTCGATATCCAAGCCATCTACGACCGCGATCCCGCCTGCCTGCGGTTCATGGAAGCCGTGCTCTATTTCAAGGGCTTCCATGCGCTGCAGACGCATCGTCTCGCCCATTGGCTGCTGAACCGCGGCCGGCGAGATTTCGCGCTCTATCTGCAAAGCCGCTCCTCCAGCGTCTTCCAGACCGATATCAATCCGGCCGCCCGTATCGGCAAGGGCATCTTCCTCGATCACGCCACCGGCCTCGTCGTCGGCGAGACGGCTGTGATCGGCGACAATGTCTCGATCCTGCATAACGTGACGCTCGGCGGAACCGGCAAAGAGGGGGCCGACCGCCATCCGAAGATCGGCAGCGGCGTCATGATCGGCGCCGGCGCGAAGATCCTCGGCAATATCGAGATCGGCTACTGCTCACGCATCGCTGCCGGCTCCGTCGTCTTGAAGGCGGTGCCGCCGAAGAAGACCGTTGCCGGCGTGCCGGCCAAGGTCGTCGGTGAGGCCGGGTGTTCCGAGCCGTCGCGCAACATGGACCAGGTGATCGGCGCCGATATCTGATCGGCTGCCGGAAAAGGATTGGGAAAAGTCGGCAGGCCCCAAGTGGGGACGGAAATTGCCAAGTGGCAACCTTGCCTTTACACCGCTGCTTTTCCTGTGCAAGAAGCGGCCAATCAAGACCGTTTACGGAGATGACAGAGTGAAGCCTGAAGAAATCAAGAAGCTCGACGCCTATTTCAAACGCATGCTCAACCCGCAGATCGTCGTCAAGGCGCGTCCGCGCAAGAATGATTCTGCGGAAGTCTATCTCGGCGAAGAATTTCTGGGCGTCGTCTATATCGATGACGAGGACGGCGACCGCTCCTACAACTTTTCGATGGCAATCCTCGACGTCGATCTCTGATCGCGCTCGAACGCTTTCAAAGGACCGAACGGCGCGATCCGTTCGGTCTTTTTTTGTTTTCTGGGCTTGGCCCGAAAATTTATTTAAAGCCTCCGGTTGCGCTGATCTGATATATATTAGCAAAATCAGTTAAAGACGTACGTGCCCCGGCGCGCATCCTTTGTTTTATAATCGCAGCACAACCAATGGATGTTTTGCATCGCACAAGACTACTTGACTATTTGTGCGTTGCAGCTACCCTGCCGCCATCCCACAGCCCAACGGAGGACGGTCATGTTCAACTTTGACGATGCAAACAGGAAGAGCAAGGAAGCCGTCGATACGGCGCTGAGAACCTATTCCGATACGACCAAGGGCTTTCAGGCGATCGCCGCCGAAGCCGCTGACTATTCGAAGAAATCCTTTCAGGACGCGGTGACGCATTTCGAAACCCTGGCCGGCGTCAAGAGCTTCGAGGCCGCTTTCGAACTTCAGACCAATTACGTCAAGTCCTATTTCGAAGGCCTCGTCTCCGAGACGACGAAGCTCGGCGAGATGTATGCCGATCTCGCCAAATCCGCCTACAAGCCCTATGAAGCGCCGATCGCCGCTGCCGTTGCCAAGACCCCCAGGCAGGCCCAGCCTTCCACACCAGCCGCTGCATGAATTGATTGCGACGGCGCAACCTGCGCTACATATTGAAATTTAAGGACCGGCTACGCATCTGTGGCCGGTCTTTTTGTTTCTACTTTCGCTGCAACACCTCCAATGGGATCGCCGGGGACTTTTTTGGTCTTTCCCGTGCATGCCGGCCATTTCTTGATTGCAGTGACTGACAGGGGGCTTAAAATCGGCCTATTATGAACTAAGTTAGTGTTTCAGATATTCGGCGGGAAAAGCACCCTCCCATGCTCCGCCGGATTGCTTGAGGAATGAATGACAATGATCGCAAAGCCGATCCGGATGCAGAACGACAGCGATAGGAACGGGGAGAACGGAAATCGAACCTCGGTCATCACACGCACCAAGCCGAAGACCAAGAAGCCCAATCTCTACCGCGTGCTGCTTTTGAATGACGACTACACGCCCATGGAATTCGTCATCCATATTCTGGAGCGTTTTTTTCAAAAGGATCGTGAAAGTGCCACCCGCATCATGCTCCATGTCCATAACCACGGCGTCGGCGAATGCGGAATATTCACATACGAGGTGGCGGAAACGAAGGTCAGCCAGGTGATGGACTTCGCCCGGCAGC
Source organism: Rhizobium sp. RSm-3 (assembly GCF_001854685.1). Classification (NCBI taxonomy): domain Bacteria; kingdom Pseudomonadati; phylum Pseudomonadota; class Alphaproteobacteria; order Hyphomicrobiales; family Rhizobiaceae; genus Rhizobium; species Rhizobium sp. RSm-3. The sequence goes on along the minus strand of NZ_MAWZ01000004.1, from coordinate 9,162 downwards.
ACCAGCATCCGCTACAATGCGTCATGGAAAAGAAGTGAGGATCTGAACGTGCCAACATTTTCGCCTAGTTTAGAGAAGGCGCTCCATCAGGCACTGACCTTTGCCAACGAGCGGCATCATGAATATGCGACGCTCGAGCATCTGCTGCTCGCCCTGATTGACGATGCCGATGCGGCCGCGGTTATGGGCGCCTGCAACGTCGATCTCGACGCGCTGCGCAAGACGCTCGTCGAATATGTCGATAACGAACTCTCCAATTTGATTACCGGATATGACGAGGATTCGAAGCCGACCTCCGGCTTCCAGCGTGTGATCCAGCGTGCCGTCATCCATGTGCAATCGTCCGGCCGCGAAGAGGTGACCGGCGCCAACGTGCTCGTCGCGATCTTCGCCGAGCGCGAAAGCCATGCCGCTTATTTCCTGCAGGAGCAGGAGATGACCCGCTACGACGCCGTCAACTATATCTCCCACGGCATCGGCAAGCGCCCGGGCGCTTCGGAAGCGCGCCCCCCGCGCGGCGCCGAGGAGGAAGCCGAAAGCAGCAAGCCGACGGCGCGCGGCGGCGAGGAAGAGGGCGGCCCCAAGAAGCAGCAGGATGCGCTCAAGGCCTATTGCGTCAATCTCAACGAGAAGGCCAAGGGCGGCAAGATCGACCCGCTGATCGGCCGTCACGCCGAGGTGAGCCGCACCATCCAGATCCTGTGCCGCCGCTCGAAGAACAATCCGCTCTATGTCGGTGATCCCGGCGTCGGCAAGACGGCGATCGCCGAAGGCCTTGCCAAGCGCATCGTCGAAGGCAAGGTTCCCGAAGCGCTGGCCGATGCGACGATCTTCTCGCTCGACATGGGCACGTTGCTCGCCGGCACGCGTTACCGCGGCGATTTCGAGGAGCGCCTGAAGCAGGTCGTCAAGGAACTGGAAGAATATCCGGGCGCGGTGCTGTTCATCGACGAGATACACACGGTGATCGGCGCCGGCGCCACCTCGGGCGGCGCCATGGATGCATCGAACCTCTTGAAGCCGGCCCTGTCGTCGGGCGCGATCCGCTGCATCGGCTCGACCACCTACAAGGAATATCGCCAGTTCTTCGAAAAGGACCGGGCGCTGGTCCGCAGGTTCCAGAAGATCGACGTCAGCGAGCCGTCGATCGACGATGCGATCGAGATCATGAAGGGCCTGAAGCCCTATTTCGAAGAATATCATCACCTGCGTTATTCCAACGACGCCATCAAGTCGGCCGTCGAACTGTCGGCCCGTTACATCTCCGACCGCAAGCTGCCGGACAAGGCAATCGATGTGATCGACGAGACGGGTGCTGCCCAGATGCTGCTGCCGCCGTCGAAGCGCCGCAAGCTGATCACCGAAAAGGAGATCGAGGCGACGGTTGCCACGATGGCGCGCATTCCGCCGAAGACCGTCTCCAAGGATGACGAAGCGGTGCTTGCCAATCTCGAGCAGGAACTGCGTTCGGTCGTCTACGGCCAGGATATTGCCATCGAAGCCCTGTCGACCTCGATCAAGCTGGCGCGCGCCGGCCTTCGCGAGCCGAACAAGCCGATTGGCGCCTATGTCTTCTCCGGTCCGACCGGCGTCGGTAAGACCGAGGTGGCAAAGCAACTGGCATCGTCACTCGGCGTCGAGCTGCTGCGCTTCGACATGTCGGAATACATGGAGCGGCATACGGTGTCGCGCCTGCTCGGTGCACCTCCCGGCTATGTCGGCTTCGACCAGGGCGGTCTCTTGACCGATGGCGTCGACCAGCACCCGCATTGTGTGGTCCTGCTCGACGAAATCGAGAAGGCGCATCCCGACATCTACAATATCCTGCTGCAGGTCATGGACCACGGCACGCTGACCGACCACAACGGCAAGAAGATCGACTTCCGCAACGTCATCCTGATCATGACGACGAATGCGGGCGCGTCCGAAATGGCCAAGGCGGCGATTGGCTTCGGCTCGTCCAAGCGCACCGGCGAGGACGAGGAGGCGCTGACCCGCCTGTTCACGCCGGAATTCCGCAACCGCCTCGACGCGATCATTCCCTTCGCGGCACTGCCGACGGCCGTCATCCACAAGGTCGTGCAGAAGTTCATCATGCAGCTGGAGGCCCAGCTTTCCGAAAGGAACGTCACCTTCGACCTGCATGAGGATGCGATCGCCTGGCTTTCGGAAAAGGGTTACGACGAGAAGATGGGCGCCCGCCCGCTTGCCCGCGTGATCCAGGATACGATCAAGAAGCCGCTTGCCAACGAAATCCTCTTCGGCAAGCTGAAGAAGGGCGGCGTCGTCAACGTCACGGTCGGTCCGAAGGAAGACGGCAAGCCTGGCATCGTGCTGGAAGCCATCCCGGATACGGCGCCGATCAAGCCGAAGCCGGAAGCCGAAGTCGTCCATCCCGATGCCGACGGCGAAAGCGATGGCGAGCTGAAGACCAAGGCGGCGCCCAAGACCCGCGCCAAGACGGTCCCGCAGGCCGAGCCCGAGGTCCGTGACGCCCCGAAAAAGGGCACCACGGTTCCGAAGGTCCCGCGCAAGAAGTGAGCTTTCGTCATGGAATTGAAAAAGGCCGCGTCATCCGCGGCCTTTTTCGGTTTCTGCTCTTTCGGTAGCCTCTGCCTCGCTTCGGGATCGATGTCAGGCCAGGGCCGCCCTGATCTTTTCGGCATGGGCCGCAAGCACGGCGCCATCCTCCATCTTGCCGGAGTGCGGCTTGAGTGCGGCGCCCTCATGGCGCGGGATGACGTGGAAATGCAGATGAAAGACCGTTTGCCCGGCAGCCGGTTCGTTGAACTGGGCGATGAACACGCCGTCGGCGTCGAAGACGTCCTTGAGCGCATTGGCGACCTTCTGGACGACTGTAATGGCATGGGTGAGGGTGACGGGATCGGCATCGAAGATATTGCGCGATGCTGCCTTCGGAACGACCAGCACATGGCCTGGCGCCTGCGGCATCACATCCATGAAGGCGACGGTATGCTGGTCTTCATAGATACGGTGCGAGGGAATTTCGCCGCGCAGGATCTTGGCGAAGATATTGTTGTCGTCATAAGCGGCCGGGTTGGTCATCGCGAAATCTCCTCTTTCTGCAGTCGTTGATCGGGTAACGCGGCCGGCGGGGCGGCGTCAATCCTCCTGCTGACGCTCGCCCTTGCGGAACGGGCTGTGCTCGGCGAGCAGCTCGCTCATCTGTTCGACATCGGCGCGCTCGCGGGCGAGATAGTCGCCGATTGCGCGGCGAAGGCCGGCATGGGCGACATAATGGGCCGAATGCGTCGTCACCGGCAGGTAGCCGCGCGCCAGCTTGTGTTCGCCCTGGGCGCCGGCCTCGACCCGCTTCAACCCTTTCGAAAGGGCGAAGTCGATCGCCTGGTGATAGCAGACCTCGAAATGCAGGAAGGGATGATCCTCGATGCAGCCCCAGTGACGGCCATAGAGCGTATCGCCGCCGATGAAGTTGATCGCGCCGGCGACATAGCGCCCGTCGCGCTTGGCCATGACCAGCAGGATGTCGTCGGCCATGCGCTCGCCGATCAGCGAATAGAATTGGCGGGTGAGGTAGGGCCGACCCCATTTGCGGCCACCGGTATCCATGTAGAAGTTGAAGAACTGATCCCAGATGCGCTCCGTCAGGTCGCGGCCGGTCAGCCAGTCGATGCTGATGCCGTTTTCGAGGGCGGCACGGCGCTCCTTGCGCAACGCCTTGCGTTTGCGCGAGGCAAGCGTTTCGAGAAATTCCTCGTGATTGGCATAGCCGTCATTGATGAAATGGAACTGCTGGTCGGTGCGGTGAAGATAGCCGTCCATCTCGAAGACGCCGATCTCCTCATCCGGCACAAAGGTGATATGGGCCGAGGAGACGCCGAGCCGGCGCACGACCTCCTTCAGGCTTTCGGCAATCGCGCTTTGGACAGGCAGCCGCTGTAGCCCCTCGGCAACGAGAAGGCGCGGGCCTGTCGCCGGCGTGAACGGAATGGAACACTGAAGTTTGGGGTAATAACGCCCGCCGGCCCGCTCGAAGGCGTCGGCCCAGCCATGATCGAAGACATATTCGCCCCGGCTGTGGTTTTTGAGATAGCCGGGCAGGGCGCCGATCAGTTCGCCGCGATCGGTTTCGAGCAGCAGGTGGTGGCCGAGCCAGCCGGTCTCGGCATCGGCAGAACCGGATTCCTCCAGCGACGATAAAAAGGCGTGTGAAACGAATGGGTTGTAGGCAAGCGTCGTGCCGTTCTTCGATGCCCCGGAAAGCCTGGACCAGCTTTCCGGGGAAATCGCTGTGAAGGAGCGTTCGACGCGAATGGTGAGGTCATCGGTCATGGGGCAAATGCGAAGCCTGTGGGCGGGCGGTTTCGGCTTTTCCTCAATCTGCGCATGATCTTGGCCAAAAAGCGAGCGTCAAACCGCCACACGCGGGTCGAAGCCTTCGAAGGTCATCTGGTCCGCGTTGGCGAAGGTCCGCCGGCGCGCCTCTTCGTCGCGCACCGTCCAGGTGATGACGGGGATTCTCTTTTCGCGTTCGCCTGAGATGAAGGCGTTCGGCAGGTCGTCATAATAATAGGAGATGAAATCGAGACCGATCTCCATCGCCTTGGCATGCGTCGCGAATTCCTCCGGCGTGTTGCCGTTGGCGGTCAGCCCGAGCGGGTAGGGTGCGCCAAGCGCCTTCAGATCGCGCAGCAGCCAGTGGTCGAAGCTCATCAGCGCCACCTTGCCCTCATAGCCCTCAAGCACCTCGAGCACGGCTTCGGCGAAACCCTCGTCATCGGCCTCTCGGCCCTTGAGCTCCAGCACCAGCGGCACCTTGCCCTGCACGAGATCAAGGAGCTGGCGGAGCGTCGGCACCTTGTCTCCAGTGCCGCCGACGGCGATCAGCCCGAGCTCGCGCGAGGTGCGCTCGCGGACGTCGCCGGTGAGATTGCAGAGCCGCTGCAGGTCTTCGTCGTGAAAGACGACCGGCACGCCGTCGGAGGCGTAATGCAGATCGCATTCGATCGCAAAGCCCGCTTCGACGGCGCGCGAGAAGGCCGAAAGCGTATTTTCCCAGACGAGTTTATTGAGATCGTGATAGCCGCGATGGGCGACCGGCACGTCCCGGATCCAGGCCGCATTGGTCATTCTGCGATTTCCATGATAGCATCGATCTCGACGGCGGCGTTCAGCGGCAGGGCAGCCATGCCGACAGCGGCACGCGCATGTTTGCCGGCCTCGCCGAGCACGCCGGCAATCAGGTTCGAAGCGCCGTTGATGACGAGATGCTGCTCGACGAAGTCGGGCGCCGAGGCGACGAATCCGTTCAGCTTGATGACGCGCCGGATACGGCCGAGATCGCCGCCAAGTGCCGCCTTCGCCTGCGCAAGAATGTTGATGGCGCAGAGTTCGGCGCCGCGCTGGCCGGCGGCAACGTCGACGGTCTTGCCGAGATGGCCGGAGACGGCGATCTTGCCGCCTTCGAGCGGCAACTGGCCGGAGATGTAGAGAAGATTGCCGCTGATGACGTAGGGAACGTAATTTGCAGCAGGGGCTGCGGCTTCGGGCAGGGTTATCCCCATCTCAGTCAGGCGCTTTGCAATTTCATCGGACATTTTCGTCTCCGCTTTTGTTGTCAATGCTTCAAAAACCACGAGGTGGCGACTTTCGGTGTTTTTGACTGTTCATTTCGTGTGTCTTAGGTTATTGAATTTCCTAGACTATTTCGATATCATGTTCGTGAGTGTTCACACCTATTCGCACAAATGCAGGACGCAAATGGGGGATAGAGTGGGGGTACGATGTGGGCACAGTACGGGCTCCGATGCCACAGCGTGGTGCGTTTCCCGGTCGAAGTGATCATAGGAGCCTTTTGATGGCAAGAGAATTACACAGGCTTTCGGCACGAGGAATTGAATCCACTACCAAGAAAGGGACAGAAGGCTACGGCGCACATAATGACGGGGGTGGCCTCACGCTCGTTATAGACAAGTTCGGGGCTCGCTGGCTTTTCAAGTTCACGTCGCCCGTCACCAGCAAACGTCGTGAGATGGGCCTTGGCACGTTGGCTACCGTTTCCCTCGCCAGCGCTCGTGAGAAAGCGTCAGAGGGTAGGGCGCTGATCGCAAAGGGCCTCGATCCCTTGGTTGAGCGCGACCGTGCAGCAGCAGAAGCAACACGGGATTCCGTGACCTTCGAGCAATGCGCCAACGACACCCGTGACGTCCTGCGCAAGAAATGGACGTTCGAAGGGGCCATTGAGCAGTGGAATCGCGTCGTCAAGGAATTGGGCGATCTGCGTTCCATGCTCATCAAGGACATTCGCGGCGTCGATATTGCCAAGGCCCTTGCTGTTTTCGATGACCGGCCCACCACGAAGAAGAATGCGTTGTCGGTCATACGGCGCACGATGGAAACGGCCATCGCGTCTGAACTCCGCGAGGATAACCCGGCGATGACCTCACGCGTCGGTCGCCTCACATCCTTGGAATACAAAGGCGGCAACAACCCCTCCATGCCCTATTCCGATGTCCCGGCGTTTGTCGCATCGCTACGCGCAAAGGACAGCCGCGCCGCACGTGCCTTTGAACTGCTGATCCTGACGGGGGCGCGCAAAGAGGAGGTAGCGGGTATGCTGCGTGACGAACTTGATCTCGGGAAATTTATCTGGACGATCCCCGCTGAGCGCACGAAGCAACGCCGAGAGCACGTGGTACCCCTAACCCGTAGGGCCGCTGAGATACTGCGGCAGCAACTCGACATGGTCGATTGTATGGTCAGCGAGATCAACGCGCATACTAAGCGCCCTGTGGAAACCCCTGCGCATGTTTGGGCTGACCTGCGATCCCCGCGACTGTCGCATAACGCGTTTCAACACCTACTTCCTGCTGGCGTATCGGTTCATGGGTTCCGCTCATCACTGCGCGAGTATCTTGGCGACGAAACGAACGTGTCATGGAACACTGCTGAGGAAACGCTCGGGCACAAGGTCGGGGATGCGACTGCGAAGGCGTACCGCCGCGCACCTGGCCTCGCAAAGCGCGGTGAGGCTCTGAAATATTGGGCCGATTTTATCGATGGTAGTTCAAACGAAACTACCAACAAGATTGACAAGACCCATGCTGCACAGGGCATTGAGGAGCACGCAGCATGAAGAAGAAGGACACAACCCCTAGTGCTATCCCGAAGACCGCGCTGTTATCCGCGACTGCTGCTGCGAAACTTATCGGCCTTGGGCGTACCCGGTTCTGGCAGCTACGGCAGCAATTCGATCTCCAGAAGGTCTCATGGTCACCGGCTACACGGCCTCTTTATCGGTATGAAGATGTCATGGCCCTCCGCAACCGAGAGGTTGCTGATCAGGATGATCATGGTGAGGCTATTCCTGCTGCGCCGGTTCATGCCCGGCCAGCGAAAGCCGAAGCTCAAGAGATCGATCCAAGGGTGATCCTTGCCGTTGACGCCGGATACGCGGTTCCGGAACATCTTCGGCACGTGACACTTGCGGAGTTCAGAGCGCTGCGCGATGGTGATCCCCTACCGGAGTAGCAGGAACAAGCCGCGCCTCTATTTCGATCCACAAAACAAAAAAAAAAAGCCCCGCCAATAAGCGGGGTTTTTCCTGGTCTCATATTTGGTCGCTGACGAGCGTTCGGTCGCCGCTAATACGTCGGTCGGACTTGTCGCTAAATCGCGCTGCTGAGCGAGTGCGGCACTTTGCTGCCTGCCACAGGTGTTGGGCGGGCCAGCACGATCTTCGTCACGGCCCGTTCCTCGGCGGGAGGCTTGGGAAGCGGGCGACCTTCGATCAGAGCGAGGATCGCTTCCGGGGTCTCAACAACTGCCAGAACTTCTTCGCGGCCATCTGAAAGCTCGATGTGTGAGCCAACAGGTTCACTCCCCTCATAGTAACGAGTTATCTTGTCGGCGTTTATCCACGTCGGACTGGTGATTTGGTTCTCACTCGCCCAAATGGGTATGTCATCAGCGTCAGATTCAATTACAGTCAACTTGATAAACTTCGACACTTCCAGTCTCCTTTTCGCTTGGTTTGGGTTTGCATCGACCAGCTTAGAGGCTTTGGCTCAAGTGTCAATTAGGCATGTAAATACAATGGATTAGGTGGCGGCGTGTGTGCTGTTCAGGAGCGTTCCACAGTGTCCACAGGTGTCCGCATCTGGCCTTACGATTTTTTTTTTCAGTTTGGCTGACATGCGCCCATCGAGGATGTTCGGTGCTGATTGACAAGTACGGGAACCTCGGCAGCAAGCTAGTTGCTTTCTTCCCCTTCTTGGTTCTCGATCATTAGCAGATCAGGATAGCGCCTGATCACGTCGGCGCACGCTCGCACCCTACCTTCTGTTTTGATTTGATTTTGGAATGAGTCCTGTCCTTCCTCGACTAAGTCAGAAAGGCTCGGCTCATGCTTCGCGAACGCGAACACCACCTCTGCAAGGGTTTCGCCTTCACTCGTTTGGTTCATGTCCATGCACTCACCAGATGCAGTCATAATTTCGCCTACCGCAATCGCCTCTTCTCGTTGGATCGCCGATGCATTAGCTGGTGCCACAGTGAGGACGACACCGAAGGCGAGGGTGAGGAAGCTGCGCATGCTGTCCGCTCTAGTTGAGATTGCTGGGCCTCGGATAGCACGCTTCGGTTGCCAAGGGTAGGATGGCACATCCGGGTTTGTTCAAAGCGAGCAATTCATTTTGAATCCCGTTTAGATTCGCTGTATTTTGTCGTCGGGTGAAATGAGCCCCTTGAGAGCGCTCGCAGTGGAAAAAAAAAAACAGGCGTCGAGCCTGTCTGGAGCGACGTTTTCGTACTTGGGGTGTGACGGCGCTTTTGGAGCGTTGATAGCAGCAAGTTTGCTTTGCACAACGCGTTGTGCAAAGCGTTGCACATGTGCAAAGCGATCCAGTAGATGCTCGACAAAATCGAGCTCAAAATTTTGCACATTGCACAAACCTTGCATAACGGTTTGTGCAAAGGAAAATTTAAAATATTACAATGCTTTCACATATGATTTTGTACATTGCATAAAGGGGTGATGATACAGGCAATATGTTCAACGTTGAACATTATATAAAGGGGGCTTATTAGTAAGCGCTGTGCTGACCCCACCTTCCGGATCAGCGTATGATTGTCGATGTTCAGCCTCGAAAGAGGGCTTGGACATATGTCGATTTCAGAGCT
>NZ_MAWZ01000003.1:0-244637 GCF_001854685.1 Rhizobium sp. RSm-3 | reverse complement strand
AGTCATCGTTCTCCAATGAGCGTGGGGGACATGGGCGATCAGGCGTTTGCCTCGTTCGCCCCAGCCCCTGAGCGGAGCCATATTCGTCTTCACCCAGGTTTCATCAATGAACACGAGGCGATCAGGATTGATCTCGCCCTGATGGCGCTTCCACCGTTCACGTTGACGGGCCAGCTTCGGCCTGTTCTGCTCGGCCGGCAGCACGGTTTTTTTTGAAGCTTTTGCCTTCACGATGGAGAAAGCGGCAGATATTGGCTGGATGGACTTTGAGGCCGCGATCCTGCAATCCCCGCGCCAGCCACTCAAGCGTCACATGCTCCGACCCATCGATCATCGACAAGACCCAGACGCGATGCTCCCCGCAGATCAACGCCCGTCGATGACCGCCCATCTTGCCCGGCTCAACACTGCCGGTACGGCGTTGGCGCTGCGCCCACTTGATCACGCTCGACGGCGCGACATTCAGCGCGGTGGCAACCGCATGACATGTCTCGCCTTGCGCCACACGCCGCATCGCCAGTTCACGCAAATCCATCGAATAAGCACGACCCATCGAACAAGCCTCCATCGCTCATTCAATCAAATCTGATTTGCGACAAAAGCGGAATCCCGATTCAACCAAGTCGCAAACCGCTCTAGTTCGCCTCGAGGCTTCGTCAGCCGGCTCCCAAAGGAGCGGGTGAAACAAGTATTGCGGGAAAATAACCCAGGCCGGTGGTGCGCGGCCCATGCTTTTTGCTGCGCTGCTTATATGACTTCTGCTAGATATTATTTCACCAATAATTATTAACGACCACTTCCGCCCATTTGTGTTCTCTTATCCCTGCGAATCAAAAAGGTTTGATTTGCCCGGGAATGGTCGCCATGTTCAAGCATGGGGCGATGCAACAGTTGGGTAGGAGCCTATGCTGCAACGGATTGAAGACATTGATGCAGCACTCGTCGACAGGCTGCAGCATTCGGCATTCAAATACTTCCTGAAATATTCCAATCCCGAAAATGGCCTGGTGGCCGATACCTCGATCGGCGGCGTGCCGGCAAGCATCGCAGCCGTCGGTTTTGCCCTTTCCTCCTATCCTGTCGGTGTCGAGCGTTGCTGGATCACCCGCAGGGAAGCAGCCGAACGCACGGTCAATACGCTGCGTTTCTTCGCCGAGGCGCGTCAGGGCGAGGAACGCCACGCCACAGGCCACCGCGGCTTCTTCTACCATTTCCTGCACATGGATACCGGCAATCGCGCCTGGAACAGCGAGCTTTCGACCATCGACACGGCGCTGCTCATCGCCGGCATCCTGACGGCAGCGCAGTATTTCGATCGCGAAGACGACGAGACGGAAGTTGAAATCCGCGAACTCGCGACCTTCATCTACGAACGCGTCGACTGGCGCTGGGCGCTGAACAAGGGCGACACCATTGCCATGGGCTGGAAGCCATCTTCCGGCTTCCTGCGCTGGCGCTATCACGGCTTCGACGAGGCGATCATCCTCTATGCGCTGGCGCTTGCCTCGCCGACGCACCCGATCCCGCAATCGTGCTACGACGCCTTCACGTCAAGCTATTCCTGGATGATGCACGGCGAGCAGCCCTATCTCTATGCCGGTCCGCTGTTCATCCATCTTTTCTCCCATGCCTGGATCGATTTCCGCGGCATTCGGGACAGACCGATGGCCGAGCGGAACTGGGATTATTTCCGCAACACCCAGGTGGTCATCAACGTCCAGCGGGATTATGCCGAGCGCAATCCCGGCCAGTTCGTCGGCTACAACAGGAATATCTGGGGTTTTTCCGCCTGCGACGGTCCGCCGCCGACACGGCGCATGCGCGGCGGCCGCCAGCCGAAGGTTCTGGGTTATGCCGCCCGCGGCGCGCCGCTCGGCCCGGATGACGGCACGATCGCGCCATGGGCAGCCCTTGCCTGCCTGCCCTACGACCGGCAGGCGGCTCTCGACGGCACCAAGGCGCTGCTGACCAGCTATCCGAACCTGCTCCTGGAAGGCGGCTTTCCCGGCGGCTTCAACCCGACTGTCAAGACCAAGCGGCCGGAAGGCTGGGTCGACGACCGTACCGTCGGCATCGACCAGGGTCTTGTGGTCATGACCATCGAGAATGAGCGCTCCGACTTCATCTGGAAGCTGATGCGGCAATCGCCGGCCATCCGCCTCGGGCTCGAGCGCGCCGGCTTTGCCGGCGGCTGGCTCGAAGGCATCGAGCCGGAAGAAGTGGTGCGCAAGTTCGGCTGAATTTAACTTTCGAAGATATGCGCCTTGCCCGCGATATCGAGGCGAACGAGATCGCCTCGTGAGGGAAGCGCGACGCTCGAGGTCTTGATCAGGATCGGCGGCAGGGCGACGCCATCGAGCGACACGGCGACGGTGCAGACCGCGCCGCCGAACTCCACCTCGACGACACGCCCGCCATAACTACGATCGCTTTCATCGGCAACGACGCGGATCTGCTCGGGCCGCAGCATGATCTCCGCCTTGCCCTGACGATTGCCTTCGACGGCGACGCGGCCGAGCGCACAGTCGGCCAGGCCGTTGCGGATGATGGCCGGAAGCAGCACGGCATCGCCGAGAAACAGGGCCGTCTCGCGGTCCCGGGGATGCAGATACAATGATTGCGGCGACCCGGCCTGGATCAACCGCCCCTCTCTCAGGACCGCGACCTGATCGGCAAAGGTCAGCGCCTCTTCCTGATCATGCGTGACGAGGACGGCGGTGATGCCGGCCGCCTGCAACACGCGCGCCACCGCCTTGCGCATGTTCTCACGCAAGCCGGTATCGAGTGCCGAGAAAGGTTCGTCGAGCAGCATCAGCCGCGGCTTGCGGCCGAGCGCGCGGGCGAGCGCCACACGCTGCTGCTGGCCGCCGGAAAGCTGGTGCGGGCGCCGCACCAGCATGCCGCGGTCGAGCTCGACCATGTCGAGCAGCTCGACGATGCGCTTCTCGCGATCCACAGCGCCCCGTTCGAAACCGAAGCCGATATTCTCGGCGACGCTCAAGTGCGGAAACAGCGCGCCGTCCTGCGAGACGATGCCGATGCCGCGCTTATGGGCCGGCACCGTCGCCGGCCCATCGGCAAGGACCTCGCCATCGAGCGTCACCTTGCCGACATCGGGTTGCTCGAAGCCGGCAATGATACGCAGCAGCGTCGTCTTGCCCGAACCGGACGGGCCGACGACGGCCGTGCGGCCGCCTGCCTGGACATCGAGCGAAATATCCTTCAGCGCCTGCACAGGGCCATAGCGCTTGCTGATGTTCTCGATCGTAAGCAGCGTCATTGGCCGGCGGTCCGTTTCGATTGGGTATAGAGCATGAGGGTAAGCGGCAGCGACAGCACCACCATCATGAAGGCATAGGGTGCGGCTGAGACATAATCGATCTCGCTGGTCAGCGACCAGAATTTCGTCGCCAGCGTATCGACGCCGTTGGGCGACAGCATCAGCGTCGCCGTCAATTCATTGGTGATGCCGAGGGCGGCCAGCGCCACGCTGGCGGCCGCTCCGGGTGCGGCAAGCCGCATGGTGATCTGCCGCACCGCCTGGCCGGGGGTGCGGCCGAGGCCCATCGCGGCGCGTTCCAGCTCCACCGGCGCCTGGGCGATGCTGGCGCGCAGCCCGACCATGGCGCGCGGCAGGAAAAGCATCACATAGGCGACGAGCAGGGTTGCGAAGGTCTGATAGAGCGGCAGCACGAGACGCACGGTGATCGTCACCAGCGCCAGCGCCACGACGACGCCAGGCAGCGAGCCGACATAATAATGGCAGGCTTCGAGCACGCGCTGGAAGCGGCCGGGCGCGCGCACGGAAAGCCATGCCATCGGCGCTGCGGCAATCGTCGCCAGCACGCCGCCGACAATGGCAAGCACGATCGTCTGCAGGAAGGCGCTGCCGACCTCGATGCGCCAGATCTCGGCGCCGCCGAGATAGAGCCAGCGGCCAAGCGTCACCAGCGGCACGCCGAGTGTCAGCACCGCCAGGAGGACGGGCAGCAGAACGGCCGGCACCACGAACCAGCCGAGCCGCCGGCGATCCGCCGGGCGGGGCGAGCCGGAGCCGACGCGGGCATAACGTTCGTTGCCGCGCACCAGCACCTCGAAGCCGAGCAGAAAAAGACAGCAGGCGACGAGCACGCCGCCGAGCATGTTGGAGGCAGGGCTGTTGTAGGAAGACTGGAACTGGTCGACGATCGCCGTCGCGAACGTGTCGAAGCGGATCATCACGAACAGGCCGTATTCCGACAGCAGATGCAGCCCGATCAGCAGCGAGCCGCCGCAGATGGCGAGCCGGAGCTGCGGCAGCACCGCCCGGAAGAAGACCCGCCAGGGATTGAGGCCGAGCGAGGCCGCCGCATCCTCGATCGCCGGATCGAGACGGCGCAAGGCGGCGGCGACCGGCAGGTAGAGGAAGGGATAATAGGCGATCACCGAGATGAAGACGCCGCTCTGCAGGCCGCGCATGCCGGGGAGGAGGCTGACCCAGGCATAGCTGTGCACGAAGGCGGGCACAGCGAGTGGGGCGATCGCAAGCCAGGCCCAGAACCGCGCGAAAGGAATGTCCGTCCGCTCGGTCAGCCAGGCAAGGGTCACGGCAAGGGCGATCGACAGCGGAATGGTGATCGATTCCAGCAGGACCGTATTGACGAGCAGTTCGCCGACGCGCGGCCTGAAGACCAGGGTCTTCACCGTTTCCCAGCCGACGTCATAGGTGACCCAGCCGATGAAGCCGAGCGGCACGAGACTGAAGATTGCGACGACGGTGGCCAGCAGCACCACGGAAGCATGCGGCATGCGCCCGCGCGGCAAAACTCTGTGCGCGGCCCTCGGCGTCACCGGCGCCTCGTTGCCGGATGCGAGCAATCTGTTGTCCTGCAGCAAGGCCCATGCCTTCATACGCCGAAAAAGGAAGGCAACCGCCTTTAACGGGCGGTTGCCGGATATCGTCATGCCCTAAGGTTTTCTTGAGCCAAAAGCAATAGTTTTGGCCGCTGCAAGCCTGCGGCAGAAAGGTTAGATCAGGCCGGCGGCCGTCATCAGCTCGACAACCTTCTTGCTGTCCAGCGTCGAAGCTTCGACTTTCGGCGCGTTGAGATCGGCAAGCGGCGTGAGCTTGTCGTTGGAAGCGGCGTCCTTGCCGATGGCATATTCGTAGGAGGTGCCGTCCTTCAGAACGGCCTGGCCGGCCTTGCCGGTAATGAACTTCAGGAAAGCCTGAGCGTCCTTCATATGCTGGGTGGACTTCAGGACGCCGCCGCCCGAGACGCTGACGAAAGCGCCCGGATCCTGGTTCTTGAAGTAGTGCAGGCCGACATTCTTGCTGTTCTCGCCTGTTTTGGCCTGATCGCCGAACCAATAATAGTGATAGATGACAGCGCCTTCGACTTCCCCTGCATTGACGGCCTTCATGGCGACGCTGTTGCCCTTGTAGGGGGTGGCATTGTCCTTGAGGCCTTTCAGCCATGCCTTGGTAGCGTCTTCGCCCTTGAGCTGCAGCAGCGCCGCGACGATGGCCTGGAAATCGGCGCCGGCGGGAGCCGCACCCCAGCGACCCTTCCAGGCCGGATCTGCGAGATCGAGCATCGACTTCGGCAGCTTGTCTTCGGTGAGCTTGGTCTTGTCATAGGCAAAGACGGTGGTGCGGGCGGCGATGCCGGTCCACATGCCGTCGGCCGGACGATACTGATCCGGCACCTGGTCCAGCGTGTCCTTTTCGATGGGGGCGAAGAGGCCGGCGCCATCGACCAGCGCCATGGCCGGCGAATTCTCGGTCAGGAAGACGTCGGCCGGCGAGGCATCGCCTTCCTGGATGAGCTGGTTGGCGAACTGCATGTCGCTGCCCTGGCGCATGGTGACCTTGATGCCGGTCTCCTTGGTGAAGGCATCGATCCATTCGCGGCCCAGGCTTTCGTGCTGGGCATTGTAGACGACGAGACCTTCATCCTGCGCATTGGCGCTGCCTGCGAGCGTGGTGGCGGAGAAAAGCGAAGCGGTAAAGGCAAGCGCAAGGGAAAAACGGTTAAGTGCAATGGTCATGATGGCCTCCGTGGCGATGTCACCCGAGGTCTCCAAGGGCGATGAGAGGCGTATATTTTTCCTGACTGAAGATTTCAAGTTTGGCTTGGCCGGAAATGCCATCACAATATCTTGACTAAATATTTCATATTACGGGGGAATAAATCTGGATTTGGCCAAAAAGGCGACGCTCTCGAGCGTCGCCTTTTTGGGGGTCGCTTATTCGACGTCGAACTTGACGCCCTGGGCAAGCGGCAGGGTCCTGCCGTAGTTGATCGTGTTGGTGGAGCGGCGCATATAGGCCTTCCAGGCATCCGAGCCGGATTCGCGGCCGCCGCCGGTCTCCTTCTCACCGCCGAAAGCGCCGCCGATTTCGGCACCCGACGGCCCGAGATTGACGTTGGCGATGCCGCAATCCGAACCGCTGGCGGAGACGAAGGTTTCGGCCTCGCGCATGTCGTTGGTGAAGATCGACGACGACAGCCCCTGCGGCACAGCATTGTGCAGGGCCAGCACCGCGTCGAAATCGCTGTATTTCATCACGTAGAGGATCGGCGCGAAGGTCTCGTGTTCGACCGGGCCGGTCTGCGCAGGCATTTCGACCAGTGCCGGGCGAACGTAGAAGGCATCGGTCAAACCGTTGCCGACGCGCTCGCCGCCGGTCACCTTGCCGCCGGCCGAAGCCGCCTCGCCGAGTGCTGCCTGCATCTTGTCGAAGGCCTGGCCGTCGATCAGCGGGCCGACAAGCGTGCCGGTTTCGAGCGGATTGCCGATGGTGACGGAGCCGTAAGCCTTTTGCAGGCGCGGCACCAGCTGGTCGTAGACGCTGTCATGCACGAAGAGACGGCGCAGCGTCGTGCAGCGCTGGCCGGCCGTGCCCATGGCGGAGAAGGCAACGCCGCGCAGCGTCAGGTCGAGATCGGCGCTCGGGCAGACGATCGCCGCATTGTTGCCGCCGAGCTCAAGGATCGCGCGGGCAAAACGCTGCGACAGGCGCGGGCCGACGGCGCGGCCCATGGCGGTCGAGCCCGTGGCGGATACGAGCGGGATCTTCGGATGATCGACCAGCACTTCGCCGACCTCGCGGCCGCCGATGATCAGCGTCGACAGATTGGCCGGCGCGATACCGCCCTCGGCGATAAAGCGCTTCAGCGCCTTTTCGAACAGCGCCTGCACGGCAAGCGCGGTCAACGGCGTCTTTTCCGAGGGCTTCCAGACGGTGGAATTGCCGCAGACCATGGCCAGTGCCGCATTCCATGACCAGACGGCGACGGGGAAATTGAAGGCGGAGATGATGCCGACGACGCCGAGCGGATGCCAGCTTTCCATCATCCGGTGCTCGGAGCGCTCGGTGGCGATCGTCAGGCCGTAGAGCTGGCGGGAAAGACCGACGGCGAAATCGCAGATATCGATCATCTCCTGCACTTCGCCGAGGCCTTCCGAAGTGATCTTGCCGACCTCGATCGACACCAGACGGCCAAGCGCCGTCTTTGCCGCACGCAGTTCCTCGCCGAGCAGGCGAACCAGCTCACCGCGCTTCGGCGCCGGCACGGAACGCCATTCGAGGAAGGCCTTATGCGCCTCTTCGATCGCCGCCTTGGTCTCGGCAACGGTGTGCTCCCGGAGCCTGCCGATTTCCTTGCCCGTCACCGGCGAGGAGACGGAAAGCGTGCCGCCGTGATAGCGGCCGGCATCGACGCCGAGTTCGGCAAGCAGCTTGGCGGTTTCGGTTGCGAGATCGAGGACGGCGATAGTCATTGTCGTGGTTCCAATCTTGTTATCTCAGAAGCGAGTTTCGCTTCCCGGAAGCGTTTCCCGCTTCTCAGAAGCGGGCATCGGCGAAATGGGCGACCTGAGCGCCGGCTTCGTACCATAATTCCTTGAGCGCACGGAAGCTCGGCTCGGTCGGTGAGGTCAGCGGCAGCGGCAGATCGGCTTCCGAAAGCCGGCCGAGAATGTGCTCGGCGAGCGTCCGGCCGAAGACCGTGCCGGGGGCGATGCCGCGGCCATTGTAACCCGAAAAGCCGATCACGCCGGGCGCGAATTTGTGAAAGCGCGGCAGCGCATTGTCAGTCATGCCGATCTGGCCATACCATTCGCATTCGAATTCGACATCGCCGATGACGGGGAAGAGCCGCTTCAAGGCGCGCTTGGCCCAGCCCTTGTGCACGGCAAGCCCGGTATTGCGCAACGCCCCGACACTGCCGAACACGAGACGTCCGGCCTGGTCCATGCGGAAGGAGGAAAGGATGTCCTTGGTATCCCATGCACCTTCCCGTCCCGGCAGGATCGACTGGCGCAGATTATGGCCGAGCGGCACGGTGGCGAAGTTGAAATAAGGCAGATAGACCTGTTCGTTGCGCACCTGCTCGAAAGGGCCGGTGCTGTAGGCATCGGTCGCGACGATGATCCAGTCCGCGCTGACCGCGCCGTTTTCCGTCTTCACGGTCCAGCGGTTGCCGTTGCGTTCCGTTGCGATGACGGGGCTCGACGTGTGGATGGCAACGCCCGCCTTGACGGCGGCATGGGCAAGGCCGCGCACATAGGCGAGCGGCTGCAGCGTGCCGGCGCGCATGTCGAGCAGCGAACCGGTATAGGCGTCGCTGCCGACGCGTTTGGCCGTTTCCGCCGCATCGAGCAGCGTCACGGGCGCGCCGCGCGCAGCCCATTGCGCCGCGCGCGCTTCGATCTCCTTCAGCCCGTCGGCGCCGACCGCGCAATGCAGCGTGCCGTTGCGTTCGAGTTCGCAGGCGATCCCGTGCCTATCGATCAGCTCCATGACCAGCTTCGGCGCATTGCCGAGCATCTCGAGCAGGCGTTCGCCATGCACCGGACCGAGCACGCCGGGCAGGTCGTCGGGCATCACCCACATGCCGGCATTGATCAGGCCGACATTGCGCCCCGCGCCGCCGAAACCGATCTCCTTCGCCTCCAGCAGCACCACCTTCGATCCGGCTTCGGCAAGATACAGGGCGGAGGAAAGACCGGTATAGCCGCCGCCGACGATGACGACGTCGGCCGACACCGCGCCTGCGAGCGGCGAGGTCGCCGGCGGTTCGGCTGCGGTCTTTTCCCAGAGGCCGTGGGAGCGCGGATCATTCAGCATGGTTTAGTCCGATCGGGTCGAAATTGCGCTACTCTAACCTAGAAAGCCAAGTGTTGAAGCCGGCATTTCATGCAACGGTCTTCAGCTGCGGGCCCGCAAGGCCGAGCGCTTCCAGGGCCGCATCCAGCGAGGCGGCCTGGCGCTCGGCATAAAGCGCCAGCTCGTCCTGCACGCTGGCGCCGAGCGCCGCCTCGAAGGCATCGCGATTCGAGTGCGTCGCGTAGTTCTGCTGCTGATCGGTGCCGAGGTTCGACTGGAAGATGCCGGCCGCGCTGACGGGCAGGAAGTCTTCGTAGACGATCGGCGAGAAGGCGAGGTAACCCTTGGCGATCAGCGCTTCGGGATCACCGGGCAGCGAGGCCCCGACCGCCGCGGCAATGCCTGCCGGCGTGGTGAAATAATGAAAGAAGGCCAGATCCTGCCTGCGCAGCTCGTCCCAGCTGTCCGGCAGCGCCTTGAAGCGCCCGGCAAGTTCCTGGTCGTAGGCGCCGGCCTTGGCGCCGCCGGCGCCGACCTGCACTTCGCCGCGCACCGAGGCGAGCAGCCGGTCGTAGAGCGCCCGGCCCTTGGCCGTCAGCGCCACGCCGCGCTGTTCGATCTCGCCGAAGCGGGCGGTGTGCGTTCCCTGAACCGCGGCCTCGTCACCGGCAAAGATAATCGTCTCTTCAAGTGCCTTGAAGCTCGTCTGCCGCAGCAGGATATCACACTGACGGGGCGGCGGCCCTTCGATGACCGCCTTCGGCGTGATACCGCGCTCCGGCATGCGGGCCTGGACCGCGTCGATATCGAGCGTGCGCGGCGTCAGATGGTTGATGTGCGGCCCCTTGAAGCTGACGACGTCGGCAATCAGCCGGTGCGCATCGTGCAGGCGCTTGTAGGTCTCGGCGCTGACCGTCGCCTCGCCGTGCCAGCGAAAGGTTTCCAGCGCCTCGGCGACGAATTCCGTTGCTTCCGCTTCCGTCAGGCCGCCATTCTGTTCGTGGCGCTCGATCAGCGCGACGGCGCGCGGCGTATAGATGCGCCGCTTTGCCAGAATGGCCTCGGCTTCGCCGCGCAGTCCTTCGTCCTCGATCAGCTCCAAGCGCAGCAGCGAGGTGAAGACGCGGAACGGATTGACGTTGAGTGCGGCCTCGTCGATCGGCCGGAAGCAGGTGGAATGAACAGGCACGCCGGCGACCGAGAGATCGTAATAGCCGACCGCCTCCATGCCCATGACGGCAAACAGCCGGCGGATGGTGAAAAGCTCATCCGCCGTGCCGAGCCGGATGGCACCGTGGCGCTCAACATCGATCCGCTCCAGCTCGCCGGCACGGGCAAGCCGCTCACGCAGTTCGGGGTCGTTTTCCAGGCAGCCGGCATTAACCTCCGCCACGAGTTCGATCAGCGTGCCGTATTGGGGCACCTCCGTCCGGTACATCTGCGACATCGCTTCGGTGAAAAGCGAGCGAATGCGGTCTGTGGAAACGAAGGCTTGCGGCATCTGAGAACTCCGGCTCATTCCGTCTTTGCAGGATGAGGCTCTTTACAACTACCATAAAGGCGGAAATATCGACATTTTGGAAATAGCTCATTCTGAAATGGAATGAACATGTTCGCTTCAAGGCGTTTTCTGCCGTCGATTTCGCATCTCGCCGCTTTCGAGGCGGTTGCCCGCACCGGCAGCGTCACGGCGGCCGCGCGTGAACTCGATCTGACGCAGAGCGCCGTCAGCCGCCAGGTGAGCGCACTGGAGGAGCAGCTCGGTGTCGAGCTCTTCCTGCGCGAACGCCAGACCATGCGGCTGACGCTTGCCGGCGACAGTTATGCCCGCGAGATCCGCGAGGCGCTGCGGCGCATATCGAGCGCTTCGCTCAACCTGCGCGCCAATCCGCATGGCGGCACGCTCAATCTCGCCATCCTGCCGACCTTCGGCACGCGCTGGCTGGCGCCGCGCCTCGGGCGCTTCCTCGCCGCCAATCCCGGCGTGACGATCAATCTGGTGACCCGGCTTTCACCTTTCGATTTCCGCCTCGATTCGATCGACGCCGCCATCCATTTCGGCCATCCGCACTGGCCGGGCGCCGAACTGACCTTTCTGATGTCGGAGCGCACGGTGCCGGCCTGCAGCTCCGATTTTCTCAAGCGATACGCGATCGCCAAGCCGCAGGATCTGCTGTCCGTTCCGCTTCTGCATCTGACCACCCGGCCCGACGCCTGGGAGCAATGGTTCGCCAGCAACGGCGTTTCCTTCGAAAACGTGCATGGCATGCTCTTCGACCAGTTCGCCACCGCCGCACAGGCTGCCATCGCCGGCCTTGGCATCGCCCTCCTGCCGACATTCCTCATGCAGGAAGAGCTCAGGCGCGGCGATCTCGTCGCCGCCGTCGACCGCGAAATGGAAAGCCGCGAGCGCTATTATCTCGCTTTTCCGCCCGAGCGCGCCGACTATGCGCCGCTTGCCGCCTTTCGCGACTGGATCGTCGCGGAGGCCGCCGCCGACCCGGCCGCGTGACGAACGGCTTGCATCGGCATGGCGCTTTCGACCATTATATCAGCCAAACAACCTTCGCAGGAAATCCCATGAAGCCGATCTTCGTCCAGCTCCAATGCGCCCCCGGCCAGACCTATGAGGTCGCCGACGCCATCTATCAGTCCGAACTGGTCTCGGAGCTCTATTCCACCAGCGGCGACTACGACCTGCTGCTGAAGGTCTATATCGAGGAAGGCCAGGATATCGGCAAATTCATCAACGACAACATCGCCAATATACCCGGTATCGTCCGCTCGCTGACGACGCTCACTTTCAAGGCGTTCTGAACCCGTCAGATACGATTAACCCTTTTATCGAAGAATCGGGTCTCGGGATGCCGCTGAAACCGCGGCTTAACGCCTGAGATAACTGGTCGTTGCTATAACAGTCCCGCCTCGGCATGAGGCGCGTGCAGCGATAGGTGGAAAATGGCGATCGTCGAGGCAGACAGGGTGCGCTGGAAGTCGCAGCCGGAAACGGCGCCGCTGATCGTCCATGTCGTGCGCCAGTTCCTGCCCAACCGCGGCGGCCTGGAAGACGTGGTCGCCAATCTCAGCCGCCAGACCCTGCGGCGCGGTTTTCGCGTTCGCGTGGTCACGCTCAATTCGCTCTTCACCGCGCCTGAGGACAAGCTGCCGCCGCGCGAAAACATCGATGGCATCGAGGTGGTGCGCATTCCCTGGTCCGGCAGCAGCCGCTATCCGCTGGCGCCCGAGGTTTTCCGCCATCTTGGCGATGCCGATCTCGTCCATGTCCACGCCATCGACTTCTTCTTCGACGCGCTCGCCTGGGGCCGGCTGCTGCATCGCAAGCCGATGATCGTCACCACCCATGGCGGCTTCTTCCACACCAGGAAATACGCCGCGATCAAGAAGATCTGGTTCCGGACGCTGACCCGCGCTTCGGCACTCGCTTATCGGCGCGTCGTCTGCTGCAGCGCCTCCGACCTCAAGCAGTTTTCCGAAATCGCACCCGACAGCCGACTGATCGAAAACGGCGCCGATATCGGCAAGTTCGCCGACACCGCTTCGCGCCGGGCAAGGCGCCGCATCGTCACCATCGGCCGCTTCTCGGTGAACAAGCGGCTGGACCATCTGCTCGATGCGATGGCCGTGCTGAAGACCCGTGACGCGGAATGGCATCTCGACGTCGTCGGGGCCGAATCCGACCTGAACCGGGCCGATGTCGAAGCCGCGATCGAAGGCCGCAACCTTTCCGGCCGCGTCACCCTGCACGTCTCGCCCGACAACGGCGCCATCCGGCGGATCATCACGGATGCCTCGCTCTTTGCCTCCGCCTCGGAATATGAAGGTTTTGGCCTGGTGGCGCTGGAGGCGATGAGCGCCGGCCTGCTGCCGGTGCTGAACGACAACGATGCCTTTACCACGCTTGCCGACCGACACCCCGTCATCACGCTTGCCGATTTCACCAATCCCGAGACTGCCGCGACCGCGATCGAAGCGGCCTATGAAACGCTCGCACGCCAACCGGACGCCGTTCGCGCCGAGCTTCTCGATGCCGCGCGCGGTTATTCCTGGGATATCGTCGCCGGGCGCTATATCGATCTCTATCGGTCGCTTGATATCGTCACCGCCGACAGGACCTGACCCTGCCGGCCTGAAATCCCCTTACGCTCTCGCCAGACGGATGATCTCGTCGAGCACGAATTTGCGCGATTGCGGCGGTGTGAGATTGTGGTCGGCATCCGGCAGCATCAGCAGCCGAACGTTCGGATAGCGGGAAAGCTTGGCCCCGCGCGGCCCGAAATGGAAATAGACGTGGTCGAGCCCGACATCGCCCTCGCTGTAGATCAGCGTCAGCGGCACTTTGCGCTTGCCGAACAGCGCGAAGGAATGCCGGACTTCTCGGGCGATATGGCGCCGGTCGGGCAGCAGCTCGAGCAGCGGCGCGATCCACGGCGACAGCCGCCGGCCGCCGGCGATGACGATATTCTGCAGTGCCGACACCACATCCACCTGACCGCTGATGAGCCGCTTCAGCGTATCCACCCGCGCCAGACGCTGACCGTAATCATCGAGGCTGCGGGGAACCGAGACGACATGCTCCTTGCGCACCGGTATCTCCGGGTCCCAGTAGTAGACGAAGGGATTGATCGAGACGACGGCCTTCAACCGCTCGTCGGCGACGCCGGCGCGGAAAGCGACATAACCGCCGCTGCAGCGGCCGGCCACCATGATCGGGCCCGCGACGACGCTTTCGAGCAGATCGAGGGCGGCGACCGCATCCTCGGTCTGCGTGCTGGAATAGAGCACCTGTTCCGGCGCATCCGGCCGCGGCGGGCTGTCGCCGACATTGGCGGAATCGAAGCGCAGCGAAACGACGCCCTGGCGGGCAAGCTCGCGCGCCATATCGACCGTCGTCCGTCCCCAGCCGGCATGCCGGTCATAGGCGGTCGACAGGAAGAGCACGGCATTGCCCTCGATCGCGCCGAGCGGCCGGCTGACGACGCCGACCAGATGGTCGTGGCTGCCGAAACGCACCGGCGTTTCCGCAAAACCCTCGCCGGCAAGCAGCGCGTTTTCGACCGTTGTCGGCGAATGCGCGCCGGATGTCTCCGTCGTCGCCCGCTCCAACCACGTCTTCAGCAACTCGACGACACCAGCTGGCGTCTTGGCAAACAGCGGATTGGTGGCGAGCTCGTCATAACCTTCGAAAACCGTCTGCTCGACGTCGGCACCGAGCGCCGTCAGCGCATCGGCAAAGCCGGTATCGTCGGCCTTGGCGGGACGTTCGAGGATCAGATAACGCGGTGATGCAAGCCCCTGCGGCGCGGCGATGTTGAGCTTGCCGAGTTCGGCGGCGATCTCTTCGGGCATGACGAGCCCGGCGATCTGCACCTTCGCGGTCTGGAGATGTTCCTTGCCGAGGCCAAGATCGGCATCGATGATCTTGGACCACATGTTGAGTTCGCGCAGATAGGCCCGGCCGCTCAGCACCGGCGCCAGCATGACGAGGCTATCGACGCCGTCGATCGAGGCGCCGATGCGATGGGCAAGCGTTGCGCCAAGGCCCTGTCCGATGAGGATGATGCGGTCGCAGCCGGAGAGCGACTTCAGCTTGTCGGCGGCCGCTCGGATCGAATTTTCCCAGGTTTCCAGCCTTGCCGGCAGCGGGCCGAAATCAAGCGCATCGCCGGTACCGCGATAATCGAAGCGCAGGCTCGCCACGCCGATATCCGAAAAATGCTCGGCGGCGACGCGGAAGAATTTGCGGCTGCACATCTCCTCGAAGCCCCAGGGGCTGACGAAGAGCACGGCGGCCGAACGTTTCCGGACCGCGGGATTTTCAGGCATGAACAGGCCGATCGTGCCGTCGAAGACGACAGGCAGGGCAGCGCTGCGGCCGGCACCCTCGGCCGGTTCGAGCGAGAATTCACCGGGCGCGACCTTGGCGCGGTCGGGGTCTCCAGGAAGCCGCGGCGCAATGAAATTGATCGCGTACCCCATTGGGCGCTGCAGCACGCGCGGCATCTTATCGAGAATGGAACGCATGACCTCGACATCTTCGGCCGGCATGACGCGCAGCACGCGAAGTGCCGCGAAATAGCAGAATGTGCCGGCAAGGATTGCAACGACGAGGCCGACCGGACCCCGGATGAATTCCAGCGCCGAAATCGCCCCGCAGGCACAGAGCACGGCGGCGAGCGTCACCTTCGTCAGGCTCGTATAGAGGCCCGAAAGCTGGGATCCGAATCCTGTCTGCCTGATCATCATCACCGACATCGCAACGAAGACGAGGATGCGCACGAGTGCGGCACCCTCGGCGGCAAGCCTAGGTATGATCAGTAAACAACCGACTACCATCAGAAGGCCACCTATCACACTGATGTTCAGGCGGGAGCGCGCCCTGTCCATTGACAGGAGGTAGAGGCTGAGGATCTGCATGAAGGTATAGGCTGGCGCCACCAGCGCCAGCAGCGCCACCACCGTGCCGCTGCGGCGAAACGCTTCGCCGAACACCACGAGCACCAGTTCGCTGGAGATCGCCGCAAGCCCGAGGCTCATCGGCAAGACGATATAGGCCATGCTGCGGGTGACGGCGGCGAAGACCTCGACCGGCAAGGTCGAATCATCGCTGTTATGCCGCCGCTCGGAATAATAGGGCAGCAGGCTGCCGGTCATCTGGATCGGAAGCTGCAATGCGATATTGGCGATCGACAGGCCGACGGCGTAGTAACCGACCATCTCCACCGACCAGAACTGCTGCAGGAAGAGCAACTCGAGCCGATTGAGGAAGATGGAATCGATGATGAACTGGATCGACAGGATGACGGAAGAGGAGGCGAGGGCTTTCAGCGAGACCCCGCACCAGTCGCGCCGCGCAAGCAGGATCGGCAGCGTGGCAAAGAACAGCACGAGCTGGCCGAGCGCATAACCGACGAGAACGCCTTCGACGCCGTAGAAAACGGCGCCGGCGGCAACACCGGCAAGCTGCAAAATCGAGACGGCCACCGTCAGCCGGAAGAAGGCGCCGAGCTTCTTTTCGCCGATCAGGTAGAATTTGACGAAGGATCCGATCGCCTGGACGAAGAACAGCACGCCGGTGACCAGAGCGACGGACGGCGCGGTATCGGCCCAGTGCATCTCCTCCGACGTCAGGAAGAACAGGGCGTAGAGCGCCAGCAGCACGACGGTTGAAAACATCATGAAGCTAACGAGGATGGCGGCAAAGCCCCGCCGGCGGCGCATATCGTAACCTTCCGCCGAAAGCTGCGGCAAGGTCTTCAACAGCGTGATGCTGGAGCCGAGTTCGGCGATCGAGGCGCCCGTGACCACCAGCCACAGCGAGAAGGCGACGATACCGTTGGCCTCCGGCCCGAGCAGCCGCGCGGTTATGATCGATGACACGAAACCCGTCAGCAGCAGCAGCATGCCGGCCGCCGCATTCATCACCGAATTTGCGATAATACCCTTCGACATCCGTCCATCCGCCAGGATCGGCCGTCAGGCCGAAATACCCGTCATCTCTAATGCAAAAATATTAAAATAAAGCGGAGTGGCGACCTCACCTTAGCTCGCCTGCATCGCCGCCAGCGCCTGAAGCGCTTTCTCATAGCTGTTCTCAGCGAGGTAGCGCAGCAGGAAGGCGCGCGCCCTCTCCGCCTTCTCCTGCGCGAGCTCGGGCGCGCGGAAGATGTCGCTCAGATGCGCCGCCGCAGCTTGCGGAGAAGGATCCGCCCAGACCGCGCCCTCAAGCCCGGCAAATTCGGGATGGTTATCGACGACCGGAATGAGGGAAGAAGCGACCTGCCATGTATTATCAGGGTCGCAGAAATCCGCCGTGCCTGACCAGGCGGTGGAGATAACCGGCGTGCCCTGCATGATCGCCTCGGCAACCGTCAGCCCGAAACCCTCGGAACGATGCAGCGAAAGATAGGCGTCGGAAGAACGGATGATGCCGTTGATATCGGCATTCGACAGCCTGTCGGTGACGATCCGGATCCTGGCATCACCTGCGACCGAAGCGACCAGCGCGCTGAGGGCTTCATCCTTGTTCACATCGCCGCTGGCCTTCATCAGCAGGAAGGCGCTTGGGGCTTCGGCGGCAAATAGCCTGAAAGCCTCGATCGCGGCCTGCGGATTCTTCCGGTTGATCGACGAGCCGGCGCTGAAGATGAAGCTGACGAGAAAGGCATCCTTCTCGATGCCGAACCTCTCCCGCATGCCGTCCGTCGCCGGGGCCTCGGTCACCGGATGCGGAACGACGATGACCGGCGCCTTGGTGAGTGGCGCAATCGTCCGCCGGGTGAATTCCGATGGCACGAAGATGGCGTTCATATAGCGCATGGCATTGCGCCATTCCGCCGGCACGACTTCGAGTTCCCAGGCGAAATAGCCGATATTGAAGGCGCGGGTAAAATTCGCGACACCCTTCTTCAGGATGGCGCGCGGCAGCATCGGTGGATTGAGGTGCCAGATCCGGCTCCCCGGCAGCTCGGTGGAGAGACGCGACGACATCCATCCGGCAAAGGACTTCTCGTCCGGATGCGTGCTGACGTCGGAGAGGGAAATCGCCCTGCCCGCCTCCGACAAAGCACCGGCGCAGAGCCTTGCCGATTCGCCGACGCCGACAGCCATCGAGAGATAGCCGGCGATTTCCACCGGCTTGCGCGGATTGAAGGCAAGACGCGACCGCGGAATCAGCCGCTGCAGGACATGGGCACGCAAAAAGCGGTATGTCGTTCTCAAATCACGGTCTTTCTCAATGGATGGGCATCATTTTTCGCCGGGAGAGGACGTCAACCCGAGAGCACGACACGATGCGAACTGCCGAGGCTTCTGATTTCGCCTGCGGGCGGAAGATCACCCTCGGTGCCTGGGAGCGCTTGGAGTTTCACGCGCCGCATCGCGCCGGGGGCGAGATGGAACCAGTCGTCGGCGGGCCGATAGCCGTCGACATCGATATGCACCGATTGCGCCAGCCGGTCGGTCCTGAGATCGACGAACCAGTCGTCGCCGTCTCTGCCGAGCGATGCCTCGATGCCGGCATCATGCAACGCCTTCCCCCGTCCGCAGGGAAAGTGGAAGCTTTCCGCCAAAATGGCGCCGTCGGCGAGCGATCGTAAGCGTGCCACGCTGACATCATGCGCCGGCGGCCCGAAACGGAAGGCATAGGTGGTATCGAAAAAGGCGCCGAACAGCGCGGTAGCGGCAAGACGCTCGGTATCCCTTGCCGCCAGCTTGAAGGCCCTGCTGCCGCTGACGACCTGCTGCTTTCCGTCGCGCAGGCAGGCAACCTCCAGCTCCACGTCGAGCGCTGCATCAGTCTCGTTGACGACATGCACGTCGAGACCATTGGTGCCCTCGTCGGTGAACACCGTCTGCACCGGCCGGAAAGCGCGGCGCATCGCATACCAGACCGGCTTCGGCTCGCCGGTGGAATCGATCACCCCCCAGCCGGGGCCGGGCAACAGGTCCTGCAATGTCCAGACGAGCGCACCGTTGCAGGCGGAGCCCTTGCGCCGCCATTCGGCAAAGGTCTCTTCGATCACCTCGCCGGTGACGGCGCGGGAGAGATCGAGATAGCGGTCCGGATCTTCGCGGCGCAGCTGAGCCGGATCGAGGTCGTAGAGAAGCTGCAGGTAGAAGTCGCGGACGTCCTCGAAATCCCACGAGGCGCTGCGGTCGCGCGGCACGCGGGCCTTCCAGAGCGGGCTGTGGACGGCCGGCACGTCGAGATGACGGTGCAATGTCCTTTGTTGCGGCACATGCGCGAAGGCGAGGCTTTCGGAAGCAAACCGCACATCGGCGCGGCGCGCATCGGCAATCGGCCGCATATAGGCGCCAACACCGTAATAATGGGCGATACCGGCATTCGGTGAAAACGGCATCGCCCCGCCATGAGGCGAATTCGGGACATAGGGCACGTCGGGACGCATGCGCGTAGCGATGGCCGGGATGATCTCGTCGGTGACCGGCCCGCTCCAGAATTCCACGGGCAGACCCAGCATCGCCGCCTGCTGATGGATTTCGCTGCCGCCGCAGAGCACCGCCAGCGATGGCGAGGCCTGGACGCCGTGCAGGAATTCCTCGACCTCCGCATGCACGTGGCCGAGAAACGCCTTGTCGTTGCGCGGATAATCGAAATTGGCGAACATGAAATCCTGCCACACGAGCAGGCCGAGTTCGTCGCAAAGCGCAAAGAAATCAGGCGTCTCATAGGCCATGGTGCCGCCGATGCGGATCATGTTCATGCCGGCTTGAGCGGCAAGCCGCAGGAAAGGCTCATAATCCGCCCGCCCGCCCGGCAGACGCGCAATATCGGCCGTCGTCCACACCGCGCCGCGGCAGAAGACGCGTTCGCCGTTGACGGTGAGCGCGAAATCGTCGCCATCGGCGCCGCGCTCGACCTCGATCCGCCGGAAGCCGGTCGTGCCGAGCGGATACTCCACGCCGTCAGAAACGAGCGTCAGCTCATAGAGACGCGGAGCGCCGTGCGTGTGCGGCCACCAGGGTTCGATGTCGGAAAGCTTGAGAATAGAAGAGTAATGATTGTCGCCGATCTTCTCGAAAGGCTGCTCCATGCCGCCGCAGCGCAGCAGCATCTCGGGATGCTCGGCATTGCTGTGCAGGGAGACGCTGAGACGGCCGGCGCCATTCTCGTCCAACACGGCGCGGATGGCGACACTGTCGATGGAGAGGGGATTGCGCCGCACCAGCGAAATCGGCCGCCATGGCCCGACCGCATGGATATCAGGGCACCAGCCCGGCATATGGCCGAGCAGCGTCGTGCGGAAATTCTTCAGCCCCGCCGGCGTTATCATCTGCGGCCGCCAGCGTGCACGCGGGCCGGGCTCCGACAGGCGGGGGCCGAGCGCCCGGAAGCAGAGCGCCAGCTCGTCGCCGCCCGTAAGCGTCACCGGGATTTCATGCGCCGTGAACATGCTCTCGGAAAACAGGATTTCCTGGCCGTTGAGGAAGACATGGCAAAGTGTGGCCAGCCCTGAAAAACGCAGGATCGCCTCACCGGGCTCGGCATCGAACAGCCGGCAGAGGTACCAGGCATCCCTGGTGTTCAGCGGCTCTGGATTTTCCCGATCGAACAGCCCGGCTTTTTCGAGCGCGGCGGCAACGGTGCCGGGAACGGGTGCGGGAATGAATTGCGCGGAAAGATGAATATCATGCGGCAGGGCGCAGGCGCCCGGCTCCGTCAGGATCAGGTTCCAGCCTTCGGAAAGCAGGCTTTCCTCGGCACCGATGCTTGCCAAACGCCCCCGCATGGTCAGATCTCCGGCCTCAGATTCGCTCCGCAAGCGATGTCATCATGGAATCCCATGCATCGGCGGCCGGATCAAGGGCTGCCTGCAGCGGCTCGAACTTCTTGCGGGCGATGGCGCGGGCAAGCTGGAACTGCACCGATTTCGCCGCGTCCGAAATGCGCCTGGCATGCTCGGCGGCGGCGGCGAATTCACCTGGCGAAAGCCAGACAAGGTAATCCGCCGCCAGCTCGAAATTGGCGCCCACCTGGCGAAGCGTGTTGAAGGCATATTTGTGGAAGAAGCCGAACGGCCGTTCCGCCACCGCTTCCACCTGCTGGGGAAAGACCGCCGCGAAAGCGCGGATCGGATTTTCGCGGGGACGCCTGGTGAAATGAAAGCCGGCAAGCCGCCGTGCGGTCGCGCGCAGATGCGCTTCATCAGCGGGCTTTTCCGGAAACCGCGCAAATTCCGTATAGGGAAGGAACGGCGGCTCGTTCTCCGTCAGCTGCGACTGGAACAGCCCGTCGAAATCCTCGCCTTCGAGGCGGAAATAGCCGGCATTGTGGAAATAATCGACGCGCCTGGCCGCAATGTCCAGCCGGTTGATCGCAACCGTCGTCTTGCCGTGTTCCTGGCGGTAGGCGGTGCCGCGCGTATCCGGCATGTAGAAGGAATCCATCTCGATCAGGCAGAGACGGCCCCGCGCGATCTGCACGTCGACATGGCGTTCGACACGGTCATAGATCGCAAGTTCGGTGGCGCGAATACCGTAAAGGGCTTCGAGATCTTCGAGAGGCACCTTGAAGAAG
The DNA here is from genome assembly GCF_001854685.1 of Rhizobium sp. RSm-3. NCBI lineage: Bacteria > Pseudomonadati > Pseudomonadota > Alphaproteobacteria > Hyphomicrobiales > Rhizobiaceae > Rhizobium > Rhizobium sp. RSm-3. The sequence continues at coordinate 223,485 of NZ_MAWZ01000003.1, read as the reverse complement.
GTGAACTGGTCGCCTTCGAAATCCTGGCTCAGGGTGAAACCGAGCATCGCCTCGGGCGCAACACCCGATGTCGCCAGCACCTCGATCCAGAGATCGACATAGCAATTGGTTTCCGGCCAGGCGCGCTCGCCGGAATGCAGCGCATGCTGACGATACGTTTCCGGGTCGATTCCCGAAAATACCGATGTCATCGACCGGCTCACCCCCACAGCGTTTTCCGCACGCTGGCTGGCCACTGCTTCACATCGAGGCCGTGATGGTGGAAGAGGGCAAGCGCGATGCGCTCTAGCCCGAAGCCGACGCAGGCGGTGTGCGCCACGCTGCCGTCTTCGAGGTTCAGACCCCACTTCAGGCCGAATGAATCCTGATGGTAGTTGAAGCTCATGCAGGCGGTCGGATTGGCCGTCGAGGTGATCGGGATCAGCAGCTCGAACTTCAGGTTCTGGTCGCGCTGATTGTTGACCATCATCTTGCCGGCACGGCCGAAGAACGGGTCGTTGGCAACGTCAATGGTCACATCGAGGCCGAGCTGCTTCATCATTTCGACACCGCGATCCATCCATGTCTGACGGAAATCGGTGACGTGCTGCTCCGTGCCCATGCAGACATATTCACGCATGCGGAACAGCTGCTGGCGGGCGGGATCCTTCGAAGGCTCGTGGCGGAAGCAATAGGACTGCAGATCGAAGAGGCCGCCCGTCTTCGGCAGGTTGCCGCGCTTGGCGACCGTCGGATAGAGCGGGTAGCAGGCGGCCGGCGTCAGCACGATATCGGTCGCCTTCTGGTCCTTGGTCCAGTCGTCGCCGACTTCCATGCACTGCAGCAGGCTCATATGGTCGAGCTCGCTGCCGCAGAAACTATGCACCGTGCCGGCGAGCTGCGGGAAGCTCTTCATGTAACCGCTCTTTTCGAAGAGCGCGACGTTCATGCCGGGCGGGAAACGCATCGCCTCGGCGCCGTCGGCGCCGCCGAACGTGTCGATCAGCCGTTCGAAAGCAGTAATGACATCTTCGAACTGGCCGCTGCGGCCGTAAAGACCGTCAACGCCGGTATCGATCAGCAGGCCGGACTCGAAGAGCCGGTCGAGAAACGAGGTCTGCATATCCATGGCTTTACCCCAGTAGGCTAGTGTCCTGCTTGTGGACGAGAAGCATGCTCGACGTATTGCCGAGGATGCGGTCGTTCGAGATCATCAGCTGCGCGGAATGCGCGTCGCGCAGATGGCGTCCGAGGCTGAAGGGCGTGCCGTTCTTGTAGCCCATGATGCCGCAGATCAGCATGGCATGGTTGACGATCTCCAGGATCGTCTCGGACGAGGCGATCTTGACGTTGTTCATCGCCACGGCAAAGCCCATCGAGGACAGCCTGTCGACATCGATCTTGGCATCCTCATAGGCCTTCAGGCCGGCAACCACGTTGGATTTGACCATCTGCAGCAGGTTCGAAACTTCGGCCAGCCGCAGCGCGCCCGGCGGCGGGGCATCCGGCGCCTTGCGGGCGGCGGCGCGCACGAAGGCCTGGGCGCGCGCCACGGCGTCGACCGCGATGCCGTACCAGACGCCGCTCCACAACAGGTGCGAGGAGGCGAGCATGGATTGCGCCGCGATCTCGGCGAAAGGCTTCGGCAGGATCTGATGCGCCGGCGCCTGCGCTTTGAAGAGGAAGCCGTCGGAACAGGTGCCGCGCATGCCGAGCGTATTCCAGGCATGCGTCTTCTCGAGCGTGTACTGATCCTTGAGGAAGGCCGTCAGCACCTGATCGGAGGAAGCCGCCTGCGCGTGGGCTCGCGAGGTGATGAGGATGGCATCGGCATGCGAGCCGTAGGAAATGACGGTCGCATCCTTTTCGAGCCGGCAGATATCGCCATCGACGTCGACCGCGCAAATGCTGTTGCGCAGGTTTCCGCCGATGCCGCCCTCGGTGGTGGCGGAGGCGATCAGCAGCTGTTCGGCGGCGATGCGGCGCATGAAGTCGCGATGCCATTCGCTGTCGGCGCCGTGTTCGACGAGGCTCGACAGCTTGATGTGATGCATGGCGAAGACCATGGCGCTTGCGGCGCAGGCCTGGCCGAGCATCGAGCACAATTCGGCGATCTCGGTGATCGAGGCGGACTCGCCGCCGAGATGGCGCTGCACCTGGATGCCGAGCAGCCTCTCGGCCTTCATCGCATCCACGGCTTCGCGGGGGAAACGGCCTTCGACATCGACGGCATCGGCGTGTTTGGCGGCGATTTCAGCGACGCGGGCGACCCTTGCGACAAGACCGTCCTGCATGATCTTGACGGGGAAATTCATCAGGCGACCTTCCGGCTGTCCCGGATGAGATCGACCGTCCTGGCGATGGCCGAGATGCTCGCGAAGGATTTGCGGTTCAGGAGATTGTCGGGAAACTCGATGTCGAACGCCTCTTCGATGCCGAGCATCAGCTGCACTGAGGCAAAGGACGTCAGACCCGCCGCATAAAGATCGGCATCGTCGGCGACCTGGTCGATCGACGCAGGAAGCTTGCCGAATTTGGCTACGAGGTCGCGGATTGTCTTATTCATCCCATCACTCCAAGATTCTCATGATCCCGAACCGGCGTTCATCGCCTTGTCATGAGCGTTCTTTTAGTGCGGAAAACAGAAAATTCCGCTAATTTATAGCGTTAAAGATGATTAAGGCTCACAGTTAGAATTTTATCGACAATTCCAGTGCAGACAATAATATATATTTTATATCAGCTACTTACCGCTGAATTAACCGCCACGCTCGTTGCCTTTTCCGGCACAGCGAGTACAGAAATGACACGGGAAAGCACCGTTTTGCCTCAGCCGGCCGGCGGATAGGAATGCTCGTCGCCGCGATAGTCCGAGACGGAATAACATCCTTCCCCCTTGGACCGGACGGCGCTGCCGCTGACGACCGCCTTGCCGTAACCGCCCGGGATATCGAGAATGTAGGTCGGCTGGCAGAGCCCGGAAATCCGCCCGCGCAGCGCCGCGACGATCCTCTGCCCCTCCTCGATCGTCAATCGGAAATGGCCGGTGCCGGGCGCCAGATCGGGATGATGCAGGTAATAGGGTTTGACGCGGATTTCGACGAAAGCCTTCATCAGCGCCGCAAGCACGTCCGGATCGTCGTTGACGCCCTTCAGCAATACGGACTGGCTGACCATCGCAATGCCGGCATCGACAAGACGGGCGCAGGCGGCACGCGCTTCCGGCCCCAGCTCTTTGACATGATTGGCATGCAGCGCCACATAGACCGTCTTGCCGCTCGCCTTCAGCGCGGCGATCAATGCCGTGTCGATTTTCCCAGGATCGACGACGGGTACACGTGTGTGGAATCGCACGATCTTCACATGCGCGATGTCCGCCAGCGCCTCCATGATCTCATGGAGACGGCGCGGAGACAGCACCAGCGGATCGCCGCCGGTGAGGATGACCTCCCAGATTTCCTCGTGACCTCTGATATAGTCGAAAGCCGCCTGCATCGCGGCGGCATCGAGCGTGCCGAGACCCTGCGGCCCGACCATTTCGCGGCGGAAGCAGAAGCGGCAATAGACCGGGCAGACATGCACGGCCTTCAGCAGAACCCGATCGGGATAGCGGTGAACGATGCCTTCGACCGGGCTGTGGGCATGATCGCCGATCGGATCGGCGCGTTCTTCGCTGAAGACCGTGAGTTCGGCGGCATCGGGCACGAACTGCCGCGCGATCGGATCATCCGGATCGGCGCGATCGATCAGCTTGATCATCGCGGGCGTCAGGGCGATCGCGTAGCGCGCGGCAACCTCCTCCAGCGCCAGGCGATCGGCCGGCGCAATCAGCCCTGCCATCACCAGATCATCGACGCTCTTGATCGGTTTGACGGCATTCATCGTCCATACTCCGCAACCGGCGCCCAGAGCACCTGATCGATGCGCGAGGCCCCCGTCGCCAGCATCACCAGCCGGTCGAAACCGAGCGCGATGCCGCTTGCCTCGGGCATCAGCGACAGTGCGGCCAGGAAATCCTCGTCGAGCGGATAGGTCTCGCCGTAGACACGCGCCTTCTCGGCCATCTCGATCTCAAACCGCCGGCGCTGTTCGGCCGCATTGGTGAGTTCGCCGAAGCCGTTGGCGAGTTCGACGCCGCAGGCATAGAGTTCGAAACGCTCGGCAACCCTGGGGTCGCGCATCGAGGGGCGCGCAAGCGCTGCCTCCGAAACCGGGTATTCGTCAAGGATGGTGATGCGGCCGAAGCCGAGATGCGGCTCGATCTTCTCGACCAGCACCCGGCTGAACAGATCGGCCCAGCCATCGTCATCGGCAACACGCATGCCGACGTGCTTCATCTCGGCGGCCAGATGATCGCGATCGGTCGAACCGTTGGCGGCGACCGAGGTGAGAAGATCGATGCCGGCATGGCGCTCGAACGCTTCGGCAACGCTGACCCGCTCCGGGCCGGCGAAAGGATCGGTCTCGCCGCCGCGATAGGCAAGCTTTTCGGTCTTTGCCGTCTCGGCCGCGAGCGCCAGGATCCGCACGCAGTCCATCATCAGGCTCTCGTAGCTTTCGCCGGCCCGATACCATTCGAGCATGGTGAATTCGGGATGGTGCAGCGGCCCGCGCTCGCGGTTGCGATAGACATGGGCGAAACACGAGATGCGTTCTTCGCCCGCCGCAAGCAGCTTCTTGCAGGCGAATTCCGGCGAAGTGTGCAGATAGAAGGGCGCCTTTTGCCCATCCGTCGTCAGCGCTTCCGTGGCGAAGGCATGCAGATGCGCCTCGTTGCCGGGGGAGATCTGCAGCACCGCCGTATCCACCTCGATGAAATCCTCGCGCGCGAAAAACCCGCGCAATGCCGCCTGGATCGCATTGCGCCCGATCAGGAACGGGCGGCGATCGGCATGCACGGACGGGGTCCACCAGGGGGACGCTTTCGCCGAAGAGTTCATTCCAAGCTTTCTTCGCCGGAGAAGCCGGTATGGGGATGGCTATTTCCCGGATTTTAGGTTAGTTGCGCCCCAAAGAAAAATATTTGCGTCTCAGAGGCGTCTCGACAGTCATCTACGACGCCGAAAGCCGAGTTACAAGGAAGTCTTATGGTCAAGGTCATCGCCTCTTCGGTCCGCAAGGGCAACGTTCTCGATGTCGACGGCAAGCTCTACGTCGTTCTCACCGCCCAGAACTTTCACCCTGGCAAAGGCACGCCGGTCACCCAGGTCGACATGCGCCGCATCGTCGACGGCGTGAAGGTCTCCGAACGCTGGCGCACCACCGAACAGGTCGAACGCGCCTTCGTCGAGGACGTCTCCTTCCAGTATCTCTATGAAGACGGCGAAGGCTTCCACTTCATGAACCCGGGTAACTACGATCAGGTCGTGGTCGATGTCGAAACCATGGGCGATCAGAAGGCCTATCTGCAGGAAGGCATGTCCTGCATCCTGTCGATCCATGAAGGCATTCCGCTGGCGCTCGAACTGCCGCGCCACGTCACGCTCGAAATCACCGAGACCGAACCGGTCGTCAAAGGCCAGACGGCATCCTCTTCCTACAAGCCGGCCATGCTCTCCAACGGCATCCGTACATCGGTGCCGCCGCACATCAATGCCGGCACCCGCGTCGTCATCGCAACGGAAGACAATTCTTACGTCGAGCGCGCCAAGGATTGATCCCGGGTTCATTCCATTCGGGAGGCCGGCCCACGCCGGCCCCTCACCAAGATGTAGAATTCGGGCAGCGGTCGATGTCGCATCAACTCGGGCCCTGCGATTGTTTCGGACGTCTCATTTTGCCGGAAATATCTTCGTACAGCTAAAGCTGCACCCAATTCCTGGAGCATGTCGCGCAAAAGTGCGCAGCGGTTTTGCGATAACGACATGCAAGAAAATAAAGACCTAAAGCGCGACAAGCGAATCTGAAAGATCGCGACGCGCTTTAGATCCGAATTCAGATCACCTTTCGGACCTCGCTCTCGAAGCTCATGACATGAGCCATTGCGACCCTTTCAGCCTCATCTGCGTCACCTCTGCATACGGCCTCAAGCATGAGGACCTGATCATGCAAGACGTCCTCAAGACGCGGTACCAGCGTCGGAAACCGTTTCATGGCGACGTAAAGGATCCTCAGCGACAGATTGTGGTAGTGATCCAGCGTATCGAACAGGAAAGGGTTCTTGGCCACTTTGTAGATGAAGCGGTGAACCCGGCGATCTAGGGCAAGGATGTCTTCCAGCGCCATCGGACCGGTTGTCTGCTTGAGCTCATCGATCAGTTGCCGCGCTTCTTGCCGCTCGAACTCGCGCAGCCTTTCCGCAGCCAGTCGCGTCGCCCAGGATTCGATCCGTGCTCGTGCCTCATAAACGGCAGTAAGATCATTGATATCGATCTTGCTGACAAATGTGCCGCGCCGCGCGCTGACGACGACGAAACCGTCATATTGCAGACGCTGAAGCGCCTCCCGGACCGGCGTGCGTCCGACTTCCATGCGTTTCATAAGCTCGGCCTCCCGCAGAAGCGTGCCCGGAGGAAGCAGTGTCGTAATGATGTCGTCGCGCAGCCGAATGTATGTCCGCTCCGCCAGCGTTGATTCAGCCGCTTCGTACTCCGCCTCGAATACCGACATATTCAGCGCATTCCTCTCTCTGTCCATTTCCGCATAGCCAAACACTGCTCCGCCTAAAAAAACGCTCAACGAATCTGCTTGACTTCATATAGTGTCGGCATATCTTCAATATATCAGCAATATATAACCACAAAGAGGGGTTCAAATGAAACGTGCTGAATTGACGAAAAAATCGCAGGCGAATGGGATCGTTGCCTTGGCGATCCTGGGTTTGGGACTGTTCGCGACGGCCGTGCCGTCCGCGGCCAATGCCGACGATCTGGAGCTGATGAAACCAGGCGCGCTCGTCGTTACGGTCCAGCCCTACATGCCCTATACGGCGGTCAAGGATGGGAAGCTCGTCGGCCTCGACAGCGACATCCTGACAGCCATCGCCGATAAGCTCGGCCTCAAGATCGAAATCAACGTCACCGATTTTCCAGGCATGCTGGCTTCCGTCCAGACACAGCGGGCTGATATAACCATCGGCGGAATCGCATGGTCCGACGCTCGCCAGAAAGTCGGCCTGTTCACGGACCCGCCATATTATTCGCCGCCGGCCATGGCCGTAAGCGGCACGGCGAGCTTTCCCGATGTTGCGAGCCTGGAAGGCAAGAACCTCGGTACCGTCACCGGCTATGTCTGGGCGAAATCCATCGCGCAGGTCCCGAACGCATCACCCCATACATTCCCGAGCGCCGACAGTGTGTTCCAGGATATTTCTGCCGGGCGCCTCGACGTCGGTTTTCTCGATCCGCTGCTGATCACCTATCAACAGCAGCAGCGCCCCGACATGAAGGTCCGCATCGAATATCTGCAGCCGCCGACAGACGAGCAGGTCGCCGCGCACCCCGATTACAAATATTTTCAAGCCTATATGACCGGATTCTACCTTCCAAAACAGTCGCCGAAGCTGACCAAGGCTGTTTCCGATCAGATTGACGGCATGTACAAGGATGGGTCCCTTGCGGCTTTGATCACGAAATGGGGCGGCGATCCCCAGCAGTTCTTGGTCCCATCGCCCGAGATGGCGGCACAGCGGCGCGGCGTTGACCGTCCCGCCGACTGGAACCCGCCTTCCATCGCGAAGTGAGATCGAAGCATGACGGCGTTGTCATCCTTCACCGATATGTTCCAGGTTCCCTGGACCGACTACATCGGAAACATTGCCGGGGGTCTGCTCAAGACCCTCGGCTACACCATGGCGAGCTTCGTCGGCGCGACGATCCTTGGTCTTGCACTTGCATTGATGCGGCTCAACCGGCTCCGGCTGGTTAGCGTCCCCGCGGCGCTCTATACGGAGCTTTTTAAAAACGTACCGCTCCTTGCGATCATTTTCCTCACCTACTTCGGCCTGCCTTCCGTAGGCATCAGACTGGAGGTTTTCGAGGCTGGCGTGTTGAGCTTGGTACTCTTCTACGCGGCTTACCTGTCCGAGATCTTTCGGGCAGCTATCGCCGGCGTACACCGGGGACAGCAGGAGGCGTCTCAAGCTCTCGGGTTAGGGCGCGGCAAAACTTTCACCCATGTCGTTCTGCCGCAGGCGGTGCGGCTGGCGCTTCCCGGTACGAACACCATGTTCGTCGACCTGATCAAGTCGACCTCGCTGCTTGTGACAATCTCGGCTGCCGAGCTGATGACGCAGGCACAGCTGATAGCCTCGGAAACGTTCCGAGCGCTGGAAGTGTATCTCGTGATCTCGGCCGTTTATTTCGTTATCTGCTACCCGGTGTCACAATGTCTGCTTCTGCTCGAGCGCAAGATCCACGCGGGTGTGCCACTGTCATTGGCCAGACGGCGTCGGCTCAAATTGGCCAGGACCTATCTCGCCCAGGGGAAAGTCTGACCCATGACCACCACTCCTGCCAAAACTGCCTTCATGTCAGAGCAGCCGGTCGGTCGCCCTGCCGTTAAAATTAGCGGATTGCGCAAGTCTTTTGATGGGCGCCTGGTGCTTGACCGCGTCGACCTCGATGTTCCGGCCGGGAAAATCGTCAGCATCATTGGTCAGAGCGGTGGAGGAAAGACCACCCTCATGCGCTGCGTCAATTTGCTTGAGCGTCCCGATCAGGGAACGATCACCGTCGGCGATGAGACGATCTTCACTGACGGCAAAGTAACCTGCCGCAACCTTGCAAAGCTTCGGCAACGCGTCGGCATGGTGTTTCAGCGTTTCAATCTGTTCCCGCACCTGACTGCTGTGGAAAACGTCATTCTCGCTCAGATGCAAGCGGCCGGGATTGCTGAGAGACAGGCTGTGGAACGGGCCGTGAAACTTCTGACCAGAGTGGGGCTTGCCAAACGGGCGATGGCTTATCCGGAACAGATGTCGGGCGGCGAGCAGCAGCGTGTGGCGATCGCACGCGCTCTGGCGCTGGAACCAACGGTGTTGCTATTCGACGAGCCGACATCGGCGCTCGATCCTGAATCGACCGGTGAAGTTCTCCGCGTCATGCGGGAATTGGCTGCCGACGGCATGACGATGATCCTGGTCACCCACGAGCTGCCCTTTGCGAAAGAGGTGTCGGACTGGGTCGTGTTCATCGATGGCGGTCTTATCATCGAGCAGGGAACTGCCGCAGATGTGCTTGACCGTCCAACGGAAGCACGCACGGCTGCCTATGTCGCGCGCTACGCTTCCCCAGGCTAGCCTTGATTGGCCAGAACCGCTCCGGCAGCGCATGGCGCCGCGGCAGGGTCCGGTCGGCATCAGGCCTCCTTCTCTAAGGTAAACATATATCTGATGAACAAGCTCACAACAGATATCGCCGTCATCGGCGGCGGTGTGATCGGCGTGGCGACCGCTCTGCGGCTGCGTGCCGACGGTCGCGATGTCGTGCTGATCGAACCGAACAAACCCGGTTCGGGCGCATCTTACGGCAATGCCGGAACGATCGCCGATTATGCGATCATTCCCGTCGGCACGCCCGCTGTCCTTAAAAACCTGGCCGCGCTGCTTCTCAATTCCGACAGCCCCTTATCCATCCGCAAGGCCGCTTTGCCGACGTTGTTTCCATGGCTGGTGCGTTTTGCCTACGAATCCCTCCCGCACAGATACAGAGACAATGCGAGCCGCATAGCCAACCTTCTGTCCGACGCTTCATCACAGTGGCTCGAATTCGCAGCAGAGATCGGCGCATCCGATCTTTTAAGTGCGAAGGGATGCCTCTACCTCTACCAAACACCTGAGGCCTTCAAGACGGCCGCTTCGGATGTCGAGCTTCGCCGAAACTACGGGATAGCGCAGCAGCTTCTCACCCCTGACGAGGTGCAAAGCCTCGAGCCCCGGCTGCCGCAGGTCCATGGCGGAGGGCTTTTCTTTCCGAAGGCGATAAACTTCACCGATCCCGGCGAGCTCATGAGCGTGATGGAAGCCGCCGCCAGACAAGCGGGGGTCGAGTTCGTCCGAGACTCCGTGACGACTATTTCGCGTGAGCGGAATGGAGTGAGGATGCTGGCTTCGGTCCACAGCATTCATGCCCGAGCAGCGGTGATCGCCGCCGGGGCACATTCCCGCGGGCTGGCCCTGCAACTGGGTGAGCGGGTACTGTTGGACACCGAGCGGGGTTATCATCTCGAGTTCGATATGGAAACACTGCCGGTGGAACGACCGGTATGCCCGACGCATCATGGATTTTACTTCTGCCCGATGCGTGGCCGCTTGCGCGTCGCCGGCACCGTGGAGCTCGGAGGCATTACCGCTCCGTCGAACCCAAGGCGCCTTGAACTGTTGCTCGCAAATGCGCGCAGGATTTTCCCAACGCTTGGTGAACCAAGTCGGAGCTGGATGGGCTTCCGCCCTTCCATGCCCGATTCCGTTCCCGTTATCCGGCCTTCAAAAGGAGGAAGGGAGGTCGTGTTTGCTTTTGGACACGGGCATATCGGTTTGACGCTGGCACCGCAGACTGCCCGGATGGTCAGCTCCATTCTCGCCGCTTGATCGCGTCATGAACCGTGCTTGCGACAGCGGCAGGCCTTTTATCCGCTCTCTCAGAGATGCGGGTTGCGCGGCCGGTATTTCTTGACGAGCTTCTGGTTGATCTCGGCGGCACCCGGCATGTTGGCGCTGAGATAGACCGGCGCATCGCCGGATTTCGACAGCTCCGAGGCGACTTCGGCGAAGATCGCATTGATGACCGTCACCCCGACCGCCGTCGAGACCGGCCCAACCCGAAGCCCGGTGCCTTCAAGCTCGACAACAGCGTCGCCCGGCGGTAGCCCATTGTCGAGCACGATATCGGCGACCTCGGAAAGCCGCCGGCGGCCATTGGCGATCGCCGAGGAATAGGCGATCGAGGTGATGGCGATCACTTTCGCGCCGATTTCATGCGCAAAGTCGGCGGCCTCGATCGGCGCGGCGTTCACGCCAGAATTGGAGGCGATAATGATGACATCACCCGGCTGCATGCCGTAGCGCTCCAGCATTGGCCGCACCAGGCCCTGGGTCCGTTCATAGACCGAGCTGATGACCGCTCCCTCGTGCAGCATCGCCGAGCCGACGAGCACCGGCACGGTGAAGGCCAGCCCGCCGGCGCGATAGTGCACCTCTTCCGCCAGCATATGCGAATGGCCGGTGCCGAAGACATAGACGCGCTTGTCGCCACGGGCCGCATCGAGGATCACCGACGCTGCCTGCGCCATCGGCTCGGCAAGTGCCTGCTTCAACGTCTCCAGCCGACCGATCAGATTGGAAAAGTAGGCATCGGTGATATCAGTCATGCCACGTCTCCTAAAGCAATTCCAGGAAAAGTGCGAAGCGGTTTTCCGTCCGGAATTGCGTAAAAGCAAAAGGTTAGAGCGGTTCTGCGCTTCGTTGAAAGCTGAACCGCTCCTGGTGTCAGGCCGCTTCGCCGGCAAGCCAGGTGGCGGTAACCGTGAGTGCATCGGTGAGATGGACGAGATCGGCGCGCGCGCCCGGCGAAAGGTGGCCGCGGTCGGCAAGCCTGAGGAAGCGGGCCGGATAAAGGGTCGCCATGCGCAAAGCCTCGGCGAACGTCAGGTCGAGATAGGTGACGCCGTAACGGATCGTCGAGATCATGTCGACGTCGGAGCCGGCGAGCGTCCCGTCGGACAGCACCAGCTTCGAGCAGAAGCCGCCCCTTTCGCGCCGGACGGTGCGGCCGTTCAGCGTGAAGGAATCCTTCTCGGAGCCGACGAGCGACATCGCATCGGTGACGAAGAACAGCTTGCCTTCGCCGCGCTTGGCCCGCAGCGCCGTGCGCAAGGCCTTGGGATCGACGTGATGGCCGTCGGCGATGATGCCGCACCAGGTCGCGGGATGATCGATCGCCGCGCCAACGAGGCCGGGGGCGCGATGCCCCATCTGGCTCATGGCGTTGAAGAGATGCGTAACCCCACGCGCCCCCGCATCGAAACGTTGCTCCGCCGCCTCGCTCGAACAATCGGAATGGCCGATGCTGACGGTGACGCCGCCTTCCGCAAGCTCGCGCACCTGGGCAACCGTCACCTGCTCGGCGGCCATGGTGACGAGCAGCGTGCCGATCGCCTCGCGCGCCCGGATGAAGGCCTTGACGTGGCGGTCCTCGACCGGCCGCATCAGTTCGGCCAGATGCGCGCCCTTGCGCGCAGGCGCCAGATGCGGGCCTTCGAGATGCAGCCCGGCTACGCCGCGGTTCGCCTTCACGGCTTCTGTCGCGGCCTCGATGGCGGCAGCCGATGCCTCTGATGTATCGGTGATCAGCGTCGGCAGCAGCGATGTCGTGCCATAGGGCCGGTGGCCGCCGGCGATGATCTCCATCGAGTCGACCGAGGGTTCGTCGTTCAGCATGCGCCCGCCGCCGCCATTCACCTGCGCATCGATGAAGCCGGCCGACAGCACGCCACCCGCAAGCGTCACCGTCTCGCCATCCGGCAGATCGTTTGCAGCAGCGATCGCTTCGACCCGGCCGTCGGCAACGACGAGCGCCTTGCCGTCATGGAAGCGCTCACCGTCGAAGATGCGGGCGCCGGTGAAGATCTTGCGGGCCATCAGACCGTCTCCGTCACCTTGAGCAGGTTTGCCGGCCTGTCGGGATCGAAGCCCTTGCGCCGCGTCACCGACTCGATCAGCCGGTAATAGACGAGCAGCGACACCAGCGGATCGACGAGACCGTTGCCGGTTGTCGGCACCCGCAGATTGACGCCGGAAAGCGGCTGCGTGGAGAACCCGACGGTGGTGGCGCCGAGCTTCTGCAGGCGCTCCAGCGCCTGGCCGTTATTGGCGAAGGCCGCATCGTCGGGCGCAAAAGCAACGATCGGAAAGCCCGGCTGCACCAGCCGCATCGGACCGTGCATCAGTTCCGCCAGCGAAAACGCTTCGGCATGCAGACCGGAAGTTTCCTTGGCCTTCAGCGCCGCTTCGAGCGCGATCGCAAAGGCTGGGCCGCGGCCGCCCGTATAGAGCGAGGTCGCATGGAACAGCACCTCTTCGGCTGCCGCCGTATCGATTCCGGCGGTTGCCGAAAGCGCCTCCGGCAGTTTTTCCAGCGCTGCCTGCAGGCCAGACGCGCCGCCGATCGCGGCCGTCACCCCGGAAAGGGCTGCGACCGAGGCGATGAAGGACTTTGTCGCCGCCACGCTCTTTTCCGCGCCGGCATTGAGACCGAGAACGATATCGGCCTGTTTGGCAAGCGGACTGTCGGTGACGTTGACGACGGCGATCGTCGTCGCTCCGCCCTTCTTCGCCGCCTCCTGCAGCGCCACGATATCGGGGCTGGCGCCCGACTGGGAAACGGTGAAATGCACGCCGCCCTTGAGATGCAACGCGGCACCGTAGACGGAAGCGATCGACGGACCGACCGAGGCGACCGGAACGCCGCAGGTGATCTCGAAGAGATATTTGAAGAAGGTGGCGGCGTGGTCCGAAGAGCCGCGCGCCGCCGTCGTCACCACGCTCGGGCGGGCGGACGAAAACAGCCGGGCGATCTCGGCAAAAACCGGCTTCTCCTTTTCGAGCAGCGTGGCCACCACCTCCGGCGATTGGCCGGCTTCCTGCAGCATCAGCGACTGGTTCTCACTCATAGGTCATCTCCGATTCTCAATTCGGCAACGAAATCATAGGCATCGCCGCGGTAGTGCGAGCGGGTGTATTCAACGACGCGCTGGTCTTCCAGCCGCGAAACACGTTCGATCAGCAGTGCCGGCGCGCCTGGTTTGACGTTCAGGATCGCGGCAGAGGACGGGTCGAGCGTGACCGCGGTCAGCCGCTGCAGCGCCCGCACGGGCCTGTGGCCGCTGGCCGTCAGCGCATCGTAAAGCGACCCCTCGCCGCCGGCATGCTCGCCCAGGAACTTGATCGGCACCACGGCGCGTTCGATCGCCAGCGGCAGGCCGTCGGCGAGACGCAGCCGGTCGAGCCGCAGCACCGGCTCGTCGCCGCCGAGACCGAGCAGGAAAGATTCCTCCGGTGACGGCGTATTGACGGCCCGCGACAATATCTTTGCAGCCGGTTGGCGCCCGCGCGAGCGCATGTCGGCGGAGAAGGAGGAAAGCCGCCAGAGCGACTGCTCCATGCGCTCCACCCTGCTCGATACGAAAGTACCGCTCCCGTGGCGCGATTCCAGTGCGCCCGACGCCATCAGATCGCGATAGGCGGTGCGCACGGTGACGCGGCCAAGCTTCAAGGCCTCGGCAAGATCGCGCTCCCCCGGCAGCGCCGTGCCGGGCTTCAGCAATCCTTCCTGAATAAGGCCGATCAGCGTCTGCGCCAGCCGCTTGTAGAGCGGCCCGGTCAGCGCCTGGTCACGCAGGCCGCGGCTGTTCAGCTCCGCTATCAGACTGGTTCTATCCATCGGCGCACAATAGAACCTATTTAGAACCAATCAGCAAGACTGAAATCCCCCACAGGCAAGAAAAAACCTCCCCGGGCACCGGAGAGGTTTTCATAGCGATAAAATTTGACAGCGCTGCGTCCGCAGCGCCGCATCTGAAAAAAGACGGTCAGCTCTTGGTGAAGATATAATCCGTCTCCTGGCGCAGCACTTCGCCGGGGCGCAGCACCGCATTCGGGAAACCCTGGTGATTGATGGCATCAGGCCAGACCTGCGTCTCCAGGCAGAAGCCGGCGAACGGGCCGTATTTCCGTCCGCCGAGGCCGGGAGCGCCGGTATTGAGCTTGAAGCCGGCATAGAACTGCACACCGGGCTCCGTGCTGCGCACCTCAAGCGACACACCGGAATAGAGGCTACGAGCGAGCGCGACGCTGCGCTTGGCGGTGCGCTCGCCGGACAGGCAGAAATTATGGTCGTACATCGCCTGTTCGCTGCCGACGAAACGCTTCATCGGCGCCATCTCGCGGAAATCGAATTCCGTGTCTGCGACGGAACGGACCTCGCCGGTCGGCACCTGTTTCTCGTCGGTCGGCAGATAATGGTCGGCAGCGATCATGATGTCGTGGCCAAGCGCGTCCTCACGGCCGTCGAGGTTGAAATAGGCGTGCTGGCAGACATTGGCGAGGGTCGGCTGGTCGCTGGTCGATTCATAGGTCACCGACAATTCGCCGTTGCCATGCACCCAATACGTTGCCTGAATGGTGCAATTGCCGGGATAGCCGGCGCGGCCATCGGGATCGACGATCTTCAGCACCACGCGGTCGACATCATGCTCGACGACCGTCCAGTTGCGTTTGGCGATATTGTCGCTGCCGCCATGCAGATGCGTCACGCCGTTTTCGTTCAGCTCGAGCTGGTGGTCCTTGCCGTCGAGCGTGAATTTGCCGCCGCCGACACGATTGGCGCAGCGGCCGGGTGTCGCGCCGAAATAGGCCGAATAAAGCGGGTAGCTGTCGAAATCCTCAAAGCCGAGCTGCAGCGGCGCCTCATGTCCCTCAAGGCGCAGATCCTGGATGACCGCGCCCCAGGTGATGACCTTGGCCGTCAGCCCGCCGCCCTTGATGACGACGCGATAGACGGTTTCGCCCGCCTTCGTCTGCCCGAAAACTTCCCGCTCCAACTTATCCGACATGATCGACCGTCCGTTTGATATCTAGCAATCCGACCGGAACCTGCCCGCATTTGTCCCAAACCGCAACCGGCCGCGATCAGAAAGGGATATCGCTCACAGATCCGTGCCGATCTCCTCCACGTCAAAGGGCGTCGTCTGGTAGATCTCGTTGATCCAGTTGCCGAACAAAAGATGCGCATGGCTGCGCCAGCGGTTCTGCGGCGCAAGCGCCGGATCATTATGCGGGAAATAATTGTGCGGCATCTTGATCGGCACGCCGGCATTGACGTCGCGGAAATACTCGTCCGAGAGCGAGGTGGAATCATATTCGACATGGTTGAACATGTAGAGCCGCCGACCCCGCTTCTCATGTACGAGGCAGACGCCCATCTCGCTGGATTCCATCAGGATTTCCAGCTTGTCGGATTTCTCGATATCCTCGCGGCGCACCTCCGTCCAGCGCGACACCGGCACTTCGAAATTGTCGGAAAAACCGTTGAGATAGATCGACGAGGGCTTCAGATTACGGTGGCGGTAGACGCCGAAGGCCTTCTCCTTCAGCTCGTATTTCGGAACGCCGTGGAAATGATAGATCGCCGCCATCGCGCCCCAGCAGACGTTCATCGTCGAATGCACATTCGTTTCCGTCCAGTCGAGAATCTCCTGCATCTCCGCCCAATAGGTAACGTCCTCATAGGGCAGAAGCTCGATCGGCGCCCCGGTGATGATGAAGCCGTCGAATTTGCGGTGCTTCACCTCCTCCCAGGTCTGGTAAAAGGCAAGCAGGTGGTCTTCGGAGGTGTTCTTCGCCTTGTGACCGCCGATGCGGATCAGCGACAGCTCGACCTGCAGCGGCGAGGCGCCGACGAGGCGGGCCATCTGCAATTCGGTCTTGATCTTGTTCGGCATCAAGTTGAGCAGCCCGATCTGCAGCGGTCTTATATCCTGACGGATCGCCAGCGTCTCGGTCATCACCCGCACACCCTCTTGCACGAGAGTTTCAAAGGCGGGCAGCGTATCGGGGATCTTGATGGGCATTGCGGTCACTCGATCAAAAAGCAAAAAACCGGCGGCGAAAAAAATCGCTACCGGTCCGCACGCGGCCCTTTAGCAAGTTTTTTAACGTGGCTGCAAGCCGGCCGGCCAAATCACCACGGAATGCTTAATTAGACCCAGTCGAGCCGCGAATCAACTGCCGAATGCATGCGGGAGCGACCCACGCAAGCATCATCACAGTTTAATGACTGATAGAATCTGTTGATAGACCGGTAACGCCACCATGTTAATAATGGTAAGAATGGGCGATGTTGGAAAAGCGTAATGGCAGATAAGACCGAGGGGAGGCCGGGCATCCGAAGGCAGGATAGGGTAGGGTATGATCTCAGCCTGACTTACCGCCTCGGAGTGATGTTCTCCGCATTCTGGAATTCTGAAGTGCGTGGCAAGGTGCTGTTCCTGGCGACCGTGCTGATCCTCGTCATCCTGGCGACGGCCTATGGCCAGGTCATCCTCAACGAGTGGAACGCCCCCTTCTACGATTCGCTGGAGCGCCGCGACCTCGGCGAATTCTTCCATCAGCTCGAAATCTTCGCGATGATCGCCGGTACGCTGCTGCTGCTCAACGTGCTGCAGGCCTGGCTGAACCAGATGACGGCGCTCTATATGCGCGAAGGCCTGTCACGCGATCTCGTCGATCAGTGGCTGAAGCGCAAGCGGGCCCTGCGGCTCGCCTCCAGCGGCTTGATCGGCGTCAATCCGGACCAGCGCCTGCATGAGGATTCCCGCAACCTCGCCGAAAGCACGACGGGGCTCGTTCTCGGCCTGCTGCAGGCGACCATTCTTCTCGTCAGTTTCATCGGCGTGCTATGGGAGCTTTCCAGCGGCTTCATCTTCCACATCAGCGGCCACAGCTTCTCCATTCCCGGCTACATGGTCTGGGCGGCGATTTTCTACGCCGCCTCCGCCTCGGTGCTGAGCCAGGTCGTCGGCCGCAAGCTGGTGAAGCTCAATGCCGACCGCTTCTCGAAGGAGGCCGAGCTTCGCTTCACCCTGATGCATGCCAACGAGAACATGCCGGCGATCACCGTCGCCCGCGGCGAGGAGAATGAGCGCCGACGCATCAACACCGACATCAGTTCAGTGCTGAGGGTCGTCAAGCGGCTCGCCATGGCCAATACCAACCTCACCTGGGTGTCGGCCGGCTACGGCTGGCTGGTGATCGTCATTCCGATCATCGTCGCCGCGCCCGCCTATTTCTCCGGCGGCCTCACGCTTGGTCAGCTGATGATGTCGGTCGGCGCCTTCAACCAGGTCAATACGGCGCTGCGCTGGTATGTCGCCAATTTCGGCCCGATCGCCGAATGGCGCGCCACGCTGATGCGCGTCACCGATTTCCGCCAGGCGCTGCTCGAGACCGACGAGGACTTCGAGCTGAAGGACGGCATCACCTATGAAAATACCGCGGCCGACACGCTGACGCTGAAAGACGTGGTGATCGTCGCCAAGATCGGCGAAGACATCGAGGAATGCGGCGGCTTCCGCCTGCGCGAAACCGATGTGGTGATCAAATCAGGCGAAAAGATCATGATCAACGGCGATCACAGCGTCAACCGCAAGCTGCTCTTCCAGGCGATGGCCGGCCTCTGGCCGTGCGGCAGCGGCACAATGGGCCTGCCGCCGGTCGACGATATGCTGTTCGTCCCACAGATCGCCTATATTCCCGGCGGCACGCTGCGTGAGGCGCTGGCCTTCCCCGAAAGCCCCGATGCCTACGAGAAATCAGCCGTCGAGGCAGCCCTCGAGAAGGCCGGCCTGCATTCGCTGATCTCAAGGCTCGATACCCGCGCCCGCTGGGACAAACTGCTCGACAGCGACGAACAGAAGGCAATCGGCTTCGCCCGCCTGCTTCTCGTGCGCCCGCGCTGGATCATTTTCGACGAAGTGCTTGAGGGCATGGAGCCGGAATGGCAGGAAACCATGGCCGGGCTGCTCACCTCCATGCCCGAAAGCGGCATGATCTATATCGGCCGCTCCGAGGCCTATCTCGAGGTCTTGAAGCCGCGCGTGCTGCATCTGCAGGCGCTGCCGTCAAAATCCGAGGAACCACCGCAACAGCAGGTCGCCCAGACCGGCACCAGCGCCGGTACGGGTGCCGCCGCCATGCCCGCGCCGGCGCTATAGAGCGCCGCGCCGACAGACGCTACATCCCTTTGATTTCACGAATGGTCACATCGGCGGCGTGATACCATTGAGGCCGACGGCGACCTGGCTGGCCGAAATGCTGCCATCCTCCGCTTTCTCGCCGGTGACGATGACACCGGCGCCGGCCTTCAGATCGTCCTTGGCCGCCGGCGCCAAGGTCACGATCGGCGTGCCGTCTGATATGGTGATGGTCTTTTCCTTGCCCTGATAGGTCAGTGTGATCGTATGGCCGTCGACGGATTTGACGGCATTGCTGACCGTCGCGTTGGTCATCTGGCTGTTCGGCTGCGCATCCCAGGGACCGTTGCCCTCGCCGGTGCCCTTCATCGACGCCGGAAAGATCAGCACCTCGATCGCCCCATCCGGGCCACTGCCTTTCGGCAGCGAGGCAACCCCGACGAAATCGCCGGGCTTGATATCCTCGACCGAGGCTTTTTTGATGCCGCCGACCTTCCAGCCGGCTTTCAGCGTGATCGTCGCATCGCTGCCTTCGCGCGTCTTGACGACGAGCGTGTCGCCGTTCAGACTTTCGATCGCGCCGCGGACGCGAATGCGTTGGCCGTCCTGCGCCTGTACGGCCTGCGATAAGATGAGCGCGGCAAAGCCACCGGCGGCAAGTGCTGTGAAAAAACGGGAACGAGGCGTGCGAGACATCTGACTTTTCCTTGTCGCCATTGCGATCGGCAATATCCCCGGCTGCCGGACGGCACCTTATGCCGCCTGGCGACGGGCTGACGAATCAATGAAAAGTGAGCCGCGAGGAAAAGCTCAGCCTTCCAGCTCTTCCCGCAGCATTTCGAGTTCCAGCCACTCCTCTTCCATCTTGGTAAGGCTGGCGCGCAGCTTCTCCATCTCGCCGGCAAGCCGGTTGAAGGCCGCGGCATCACGGGTAAAGAGATTGGGGTCGCCCATCACCTGTTCACGTTTGGCGATCTCGGCTTCGGCTTTCGCCATCTCCTTCGGCAAATTGTCCAGCGCGAATTTCTGCTTGAAGGAGAGCTTGCTCTTCGAGCCTCCTCCGGAAGGCGCTGCACCTTGCGTCTTCGGCTTCTCCGCCGCCTTCTCGGCTCGCTTGCGCTCCTCCAGCGCGCCCTTGCGCTGGGCAAGCATGTCGGAGTAGCCGCCGGCATATTCGATCCAGCGGCCGTCAGGTGCGTCCGGCACGGCGGGTGCGATCGTCGAGGTCACGGTGCGGTCGAGGAAATCGCGGTCATGGCTGACGAGAATGACGGTGCCGGGAAAACCGGCGACGATCTCCTGCAGCAGGTCGAGCGTTTCGATGTCGAGATCGTTTGTGGGTTCGTCGAGGATCAACAGGTTCGCAGGGCGCGACAGAATACGCGCCAGCATCAGCCGGGCGCGCTCGCCGCCGGAGAGGCTTCTGATTGGCGTTCGCGCCTGTTCCGGCTGGAACAGGAACTCCTTCATATAGCCGGTGACATGGCGCTGTTCGCCGTTGACAAGCAGGTTTTCGCCGCGCCCGTCCGTCAGATAATTGGCAAGCGTGTCCTCGGGATCGAGGTCCTCGCGCTTCTGGTCGAGGGTCGCGATCTCCAGATTGGTGCCGAGCTTTATCGTGCCGCCATCCGGCGAAAGCTGCCCGGTCAGCATCTTCAACAGCGTCGTCTTGCCGGCGCCGTTCGGGCCGACCAGACCGATGCAATCGCCGCGATGCACCCGGATCGAAAAGGGCGTGACGATCGGCCGGTCGCCGAAGCTCTTGGTGATCTTGTCGGCCTCGATCACCAGCTTGCCGGATTCCTGCGCGTCCGAAGCCGTCGCCTGCACCGTGCCCTGCGGCCCCTTGTGGCCGCGATATTGCGAGCGCATCGTCTGCAACTCGCCGAGGCGGCGCATGTTGCGCTTGCGCCGCGCCGTGACGCCATAACGCAGCCAGTGCTCCTCGCGCTCGATCGCCTTGCCGAGCTTGTGCTGCTCGAGCTCCTCGGCCTCCAGCACTTGATCGCGCCAAGCCTCGAAATGCGAAAATCCCCTGTCGAGCCGGCGCGAGGTGCCGCGGTCGAGCCAAACGGTTGCCGTCGAGACTTTTTCGAGGAAACGCCGGTCGTGCGAGATCAGCACCAAAGCGCTGCGCGTCTTCTGCAGCTCGCCTTCCAGCCATTCGATGGTGGGAAGGTCGAGATGGTTGGTCGGCTCGTCGAGCAGGAGAATATCGGGCTCGGGCGCCAGCACGCGGGCGAGCGCGGCGCGGCGCGATTCGCCGCCGGAAAGGGTTCTCGGATCTTCCTCGCCGGTCAGCCCGAGATGGGAGAGCAGATAGGTGACGCGATAGGGGTCGTCGCCCGGCCCGAGGCCGGCCTCGGCATAGGCCTGAACGGTGTTGAAGCCGGCAAAATCCGGCGCCTGTTCGAGATAACGCACCGTCGAGGACGGATGGCGGAAGACCTCTCCGGACTGCGCCTCGACCAGGCCGGCGGCGATCTTCAGAAGCGTCGATTTTCCCGAGCCATTGCGGCCGACGAGACAGATTTTGTCACCCGGCTCGATCTGCAGGCTGGCACCCGCCAGCAGCGGTGCGCCGCCGAAGCTCAGGAAGATATCGTCGAGTTTCAGAATGGGAGGGGCCAAAAATCAGACTCCGGAAAAATCATAGGGCCTGGCGAGCACGATCGCCCGGCCGCTGCGGAGCGAAAAGCGAATCTTGCCTTCCGCGACATTGGAAATGGTGCGCGACGAGCCGAAAGGCAGATGGAAATCCGCCAGCGGATAACGCGAATTGTCGATGCAAAGCCCGGTCAGCTCGCTGAACCCGAGCACGGAAACCAGGCTGTCCTTGGGTAGGTCCAGTTCGATTGCACCGGCGAGCAGCGGCACAGCCTCCTCCTTGCCCGAGGTCAGCAGCACATCGAAACCCTCTTCCGCCAGGCTGACCGCCGACAGCAGATGCTGAAGCGCGTGGTCCGAGCGTTCGCCGCCAAGTGCTCCGGCCAGGATCAGCCGCCGCGCACCCCGCGCGATTGCTTCCGACACGGCGATTTCGCCGTCCGTCGCCGCCTTTGCCTTGGGATAGGGCTGTTTCGGTACATCGGGAAAGGCACCCTCGAGATCATCAGGCGTCGAATCGAAATCGCCGACCCAGAGCTCCGGCGTGACACCGAGTGCCGCCGCATGCCGCATGCCGCCATCGGCCGCGATGAAGCGGCTGCCGCCGACAGCACGGTGCAGGCGTTCCGTCAGGCTGAGTTCGCCGCCGAGCAGAATGGTGAAGGTGGATTGGCTCATGGGCATTGCCCTTAGCGCAAACGGGGGGTGGAGGGGAAGGGGCGACGACCGATCCGCCGCGTTCACCTCAGCCCGGCGTATCCTTGTCGCGCGACAGGAAGATCGCCTCGTAACCGCCGATGAAACGATCGAACAGGGTCGCGAAGCGATCGACATCCTCTTCGGGCCAATCGGAAACGATCTCGGAGATGATCGCAATTTTCTGTGCGCGGATTTCTGCAAGCAACGCCTCGCCCGTCGCCGTCATGACGACGACGATCCGCCGCGCATCGGCCTGCGAGGCCTCGCGGCGCAGCACGTTGCGGGTCACCATCTCGGCCACCACCCGGCTTGCCCGCGACGGATCGATGCGCAGCATCTCCGCGATCAGGCCGACCGTCACCTCGCCGGCAGGCTGCGCCCTGCGCACGGCATCGAGCACATCGAGATGCGAAAGCTCGAGACCCGGTGCGGCGCTCTGGATGGCCAGCCGGCCGATCAGCCGCCGCCCGGTCATCAGCCGCATACGCGCCATGCTCCGGCCGATGAGAGACACGTTTTCGTCGTCCGGCTCGGCCGGGCTGTTGGACAGGATCCTGGTCAGGGCTTCATTCATGACGACAGCATAACAGAGCGGAAGCAGAAATTGAATATGCCGATGTCATTAATGTGCCATTGACAACTATATGCTGATAGCACATAAATTATCCATCAGATCGGAATGATGCTCCCATGGACATGCAACTCGCGCCTGCGCCGCTCGTGACGGATCCCCATCGCCGGCTTATCCTCTTTTTCTTCCTGATGACGGCCATGTTCATGGCGACGCTGGATAATCAGATCGTTTCCACGGCGCTACCGACGATCGTCGGCGAATTCGGCCATCTCGAGCGTTTCGGCTGGATCGGCTCGGCCTATCTCCTGTCGCTGAGCGCCGTCATGCCGCTTTATGGCAAACTCGGCGATCTCTTCGGCCGCAAATATGTGATGATGACGGCGATCATGATCTTCACCGTCGGCTCGGCGGTCTGCGGCCTCGCGGTCTCGATGAACACGCTGATCGCCGCCCGCGTGCTGCAGGGTCTTGGCGGCGGCGGCATCATGGTGTCGATCTTCGCCGTCAACGCCGATCTGTTCGAGCCGCGCGAGCGGGCGCGTTACCAGAGTTATTCCAGTCTGGTGCTGATGGCGTCGGGCGCGATCGGTCCGGTGCTCGGCGGCACGATGAGCGATCTTTTCGGCTGGCGCTCGATCTTCCTCGTCAACGTGCCGATCGGCGTCCTCGTCCTTACCGGTCTCGCCTTCATGCTGCCCTATCGCAAGCCGCATCGCCGCCCCAGGATCGATTATGCCGGTGCGCTGCTGCTCGCCCTGACGACGACCAGCATCGTGCTCGCCACCGACAGCAGCGAATTGTTCGGCGCATTGGTCTCGCCGCAGAGTATCGCCATCGTCGCCTTCGGCCTCGTCTGCGCCGTCACCTGGGTATTCGTCGAGCGCCGCGCGCCGGAGCCGATCGTGCCGCTGGAACTCTTTCGCAATTCGACCTTCAGCCTGCTCTTGTTGATCTCGATCATGGGCGGCGCTATCGCCATCGGAATGGTCAACTATCTCGCGCTCTTTCTGCAAACCACCACCGGCCTTTCGCCCTCTGCCGCCGGCCTTCTCTTCATCCTTCTTACTGGCGGCCTCGTCTGCGGATCGCTGTCGGCGGGCCGGATCATCTCGAAGACGGGGCGCTACAAGCCCTTCGCCATTGCAAGCCTGACCTGCAGCGCCATCGCCTTCGCACTGATGTCGCAGATCCATGCGGGAACGCCGATCGTTTTCATCGGCGCGATCATGATGCTGCATGGCATCGGCATCGGCCTTGCCCAGCAAGTTCCGGTCATCGGCGTGCAGAATGCAGCGCCTGCCCGCGACGTCGGCGCCGCCACCGGCTCGGTGACGCTGTCGCGCATGGGAGGCGCGTCGATCGCCATCTCCATCTATGGCGCCATCGTCGCTTCCGGGCTCGGCAAGGTCGGCGTCTCGATCCCCGGTGTCGCCGATATCGAGCAGCTGACGCCGAAGATGATGGCTTCCCTTCCCGAAGCGAGCCGCCAGGCCGTCGCCGATATCTATGCCGCCGCCTTCTCGCCGCTCTTCATGACCGCCTGCGCCATTGCGCTGATCGGCCTTACCGCCGCCATCATGCTGAAACCTGTGCAGCTGCCTCGCGCCGGTGAGGTGAAGATGCCGCAACCGACGACGGCGGAAGCCGCGGAATAACCGAATCGAACCCGCGGATACCTCATCCCAAGGAGTTGCTTCCACAGAGCAGCTATCAAGGATTGCAATTTTCTCGCATTGCCGCCGCTGTCGGCTGGGTTGCTTCAATCACCCCGTTCTTTTTCTGCGCCGCCGACGAATCTCGGCTTTGTGACGGAACTTTCGCCATAATTTCATCCGAGCGAAGGAAGGCCTCGACGCCCGAGGCTTGCCAAAATGCAACGCCGCCACATTTAAGCAGAGTCTCGCTATGCAACCGATGCGTAAATCAGCTACAGCAAGGACTTGTATCGGCCGATTGTGCAGTGCGAGATCAGGGGTGCGCACCCGTTGAAATCCCCTTGCCACGGTCGGTGCCAATCTGCGGCAACCGGCAAAATAGCGACATGATACGGAGAACCAGACTGGACAGCTTGACGACGTGGAAATCGCCCGCGCTTTCCAGTGATGCCGTCTCCGCGCCGCGGCGCATCGCGCGTCGCCTGATGCTGCTTTCGGCCGTCGCAATGGTGCTGAATGGCTGTCAAACGCTGATCGAGCAATCCTATCAACCGAGCGTCTCGCCTTCTTCCAATCCGCAGATCGTCGACGAGGTGCAGAAGAACGACCCGCGCGCGGCGATGGGCGCCCGCGAACATCCGCGCATCGTGGCAAGCTACGGCGGCGAATACAAGGACGCCAAGACCGAACGCCTCGTCGCCCGCATCGCCGGCGCGCTGACGGCGGTGTCGGAAAATCCGAGCCAGTCCTACCGCATCACCATCCTGAATTCGCCGGCGATCAACGCCTTCGCGCTGCCGGGCGGTTATCTCTACGTCACCCGCGGCCTGCTCGCCCTGGCCAACGACGCCTCCGAGGTCGCCGCCGTGCTGTCGCACGAGATGGGCCACGTGACGGCGAACCACGGCATCGAGCGGCAGAAGCGCGAAGAGGCTGAGGTCATCGCCAGCCGCGTCGTCGCCGAGGTCCTCTCCAGCGATATCGCCGGCAAGCAGGCGCTGGCCCGCGGCAAGCTGCGGCTCGCCGCTTTCTCCCGCCAGCAGGAGCTGCAGGCCGACGTCATCGGCGTGCGCATGCTCGGCGAAGCCGGCTACGACCCCTATGCCGCCGCCCGCTTCCTCGATTCCATGGCCGCGTACAGCCGCTTCATGTCGGTCGATCCGGAAGCCGACCAGAGCCTGGACTTCCTGTCCAGCCATCCGAATTCGGCGCAGCGCATCGAGCTTGCCCGCACCCATGCGCGCGCCTTCGGCCAGGAAGGTTCGGTCGGCGACAAGGGTCGCGACTATTATCTCGACGGCATAGACGGCCTGCTCTACGGCGACAGCCCCGAGGAAGGCTATGTGCGCGGCCAGACCTTCCTGCATGGCGGCCTCGGCATCCGTTTCGACGTGCCGCCTGATTTCCACATCGACAACAAGGTCGAAGCGGTGATGGCCACCGGCCCGAACGACATCGCCGTCCGCTTCGACGGCGTCGCCGACAATCAGAACCAGAGCCTCACCAACTATATCTCCAGCGGCTGGGTGACCGGTCTCGACCCGTCGACCATCCAGCCGGTCACCATCAACGGCATGGAAGCAGCCACCGCGCGCGCAAGCGCCGACCGCTGGGATTTCGATGTCACCGTCATCCGCAACAATTCGCAGATCTTCCGTTTCCTGACCGCCGTGCCGAAGGGCAGCGACGCCCTTGAGCCGACGGCCAATGTCCTGCGCGCGAGTTTCCGGCGCATGACGCCGGCAGAGGCAGCCTCGCTGAAGCCGCTGCGCATCCGCGTTGTCACCGTCCGGCCGGGTGAAAACATCTCGACGCTCGCTGCCCGCATGATGGGCACCGACCGCAAGCTCGATCTCTTCAAACTCATCAATGCCCTGCCCACCGGTGCAGCCGTTTCGCCAGGCGATCGCGTCAAGATCATCGCCGAATAAAAAATAGCCCGGCTTGCGCCGGGCCAGTCAGTGCTGCTGGAGGAGAATGAGGTTTACCGCGCCCTGCGTCTTTCGAGGCGTTACGGGCGCTGTAGCGCTTGTCTAAGCGTAGGCCGCCATGTGCGGATCAGCGCTGACCAGTGCGCTGCGGAGCTTCTCCATCGCCCGGCTTTCGATCTGTCGCACACGTTCCTTGGAAATACCCAGATCGGCGCCGAGTTCTTCGAGCGTGGCGCCGTCTTCGGCCAGACGCCGGGCGCTGATGATCTTCATCTCGCGTTCGTTGAGATGTTTCAGGGCCGAGGCGAGCCAGATGCGGCGGCGCTCGCCGTCGATCATGTTGGAAACCTGCTCGTCCGGCAGAGGATCATCGCTGACGAGAAAGTCCATCTTCTCGGCGCTCTCGGCATCGCCGGAGACCGAAGGCGCCTGCAGCGAGGCGTCGTTGCCGGAAAGCCTGGCATCCATGGTCTGCACATCGGCGAGGCTGACGCCGAGCGCCGCGGCAATCTCCTGGTGAATGGACTGCAGCGTCAGCTGCGTGTCGCCCTTGGCGAGCTTGGCGCGCAGGCGGCGCAGATTGAAGAACAGTGCCTTCTGCGCCGAACTCGTGCCGCCGCGCACGATCGACCAGTTGCGCAGGATATAATCCTGGATCGACGCCCTGATCCACCAGCTCGCATAGGTGGAAAAGCGCACGTCGCGTTCCGGTTCGAAGCGGGCGGCAGCCTCCAGAAGGCCGACATAACCCTCCTGCACGAGATCGCTCATTGGCAGGCCGAAATTGCGGAACTTGCCCGCCATGGATATGACGAGCCGCATGTGGGCCATGGCAATCTGATTGCGCGCGCCGCGGTCGTCGTGATCTTTCCAGCGGATGGCGAGATCGTGTTCTTCCTGACGGGCGAGATAGGGGGCGGCCATCGCGATCTTGATCATGCGCCGGTCTGCAGACATGTTCTTCATTTCGATCTCCTGAAACAGGCCTCTCGCCCTAAATGAACAATAAAACGCACCTTCCGGCACATCGCTGTCCGGACTGAATGGGGTTCCGAATGCATAAAGACCTCGCCCCTGGACTTTTCAGGGGGAGGCCCTAGTTCTTCATCATGTGCCGGTAAGACGGCCGGGCTGGACCTGTTTCTTCACCTTGCCGGATGGGCAATATTGAAAAGGCATGATCCGCTCCTCATCGAACATTGACGGAATAGCAGTTCGCCCGTCGAGGCCTTGCCCCACGAGCAGTCCGCAATTACGTGTGTTAAACGCGGCAGTCGGGAAAAAGTTCCAATAAAAAACCCGGCTTGCGCCGGGTTTTTTGATGGGGAAAACTGAAGCGTCTTAGGCGGCTTCGTCCTGCGAATCGTCTTCTTCGATCGCCTTGCCGCGCTTCGGACCCTTGTTGAGATTGGTCTCGACGAGGCGGACGGCTTCGGTTTCCGACATCTTGTTGACGGCGGCGATTTCGCGCGCCATGCGGTCGAGTGCAGCCTCATAAAGCTGGCGCTCGGAATAGGACTGTTCGGGCTGGTTCTCGGCACGATAGAGATCGCGCACGACTTCAGCGATGGAAATCAGATCGCCGGAATTGATCTTGGCATCATATTCCTGGGCGCGGCGGGACCACATGGTGCGCTTGACGCGCGCCTTGCCCTGCACGACCTTCAATGCACGCTCGACGAAATCCGTTTCCGAAAGCTTGCGCATGCCGATGCTCATCGCTTTGGCGACCGGAACCTTCAGGCGCATCTTGTCCTTTTCGAAATCGATAACGAAAAGTTCGAGCTTCATGCCGGCAACTTCTTGCTCTTCGATAGCGGTGATGGTACCGACGCCGTGAGCGGGGTAGACGATCGATTCACCGGTCTTGAAGCCATGGCGAGCTGTGGAAGGCTTTTTCTGCTGAGTCGTCATTCTATTCAAAAACTCCCTGTTACGCTTCCGGCGGCGGCCGGAGCCGGGTCAGTCAGGCCCGGGTGAGACGGTAGTATCCGTCGGGTGACTTCACTCTGGTCCCATCGGGCAAAAGCAAAGAACTTCTTGCGCACGATCTTGGGACCCGGCGCTCAAAGCGTTGATATGTCACGGAAACCGCGTACGGATTTGTTTTGCTTTCGTGATGGTTTTGGGCATGCGTCATGCCACAAATGGAACAGTATGCAAAACCTATCATAAAAATATGAGGAAATCAATAATTTGCTTCACTTGAGTCATGCGGGCAACACATGTCACCCATATTCCTCATGCAGCTTTTAAACCGTTTTGCCCCGCAGCCGCCCAAATCCGGCAACCGAATTCAGGCGCCGTCTCAATCGCCGGAACCGGGTTTCTCGGAGAAATATTTCTCGAACTTTCCGGTCTCGCCATCCATCTCCTTGGCCTCCGGCAACGGATCCTTCTTGACCGTGATATTCGGCCAGATGGAGGCATATTCGGTGTTGATCTTCAGCCATTTGTCGAGGCCCGGCTCGGTATCGGGCTTGATCGCCTCGGCGGGACATTCGGGTTCGCAGACGCCGCAATCGATGCATTCGTCGGGATGAATGACGAGGAAATTCTCGCCCTCATAGAAGCAGTCGACGGGGCACACTTCCACGCAATCGGTGTATTTGCACTTGATGCAATTGTCGGTCACGACATAGGTCATGAAGAACTCCAGGATTCCATGCAGATGGGGGCCGGGCAACCTGGAACGTCGCGCCTATCCCCGTGCCGGAGGAAAAACGTGGGCTGGCTTGGGAGGCAAGCACGCTTCCGGCAGGTTGTCAGTCCACTATCGGCTTTAACGCCGGATTTCAAGGATAAACGATCTGCAAACGCCGCCACCGCGGGCAGAGTTTTCTAATCCTCCTCCGACATCAGCCTGTCGATTGCGCGTCGTTCCTTTTTGGTCGGACGCCCCGTGCCGGTCGCCCGGATCGCCTGCTCATAGGGGGTGAGGCGTTTTGCCTCATCGGGCGGCGGCGACAGGTCGTCGTAGAGCAGGCGGGCTTCCTCGTAGGGGCCGCGCCGCTCGCCGGCAAGGCGCATGACGAGAACCACATCGCGCCGCTCCAGCGTCAGCTCGATCCGGTCGCCCGGCTTGACCATCTGGCTCGGATGATTGCAGCGCTCGCCGTTGATGCGCAGATGCCCCGATTGGATATGGCTCTGCGCCAGTGAGCGCGACTTCACCATGCGCGCGAAGAACAGCCATTTGTCGATGCGCTGGCGCGAACCGCTTGTCGGCTGTGTCTCCGCGCTCATGATTACTTCTTCATCTGCTCCTTGAGAGCCGCGAGCTTGGCGAAAGGTGAATCCGGATCGATCGGTTTCTCCTTGCGCGGCGGCTTGGCCTCGAAGCGCAGCGGCTGCGAACCGCCGCGGTTGTTGTTGCGATCGTTGCGGTCATTGCGCTCGCCGCGATCCTTGCGGTCCTGCCGGTCGCCGCGCGGCTGGTCGCCCCGTGGCTGGTTGTTGCGGTCGCCTCTTGCCTGCTGCGGCCGGCCGCCATCGCGGCCGCCGCCGTCCTTGCCGCGGTTGTGACGATTATTGTCGCGGCCTTCGCCGCCGCGATTGCCCTCGCCGCCTTCACCGCCGCCCGGCCGGCGATTGCGGTCGCCGCGTTCCTGGTTCTGACCGCGCTCCTGGCCCTGGCCGCCACGGCGTTCGCCATGCCCGCCGCGCGCCTGGCGCTGATTGTCGTTGCGGCCGCCGAGACGCCACAGAAGAACCGGCTTCGGTTCCACCGGCTCGCCGGCTTCCCCGGAAGCGGATGCCGCTTCCTCAGGGGCGGATGCCGTTTCCGCGGGAGCGGATGTCTCGATCGCATCGTCAGCAGCGGTGGTTTCGGCCGCGTCCACCACGGGCGTGTCGACATCAGCCGAAGCCGCCTCGGTTGCGGATGGCTCGGCAGCAGTCTCGCCGTCGGCATCGTCGTGATCGGCCTTTTCGGCTGTCTCGTCGGCAGGCGTTTCCGCGGTGGCGGCCGGCACTGAGGCCGCATCCTGCGTCGCAAGATGTGCCGATGCCTCTTCCGCCTTCACGGCATCGGCGCGATAGCCGAGACCCTTGAGGATTTCTTCCATGTCCTCAAGCGTCGCACCGAGGATCGACAGCATCGCCGTCGTCGTCGTGAAGCGGCGGCCGTCGTAGGCGCCCTCCGGGCGATTTGCCTGACCTGGCTTCCACTGCAGCAGCGGCCGGATGATATCGGCAAGCCGTTCGAGGATGTCGATGCGCACGGCGCGCTTGCCGAGGAAGCGGAAGCCGGCGAGCTTGTAGAACATCCGCTCGAAGCTCGGATCGGTGACGACGGAGGTCCGCCCGGCCGCAAGCACCGGAATGAGATCGCCGTAGCCCGGCTTGTCCAGACCGTCGTTCTTCAGCGCCCAGAGCAGCGTGATGAGCTCGGCCGGCGCCGGCTTCAGAAGCGCCGGGACGAAAATATGATAAGCGCCGAAACGCACGCCGTAGCGGCGCATCGAGGCGCGCGCCTCCTGGTCGAGGGACTTGACTTCCTCGGTCACGTCGCGGCGGAACAGCACGCCGAGATTCTCGACGAGCTGGAAGGCCAGCCCCTTGGCCAGGCCCTGCAGGTCCTCGGCGCGCGACAGATCGTCGAGCGGCTTCAGCACCGTGCTGATATGATGATTGACGAAGCGTTCGACACGGGCGGAGACATGATCGCGGGCATTGCCCGTCAACTGTTCGTCGGCCAGCAGAATCACGCGTGGACGCATGACGTGATCGCTACCCGAAAGCCGCGCCACCGGGTCGCCGATCCAACGGATCAACCCATCCGAGCCGATCGCCAGGTCGCTGTTGCCGGCCGCATGGATTCGCGCCGCGCGGGCCTCGAATTCGAGCGCAAGCGCTTTCTGCGACGCAGCCTGAACCGCCTTGGCATCCGGTCCGTCCGTTCCCGCCACCGGCGTGAAACGGAATCCGCTCAATTGCCCTACATGATGTCCTTCAACGAAGACATCGCCATTCACACTGATTTCAGCTTCCAGCATCGCATTCTCTCTCAGGCGCTTCATGAGCACAGATGTCCTGCGATCAACAAAGCGTTTCGTCAACCTTTCATGTAACGCGTCGGACAATCGATCTTCGATTTCCCGCGTCTTTTCCTGCCAGTGTGTCGGATCGGCAAGCCAACCAGGCCGATTCGAAACATAAGTCCAGGTTCTTATCTGCGCGATTCGCGCCGAAAGCGTGTCAATTTCCCCATCTGTCCGATCGGAGCGATGAACCTGCTCCGCAAGAAATTGCTCATTCACCGTGCCATAGCGGACGAGATCGGAAAAGAGGGTCGAGATAAGATCGGCATGTTGTGCCGGGGTGATACGCCGATAGTCGGGAAGCGCGCAAGCCTCCCAGAGTTTTTCGACGCGGGCCGGCCTGTCGGCAAGGTCGATGACCTCGGGATAACGCGAAAGCTGTTCGAGCGCCTGCTGGTCGACCGCAGGCAGCGCCCGCGTCAGCCCTGGCACGCGCGGCCCCGCCTCAAGGCTTGTCCGCAAGGATTGAATCGAGGAGAAGTCCATCTCGGTCGTACGCCACTGCAAAACCTTGACGTTGTCGAATTCGTGCCCCTCGATGCGCTGCACCAGTTCCTCGTCGAAGGGCGAAACCTGCCCGGTGACGCCGAAAGTACCGTCGCGCACGTGCCGCCCGGCACGCCCGGCGATCTGGCCGAGTTCGCCCGGATTGAGATTGCGGAACTGGTAGCCGTCGAATTTCCGGTCCTGGGCGAAGGCGACGTGATCGACATCGAGGTTGAGGCCCATGCCGATCGCATCGGTCGCCACCAGATATTCGACATCGCCGGCCTGATAAAGCGCCACCTGCGCGTTGCGGGTGCGCGGGCTGAGCGCGCCGAGCACGACGGCCGCGCCGCCGCGCTGCCGGCGGATGAGCTCGGCGATGGCATAGACCTCGTCGGCCGAGAAGGCGACGATGGCCGAGCGCTGCGGCAGCCGGGTGATCTTCTTCTGCCCGGCATAAAAGAGATGCGAAAGCCGCGGCCGCTCGACGATCGTGATGCCGGGCAGGAGCTGCTGCAGGATCGGCTGCATCGTCGCAGCACCAAGCAGCAGCGTTTCCTCGCGGCCGCGAAGATGCAGGATGCGGTCGGTGAAGATATGGCCGCGCTCGAGATCGCCGGCGAGCTGCACCTCGTCGATCGCGACGAAGGCGGCCTTGGTTTCGCGCGGCATCGCCTCGACGGTGCAGACCGAAAAACGCGCATTGGGCGGCGAAATCTTTTCCTCACCGGTGACCAGCGCGACATTCTGCGCGCCGACCTTCTCCACCACTCGCGTATAGACCTCGCGCGCCAGCAGCCTCAGCGGCAGGCCGATCACGCCGGTCCCGTGCGCAACCATGCGCTCGATGGCATAATGGGTCTTACCGGTATTGGTCGGCCCAAGCACCGCGGTTACACCGCGTCCGCTCAAAATCATCGGCTGCGAAGTCAGAGTCATGGTCCATGCAAATGAGGCAGGCAGCCCCCAGGAATAGAGTGCTTCCGCGAGGGAAGCCAGAGAACACATGGACAGCCGCCGCCACAAACGCAAGGGCAGATTTCAAAATGCATCGGGGAATACGACCTTTGCGAGTCACGCCGAGCGCCCGGATCTGCGATTCGGAACAGCGTGAGAACGAATCAGCGACGAATCGCTGACTCCTGCTGATTCAGCTTTTGTTCACGGCTAAGTATTGATTTTGAATCACTTTTTCCCACTAGATGCTGAATCGCCGGACTCCCTCCTCTTCGCATTTTCGTCGTCGCGAACAATGATTCCGTCCGCCGGCGGACAATCGAAAATTGTGCCCGAAATTAACCTCCCGACCAAAGCCGGAACGAATCGGCGACGAATCGCTGACCCTGCCGTTTTCGCCTTTCGTTCACGGCCACATCTGGTGGCGAAATTCAGTCCGTGCGCTAGATGCGGATCGCCGATGGCTTTCCCCGGTCCGCCTTATCCATCGGCATTAATCTCCAGGAAGGCGGATTCAGATTCCGTTAAGATCGAATGGTCGACGAGGGCGTCCCGATCAAAAACGGAACGAATCGCTGACGAATCGGCGACATCGGGACCTTCCCGCTTTGTTCACCGCAACATATTGTATTCAAACAATTTTTTAACCATACAAGCAAATTTCGATGCGGCGCAGGTCAAGGCGCGTCACATTTCCTGGCTCAACCGGGAACAAAAATCGCCAATGTGTGTTTCTCGTCCATTCAAATTGCGGATGAAATGAAGGAAACACACCATGCTTGGCACGATACTTCTTGTGATCCTCATTCTGCTCTTGATCGGAGCCTTACCGAATTGGGGTTATAGCCGTGGCTGGGGCTATGGACCTTCTGGCGGTTTGGGGCTAGTTCTCGTGATTATCATTATCCTTGTACTCATGGGCCGCATCTAAAGGCCAAACAAACCTGGGGAGTTACGACATGATGAAGAAGATTGTTCTTATTGGTGCGCTCGTCGGCGCTCTGGCATCCTGCACAGCGACCGAGCAGGGCACTGCGATCGGCGCCGGCACGGGCGCGGTCATCGGTGGTGTCGTCACCAACAGCTGGGGTGGTGCAGCCGTCGGCGCCGTTGCCGGCGGTTTGACCGGCGCCCTCATCGGCCAGTCGGTCGAACGCCGCGGCTACTGCGTCTATCGCGACCGCTACGGCCGCCGCTACGAGGCTCGTTGCCGCTACTGACCGGCAAGAGCATATCGGACTTCCCAACGGGCGCTTCGGCGCCCGTTC
The DNA here is from genome assembly GCF_001854685.1 of Rhizobium sp. RSm-3. Classification (NCBI taxonomy): domain Bacteria; kingdom Pseudomonadati; phylum Pseudomonadota; class Alphaproteobacteria; order Hyphomicrobiales; family Rhizobiaceae; genus Rhizobium; species Rhizobium sp. RSm-3. The sequence goes on along the minus strand of NZ_MAWZ01000003.1, from coordinate 189,600 downwards.
TTTTTTGCCCGCCTGTCAACACGGTGTTGACGATCGGTCGCGAAAGCCAAACCTACCGACCTCCGTCAGGCAGGCGCATATTTCCTTCATGAGCGCAGTGGGCAGGCGAAGCCGCCGGGCGCATCCGCAAGGAACGTTTCCATGGGTCAGATTTTCCTGAATTCCACCGTCGCCATTCTCATCGCCTTGGCTTTCCTGACAACCGCAATCTCAGCTCTTCGCGGCCAGGATCGCTCGCCGCAGCGCGTGCCGGTCAAGATTCCGCCACGGCGTCACCCGAACGCCGGCGACCGCTCCTGAACCTCCTCAGGGGGCGCATCCATACAAAAAGCGATAGCGCATCCGGCAGGACACGCTATCGCTTTCAAATCGATTCCGATTTTCGAGGAAGGTTAGACGAAGAACTGCCCGCCATTGGCCGTCAGCGTCGAACCGGTGATGAAGCCGGCATCGTCGGAGGCGAGGAAGGTGACGCAGCGTGCGATCTCCTCGGGCTCGCCGAGACGGCCGACCGGAATCTGCGGTATGATGCGTTCGTTCAGCACCTTCTCCGGCACGGCGAGCACCATCTCGGTTCCGATGTAACCGGGGCAGATGGCGTTGACGGTAATGTTCTTGGCCGCCCCCTCCTGGGCCAGCGCCTTGGTGAAGCCGAGATCGCCGGCCTTGGCCGCCGAATAATTCGCCTGACCCATCTGGCCCTTCTGGCCATTGATCGACGAGATATTGACGATGCGGCCGAAGCTGCGGTCGCGCATGCCGGTCCAGACCTGATGCGTCATGTTGAACAGGCCGGTGAGGTTGGTATTGATCACCTCGTGCCACTGCTGCGGCGTCATTTTATGAAACATCGCGTCGCGGGTGATGCCGGCATTGTTGACGAGCACTTCGACCGGCCCGATCTCGCTTTCGATCCTGGCGATCCCTTCGCCGCAAGCGGCGTAATCCGAAACATCCCATTTGAACACCGGAACGCCGGTGGCCTCGTGAAAGGCTCTGGCTTTCTCGTCGTTGCCGGCATAATTGGCGGCAACCCTGTATCCGGCGTTTTTCAGCGCTACGGATATGGCCGCGCCGATGCCGCGTGTCCCCCCGGTGACCAAAGCCACTCTGCTCATGTTCCGCTCCCTTTTTGTTTTCGCCCCGCCGTGGCGGGATTTTCAATCAACGACGGATCGTATGCTGTTTAAAGTGCTTCGAAGCACATGGCGACACCCATGCCGCCGCCGATGCAAAGCGTGGCCAGGCCCTTCTTGGCGCCGCGGCGCTTCATTTCGAACAACAGCGTGTTGAGAACACGCGCGCCGGAAGCGCCGATCGGATGGCCGATGGCGATCGCCCCGCCGTTGACGTTGACGATCGCAGGATCCCATCCGAGATCCTTGGTGACGGCGCAGGCCTGCGCCGCAAAAGCCTCGTTGGCTTCGACGAGATCGAGATCGCCGACCGACCAGCCGGCTCTTTCGAGCGCCTTGCGGGAAGCCGGGATCGGGCCGGTGCCCATGATGGAAGGATCGACGCCCGCCGTTGCCCAAGAAACGATGCGGGCGAGCGGCTGGATGCCGCGCCGGACCGCTTCCGCTTCGCTCATCAGCACCGCTGCGGCGGCACCGTCGTTGAGGCCGGAGGCATTCGCGGCCGTCACCGTGCCCTCCTTGTCGAAGGCCGGGCGCAGCTTGCCCATCGCCTCCAGCGTGGCGCCGTGGCGGATATATTCGTCGGCATCGACGGTCACGTCGCCCTTACGCGTCTGGATGACATAGGGGATGATCTCGTCGGCAAAGCGGCCGGCCTTCTGCGCCGCTTCCGCCTTGTTCTGCGAGGCGACGGCGAACTGATCCTGCTCGTCGCGCGAAAGCTGCCACTGACGCGCGATATTCTCGGCGGTGATACCCATGTGGTAACCGTGGAAGGCGTCCGTCAGGCCGTCCTTGATCATCGTGTCGACCATCTTCGCGTCGCCCATCTTGACGCCGCCGCGCAGGTGCATGGCATGCGGCGCCATCGACATGGATTCCTGGCCGCCGGCAACGATGATCTTGGCGTCGCCGGTGGCGATCTGCTGCATGCCGAGCGCGACGGCGCGCAGCCCCGAACCGCAGAGCTGGTTGACGCCCCAGGCCGTCGCCTCTTTCGGAATGCCGGCCTTCATCGCCGCCTGGCGGGCCGGGTTCTGCCCCTCGCCGGCGGAGAGCACCTGGCCGAGGATCACCTCATCGACCTCGCCGGCATCGACGCCGGCGCGAGCGAGCGCACCCTTGATGACGACAGCGCCGAGCTCATGCGCGGGAACCGCTGCGAAAGCGCCGTTGAACGAGCCGACTGCCGTTCGGCCTGCGCTGGCGATGACGATGGATGAATTGCTCATGGGGACGCTCCTCGTTTTTCGTCTCACTTACATAAGACGAAACTGGCAAAGCTTGGAGCGCAAGTCAAACGCGAAGACCGGTCGCCGTCATTTTTCGGCGGTAGCCCTGGAAAGCCCGATTCATCTGCTCTGTGAAAGGTTTGCCGCATCGCACAAAGAGATTGTCACCGGCCTTCTTTTGCGTTTACAGTCTGAAGTGGAGGAATATCCATAATTCAGACGGGGGTCCAGGAGACTGATATGGCGAAGCATGAGGGTCAGATAGTCATCAAGAAATACGCCAATCGCCGGCTATACAATACGGGCACCAGCACCTACGTCACGCTGGAAGACCTGGCGGAGATGGTGAAGAAGGGCGAAGAATTTACCGTCCAGGATGCAAAAAGCGGAGATGACATCACCCATTCGGTGCTGACCCAGATCATCTTCGAACAGGAATCGAAGACCGGCAACACGCTTCTCCCGATCTCCTTCCTGCGCCAGCTCATCACCTATTACGGCGACCAGATGCAGATGGTCGTGCCGAGCTTTCTCGAACATTCGATGCGCGCCTTCACCGAACAGCAGTCGCAGATGCGCGAGCAGGTGAACCGCGCCTTCGGCGAAACACCGCTCGGCAAGAACCTGCAACTGCCGATGCAGATGGTCGAGGACCAGGTTCGCCGCAACACCGAGCTGTTTCAGCAGGCGATGCAGATGTTCTCGCCCTTCATGACGCCGCCTGCCAAGGAAAGCCGCAAAGCCGAGGCCAAGGATATCGACGAGCTGAAGGAACAGCTCCGCGCCCTTCAGAACAAACTCGACAATCTATAATCCGATCGAGACATCCCGCCCGGCGCTCCGGATCGACACGGCAAACCCGCCGATAACATCGATCAGAGCGATCGTCATCAAAATGAAGAAGACCTGCGTCGCAGCATCCCGGACGAGCAGAAACTCGACCAGGAAGGCGATGAACACCAGCATCGACAAGATGTGGTTGAGGAGGTTGCCCGGGCCGGTTCTGGTTGCCTTGAGGATTTCGAAGAACAGCACGACCAGCGCTATGACGATGAAAAGATCGCCGAGCGCCATGCTCCAGATTGCGCCTGATATCATCGACAATACGATGATGTCATGCTGCAGCGCCGGAATACCGCCATCGCCCATCAGGCCGAGCATCGCCAGATTGTAGAGAATAAACGGGATAATCATCAGCGGCATTGCGGCTATCATCGGCAATCTCCTTGGCGGCTGGAGGAATACTGCCGCAAACCCTTGCCCCACTGCAAGTGACCGCAAATATTATATCGCCGAATATAAAAAGGCCGGCGTGACGCCGGCCTTGAAACTTGTCGATCGGACAAGCCGAATCGGAAATTATGCGCTTTCCTTCGGCGTCAGAACCTGGCGGCCGCGATACATGCCGGTCTTCAGGTCGATATGATGCGGGCGGCGCAGCTCGCCGGAGTTCTTGTCTTCGACATAGGTCGGAGCCTTCAGCGCGTCAGCCGAACGGCGCATACCGCGCTTGGACGGGCTTGTTTTTCTCTTCGGTACAGCCATTTCTCTTACTCCACTTGCGGGCAAAACATTCCCACGGCCAGACTGGCGGCCGAAACGGACATGTCGCGATTTCGGAAATTTTGCGCGCTTATACATGCAAGGGGCGGCCTTGACCAGTCCCCATGCAGATTTTTTGACACGCCGACGATTCGCCGTTCAGACTTCGTCTTCCGGCACGATCCAAGGCTCGGCGCGCGCCGCCTCTTCCCATTTCCGCCAGGCCGGATACGCCTTGATGGTCTGCATATAGGCGAGCGTATCGCTTCGGTCGACGAGGTCATAGATCTCGAACCGGTTGACGACCGGCGCAAACATCGCATCCGCGGCCCCGAACGCGCCGAAAAGAAACGGCCCGCCGGATTGCTGCAGGAGATCCCGCCAGATCGTCTCGATGCGGCGGATATCGGCATCGACCCCATCCGGCAATGCGATCCTGGCTTTCGGCCGGCGGATATTCATCGGGCAGGCGCTCCGCAGAGCCCGGAAGCTCGAGAGCATTTCCATCGAAACCGAACGGGCGAGCGCCCGCTGGGCGCGATCCGCAGGCAGAAGGCCGGCGTCCGGATAAAGCTCGGCGGCATATTCGATGATCGCCAGCGATTCCCAGATCTTCAATGCGCCATGCTGCAGAAGCGGCACGCGCCCGGTCGGCGACACGGCCTTGATATTGGGATTGCCGCCCGCGTCGTCGAAGGGGATCAGGACCTCCTCGAAATCGATGCCGGCGCCCGTCAGCGCCATCCACGGCCGGAACGACCAGGAGGAATAGTTCTTGTTGGCGATATAGAGCGTCGGTCTGTCCATGGGCATCTCCCGTTCAGGCGTCGAAATCGAAGATCAGCAATTCGTGGAAATGGTTCATGTCCTCGAACACGCAGAATGCCGGCGGCGTCAGCTCGAAAACAGCGGCCTTGCGACGGATATCCTCGGCCACCTCGTCGAGCATCGCCTGCCAGCGCGGCAAGGCTTCGTCCTCCAGCCGCTCGATCGGATAGGCGAAGGTCACATGGAACTTGTAGTCTTCATGGTTCGGCTGGCGATAACCGAGGAGATCGGCAAAGGCGTCGCGCCAGGCGCGCATGACCTTGCGGTCGTTCTCCGTCGCTCCGTCGACGAGCAGGCCCGACGGGCGAGCTTCGACGACGGCGACCTTGAAGGGGGCCGCCATCGAGAAACCTTCGAGCCGCGCCGCCATCAGTTCAGTCATGTCGGCGATCGGCGTCTCGAGCGGAAGATCGACCGGCCAGCAATCCTGCCGGCGTCTGGTCTCGATGGTCCCTTCAAAAAGCGTCATGTGGAGGCTTGATATCGGCGTGAAGAGGAACTGCCGGGCCTCCGGCATCGCCAGATATTTTTCCCGCGCCTCGATCAGCACCCTCTGCGTCCGCGAGCCTTTTTCGATATGACAGACTATGGTGTTGCCGGCCTCCGGCAGAAAGCCGCCGACCTTGCGATAGCGGCTGCCGAGATGGGTGGGCGGGTTCGGATTGTGCGTCTTCGAATAGAGGAGAAGCTCGGGAGAAAACATCGTAACGGTCATGGGCGACTCAAGGGTTCTGATTGGACTGCACCGCCCATATGGCAGAACCAAGAATGTCAGATGACGCTTGAGGCTACCAACGACAAGTTCTGATCTCAATCATAGATGCACTTGATGTAATCGCCGGAACCCTGGGCGCGTCTCTCGATCACGCCGGCAAGCCGGCGAAGGCCGCGGCCGGGTTTGCCGGCGTTGCGGTCGATCGGGTTCGGCAGCGAGACCGCAAGCAGCGATGCCTGGCGCCGTGTCAGCTTCGAGGCCGGCACCTTGAAATGATGCTGGGCCGCTGCCTCGATTCCGTAAATGCCCGGACCCCATTCGGCGATGTTGAGATAGATTTCCATCAGCCGCCGTTTCGACAGGACGAAATCGGTGGAGACGGCGAGCGGAAGCTCCATCGCCTTGCGCACGAAGGAGCGGCTGTTCCAGAGAAAGAGGTTCTTCGCCGTCTGCATCGGGATGGTGCTGCCGCCGCGCGTTGCCTGGCCTTTCAGCGTATCTTCGACCAGCATGCGCATTTCCGCCCAGTCGACGCCGCCGTGAAAACAATATTGCCCGTCTTCGGACATCATCACCGACTGCACCAGAACCGGGGCGATCTCGTCAATCGACACCCATCTGCGGTCATAACCGCGCAACAGCACGAGATCGCGCAGCATCAGCGTCGAGACCGGGTGAATGAACGGCAGCAGATAAAAAAAGATCAGCGCATAGGGAAGGATCACCAGCGCCAGCACCGCAAGTACGATGCGTTTCAGCACATGCCGGTCTCCGAACCATTGCCGATGGACCGGCATGTCGGCGATGTCCTCTCTCTCCGGCGCTATATCCAATGTCCCCAGCCCGATTTCGCTCCTGTCGTTCTCATAACGCCTGTAGGCCGCTTATGCCAGAGTGCGCGGCGAATCTTGCTGCGCCCATCGACAATTCCGTTGCAAGCCCGGGGGCGCTCATGCCAAACAGCGCCCATGGACGCGAACCGGGACACTTTCGAGACGAGGCTGAAGAACAACGCCGGCGAGATCGAGGCGCTGCTCGACGCATTGCTTTTGCCGAACGCCCTTTCCGATGAGATCGCCAGGCCCGAGACGCTGCGCAGCGCCATGCATTATGCCGTGCTGAACGGCGGCAAGCGGCTGCGCCCGTTCCTGGTGGTCGAAAGTGCCGCCCTTCTCGGCGGCGACGGGCAGGCGGCACTCCGCGTCGGTGCCGCCCTTGAATGCGTCCACTGCTATTCGCTCGTGCATGACGATCTGCCGGCGATGGACGATGATGATCTCCGCCGCGGCAAACCGACGGTTCATATCAAGTTCGATGAAGCCACCGCGATCCTTGCCGGCGACAGCCTGCTGACCTACGCTTTCGACATCATTGCCGCGCCGGAAACGGCGCTTGCCGATACGAACAAGGCATCGCTGGTGCTGTCGCTTGCCCGCGCCGCCGGTCTCGGCGGCATGGCCGGTGGCCAGGCGCTCGATCTCGCGGCGGAGAAGCAGGCTCCCGATGAGGCGGGGATCATCCGCCTGCAGGCGATGAAAACCGGCGCGCTGATCCGCTTCGCCTGCGAAGCCGGCGCCCTCATCTCGGCAAGCCCACCGGAAGATCGCCGCCGCTTGCGCGCCTTCGGCGAAAAGATCGGCCTTGCCTTTCAGCTCGCCGACGACATTCTCGACCTGACCTCGGATGCCGCGACCATGGGCAAGGCGACCGGCAAGGATGCCGCCCGCGGCAAGGGAACGCTCGTGGCGCTGCATGGCATGGAATGGGCCGAGGCCGAGCTCCGCCGGCACGTCCGCGATGCCGAGGCATTGCTTGCCCCCTACGGCGCCCGGGCCTCGACCCTCATCGCCGCGGCGCATTTCATCGCCGACCGGAAGAGCTGAACGGCAACTCAGGCTGCCAGTATTTCCTTGAGAGCGGAAACCAAACGGGCACATTCCTCGTCGGTGCCGATGCTGATGCGCAGGAAATCCGAAATACGCGGCTTGGCGAAATGCCGGACGAGAATACCACGCTCCCGCAGAGCCGCTTGCAGCGCGGCACCCGACCGGCCTTTATTTCTAGCGAAAACGAAATTCGCCTGGGACGGCAGCACTTCGAAATCCAGCGCTTCGAGTTCCCTGACGAGACCGTCCCGGCTGGCGATGAGTCTCTTCCGGCATGTCTCGAACCATGCCTCGTCCTTGAGCGCCGCCGTCGCGGCGACCTGCGCCAGGCGATCGAGCGGATAGGAATTGAAGCTGTCCTTGACGCGCACCAGCGCATCGATCAGCTCCCGCTGCCCCAGCGCGAAGCCGACGCGTAGGCCGGCAAACGAGCGGGATTTCGACAGAGTCTGAACGACAAGCAGGTTGGGATATTTGGAAATGAGCGGGATGGCGCTGTCACCGCCGAAATCGACATAGGCCTCGTCGATCACCACGACCGCATCCGGATGGGCGGCGACAAGCGCCTCTATGTCGGCAAGCGGCAGGCCGATGCCGGTCGGCGCATTCGGATTGGGGATGATGATCGCGCCGCACGGCCGGTCGTAATCCGCCAGCCGGATCTGGAACTGATCATCGACGGGAATCTCGATCGCGTCGATGTCGTATAGCAGGCTATAGGTCGGATAGAAGCTATAGCTCACATCGGGATAGAGAAGCGGCAACTCGTGTTTCAGCAGCGCCTGAAACGCGTGGGCGAGGACCTCATCCGAGCCGTTGCCGACGAAGATTTCATCCGTCGTCAACCCGTGACGGGTCGCAATCGTCTCGCGCAGTTCCGTCGCCGCCGGATCGGGATAGAGCCGCAGACGATCGTCCGCCGCTTGGCCTATCGCCTCAAGCGCCGCGGGAGACGGCCCATAGGGATTCTCGTTGGTGTTAAGCTTGACCAGACCGGGGATGCGGGGCTGCTCCCCGGCCACATAGGGCCGGAGCTTGCTGACGATGGGCGACCAGTACCGGCTCATGCAAGTTTCCAGGCGTTCATTCTGCCGCCGTGCGCTGGCCGAAGCGTTTCTCGATATAATCGACGACGAGTGCCTCGAAGTCGGCAGCGATATTGGGACCACGCAGCGTCAGCGCCTTCTTGCCGTCGATGAAAACGGGGGCGGCCGGCGTCTCGCCGGTGCCGGGAAGCGAAATGCCGATATCGGCATGTTTGCTCTCGCCGGGCCCGTTAACGATGCAGCCCATGACGGCGACGTTCAGCGCCTCGACGCCGGGATATTTCTCGCGCCAGACCGGCATGTTCTTACGGATATCGTTCTGGATGTTCTGCGCCAGTTCCTGGAACACCGTCGACGTCGTGCGTCCGCAGCCGGGACAGGCGGCAACGACGGGGATGAACTGGCGGAAGCCCATGACCTGAAGGATTTCCTGCGCCACCTGGACTTCCCGTGTACGGTCGCCGTTCGGCTCGGGCGTCAGCGACACGCGGATCGTATCGCCGATGCCCTGCTGCAGCACGAAACCCATCGCCGCCGACGACGCGACGATGCCCTTGGTGCCCATCCCGGCTTCGGTCAGGCCGAGATGAAGCGCGTGATTGGAACGTTCGGCGAGCATGGAATTGACGGCGATCAGGTCCTGGACCTGGCTGACCTTGGCCGAGAGGATGATGCGGTTGCGGGGCAGGCCGATCTCTTCGGCAAGGGCTGCCGAAAGCAGCGCCGACTGCACGATCGCCTCGCGCGTCACCTGCCGGGCCGAAAGCGGCGAACCGGCTGCCGCATTCTGGTCCATCAGCGCCGTCAGGAGATCCTGATCGAGCGAGCCCCAGTTGACGCCGATGCGCACCGGCTTGTCGTAGCGGATCGCCATCTCGATGATCTCGGCGAACTGCTTGTCCTTCTTGTCCTTGAAGCCGACATTGCCGGGATTGATGCGGTATTTCGCCAGCGCTGCGGCACAATCGGGATGATCGGCAAGCAGTTTGTGGCCGATATAATGGAAGTCGCCGATCAATGGCACGTCCATGCCGAGCCGCAACAGCCGCTCGCGGATCTTCGGCACGGCAGCCGCGCTCTCGTCACGGTCGACGGTGATGCGCACCAGCTCCGAGCCCGCCCGGTGGAGAGCGGCGACCTGAGCGACGGTCGAATCGATATCGGCCGTATCGGTGTTCGTCATCGATTGCACGACCACCGGCGCCCCGCCGCCGACGATGACGCCGCCGACATCGACGGCAACGGAAGCGCGGCGCGGTTTCGGATCAAAATCGGCGGCTGATGGCATGGAGAGTTCTTGCACCCCTAAAGCATGTCGCGCAAAAATCTGCAGCGGTTTTGCGATCACGACATGCGTAAAAATAAGACCTGAAGCGCGAGGAGCAAACCCGAAAGATCGCCCCGCGCTTTAGAAACAGTGCCTTTCAGGTGGATCATGACCGCTTTCTTGTCAACCGCCCCTGATATCACTTTTGTTGGGAGGCGGCTCAGTGACCGGACACGCCATCGGCATAGTGGGCGAGCTTGGAGAACAGCAAAACCACCAGCAGCAGCACCGGCAGCGCCATGAAGACCGCCGCAAAGCCGACATGCTCGGCGACGAAGCCGATCAGGGACGGCGCGACCAGCATGCCGGAATAACCCATGGTCGTGACGACCGAGATGCCGATGCCGGGCTTGAGGCCGGGAATGTTGCCCGCCGCCGAGAAGGCGATCGGCACCATGTTGGAAATGCCGATGCCGCAAAAGGCAAAGCCCAGGATGGCGATCTCGGCATTGGGCGCCAGACCTGCAAGCAGCATGCCGACGATGGCAAACAAGGTGCAGATCCGTAGCGTTTTGACCCCACCGAGGCGATCGCGCACCAGGTCGCCGGCAAAGCGCATAATCGCCATCGTCGCCGAAAAGGCTGCGAAACCCAGACCGGAAAGCGCCACGGAGGCATCCATTTCTTGGCGGAGATAAAGCGCCCCCCAATCCAGAACCGCACCCTCAGGCACCATGGAGAACAAGGCCATCAATCCGAGCAGCCACGGCAGCGGCACCATCGGCAGCCTGGTCTTTTCCTTCTTGGTATCGGGATGCGGCGGATCCGCCAGGATCATCGGCCAGGCAACGGCGAGGAAGATCGCCGCCAGCACCGTCGCCAGTTCGGCATGGCCGAGAATACCGAGCTTGGAGATCACGATGCCCCCGAGACCCGAGCCGATCAGCCCGCCAAGGCTCCAGAAAGCGTGGCAGGACGACATGATGGAGCGGCGCATGGATTTTTCGACCGACACCGCATTGGCGTTCATCGCCACATCCATGGCGCCGATGAACCCGCCGAACAGGAAGAGCGAGATTGCCCCGGTGATCACGTTCGGCGCGAGCGTCAACGCCAGGAGCAGCGGCAGCACGCAGACAGCCAGCACCTGAACGACGATACGCGAGCCGTGTTTGGCGATCTGCGCCCCGGCGATCGGCATCATGACCAGCGAGCCGACGCCGAAGACGAGGATCATCAGCCCAAGCTCGAACTTGGAGAGCGCCAGCCGCTCGGCAAAATCGGGGATCTTCGGCGCCCAGCAGCCGACGACGAAGCCGTTCATGAGAAAGAGCAGGGAAACCGCCGCCCTGCTTCTGGTAATGAAGCCGCTCCGCGCTGCCGGCGGCGCATTCACATGACTATCCATTTCTCGGTCTTTCCTCATTGCCGGGCTTGCACGCGCCCGGTTTCCCTAAACTCGATGGCAACTGCCTAGTTCGTTTTCTCGGCGACAACGGTTCTGCATCCGCGCGCGCGGTAATCGGCGAGAACAGCCGGATCGGCATCGTGCTCGACGACAAGACACTCGCAATGGGCAATCGGCAGAATGCTGTGCGGGGCAGCGGTGCCGAATTTCTCCGAAGTTGCCGCCACCAGCACTTTTCTGCTTCTCGACGCCGCATACCGCTTGAACTCGGCATCTTCGAAACCGAATACGGTGATGCCGGCCTCAAGATCGACGCCGCAGGCGCCGAGAATGCAGAGATCGGGCGAAAGCTGCTCCATATCCCGCAAGGCTTTGGCACCGAGCGAACCGCCCGTCTGCCGGTCCACCATTCCGCCGATCAGGATGACGTTGACGGCAGGCTTGTCGATCAGCGCCGCGGCGATCGCCGGCGCATTCGTTGCAGCCGTCAGCGCAAGTTCGGCCGGCAATGCGTTGGCAATCGCCAGATTGGTGCTGCCGGCATCGAAGAATACCGTCGAACCGGCGGCAATCTGCTGTGTCGCAGCGCGCGCCAGCGCCTGTTTCCGGTCGACGGCGAAACCGATCCGCTGCGTCAGGCTTCCATGCGCCGGCGAGATCGGCAATGCGCCGCCGTAAACCCGCTCGCAGAGCCCTGCCGCGGCCATCTCGCGCAGATCGCGCCGTACCGTATCTTCGGAGACGCCGAATTCGAGCGCAAGTTCCGTCGCCAGCACGCGGCCATTCAACCGCAGCCTCTCGGAAATCACGCCCTGGCGCTCGCGCAACAAAAAATCCTGCATGTTTTTACCGGATCAGCTCTCTAAAAACCTGAAACGTGCATAAACACTTATGATCAGGCGCGCAATATGCACAAACACACGTTTCCTGACGTTTTGAAACAAAGCTGCACCATCAGAGCGAAAGATCGCCTATTGACCGATCAAGAGGCCGGGAATATCGATCGCCCATTCCCCGCGTCCCGCCGGCATTCCGCCACCTGGTGTTCCCGTGAAAAACTCCGTCAGCCTGGGCATCTTGCTCACGAGCGCCGCCTATATGGCGTTCACATTCCATGACGCGATCATCAAGATCCTGACGTCAAGCATTCCGGTCTGGCAGATCCTGTTTTTCCGCAGTCTCACCATCCTCGTCGGCTGTCTCGCCTTTGGCCGCGGCAAACTGGCCCGCCAGACGATGACATCGCCGATCATCAAGCCGATGATCGCCCGCAGCATCCTTCTTCTCTGTGCCTGGCTTTCCTATTATTCCGCCGCAAGCCGCCTGCAGCTTGCCGAGGTGACCACGCTCTATTACGCGGCACCCGTCGTCGGAACCGTGCTTGCATGGTTCATCCTGAAGGAAGACGTCACGCCGGCGCGCTGGCTTGCCGTCGGCGTCGGCTTCGTCGGCGTGCTCATTGCCTGCAACCCTATCGGCCTCACCATCTCCTGGCCGGTATATCTGGCCCTGCAGGCGGCCGTCCTCTGGGCCAGCGCCATGGTGCTGCTGCGCAAGACCTCGCTGCACGAGAAGACCATCGTCCAGCTTGTTGTCTCCAACGTCTTTTTCCTTGTCATGACCGGCCTTGCCGTTCTCTACACCTGGAAGACCCCCGATACGACGCAGCTGGCGCTTCTCATCGCCACCGGCGTCGTCGCCGGCTGCGCGCAGTTCGCTCTCTTCGAGGGCATGCGGCAGGCGCCGGTCTCCGTGCTTGCGCCATTCGAATATACATCCCTCGTCTGGGCTTTCCTCCTGGGTTATCTGATATGGGCCGATATCCCCACGCCCAATGTCGTATTCGGCGCGGCCATGATCCTCGCTGCCGGACTGATTATCATCGTCAGCGAGAGACTGCGCCGCCGCATCACGGCGTGATGCCTGTTTCTTTCTAGATTCACCGCTCAACCGGCCGCTTGAGAAAAATATTTGCAGTTGCTGCTTTTATTCGCAGTTTTTTACGCTTCCGGCGCCCTAAATTTCTGCGAACTATCCCTCATCCGATGACAACCTCCCAAGGATGGATAAAACAATGAACTGGTTGAAAACCGCTGCCGCCGCCGCCCTCATTCAGGCTGCTGCCCTCCTGCCTGCCCATGCCGGCGAAAACCTTGCCGCGATCAAATCGGCCGGCGTCTTCAAGATCGGCACCGAGGGCACCTATGCGCCCTTCACCTATCATGACGAAAGCGGCAAGCTCGTCGGCTTCGACGTCGAGATCGGCGAAGCGATCGCCGCCAAGCTCGGCGTCAAGGCCGAATTCGTCGAAGGCAAGTGGGATGGCCTGATCGCCGGTCTCGACGCCAAGCGCTACGACACCGTCATCAACCAGGTCGGCATCACCGAAGCCCGCAAGCAGAAATATGATTTCTCCGAACCCTATATCGCCTCCAAGGCCGTGCTGATCGTCCGCGACGGCGACGACAGCATCAAGACCTTCGCCGACCTGAAGGGCAAGAAATCCGCCCAGTCGCTGACCAGCAATTTCGGCAAGATCGCAACCGAAGCCGGCGCCGAACTCGTCGGCACCGATGGTTTCGATCAATCGATCCAGCTGGTGCTGACCAAGCGCGCCGACGCGACGATCAACGACAGCCTCTCCTTCCTCGATTTCAAGAAGCACAAGCCGGACGCGCCGGTGAAGATCGCCGCCGAGCAGGAAAATGCCGACTATTCCGGCGTCATCATCCGCAAGAACGAGCCGGAGCTTCTTGCCGAAATCAACAAGGCGCTCGCCGACATCAAGGCCGACGGCACCTACAAGAAGATCGCCGACAAATATTTCGGCCAGGACGTTTCGAAGTAAGCGCCGGAAAGTCCCCTCCCCAACCCCTCCCCACAAGGGAGGGGCTTTGGCCGGGGCACCGCCTCATCTCAAAATACACGTCTCGACTTGCAGCTCGGTCACTCGTTCATGCCGCGCGGGAGCCGGATTAAGTCCCTCCCCCTTGTGGGGAGGGGTTGGGGAGGGGTACACCTCAAACGCACCAACCCACGAGAGGGAACATCCCTTTGCCGCACTGGCTCCAATTGATGGCGGAATCGCTCCCCTCGCTCCTCTGGGCGGGCTTGATCTTCACCATCCCCCTCACGCTGCTGTCCTTCGCCTTCGGCCTGATCCTCGGCCTGATCACCGCGATTGCCCGGCTTTTCGGTCCGGGGCCTGTCGCGGCCATCGCCCGTTTCTATGTCTGGGTCATCCGCGGCACGCCGCTTCTTGTCCAGCTCTTCGTGATCTTCTACGGCCTGCCGAGCATCGGCATTCTGCTCGATGCCTTTCCCGCCGCCCTCATCGGCTTTACCCTGAATATCGGCGCCTACAGCTCCGAAATCATCCGCGCCGTCATCTCCTCGGTGCCCAAGGGCCAGTGGGAAGCCGCCTATTCGATCGGCATGAGCTGGCGGCAGGCAATGAGCCGCACCATCCTGCCGCAGGCCGCCCGCGTCGCCGTGCCGCCGCTGTCGAACACCTTCATCTCGCTGGTCAAGGATACATCGCTGGCCGCCGCCATCACCGTGCCGGAACTTTTCCAGGCGGCGCAGCGCATCGTTGCCACCACCTATGAGCCGCTGATCCTCTATATCGAGGCGGCGCTGCTCTATCTTGCGCTGAGCTCCGTCCTCTCGCAGCTGCAGGTACGGCTGGAACGCCGCTTCGCGCGGTACGGCGGCATGCTGGAGGCCAATGCATGATCGAGCTTTCCAACATCGAAAAACGCTTCGGCGACGCCGTCATCCTTAAGGATATCAGCATCCGTATTCCCGAAGGCAGCGTCACCGCGCTGGTCGGCCCCTCAGGCGGCGGCAAAAGCACGCTGCTGCGCTGCATCAACCTGCTCGAAATCCCGACATCAGGCGCGATCCGTCTCGGAGAGGAAACGCTGTCCTTTGCGCCGGACAAACGAACGAGTTGGCAGGCGATCCAGAAGATCCGCCGCCAGACCGGCATGGTCTTCCAGAATTTTCAGCTTTTCCCGCATCAGACCGCGATCGAGAATGTCATGGAGGGCCTGGTGACGGTGCTGAAATGGCCGAGGGAAAAGGCGCGCGAACGCGCCATGGAGCTATTGACCAAGGTCGGCATGACCCACAAGGCCGACGCCTGGCCGTCGACGCTCTCAGGCGGTCAGCAGCAGCGTGTGGCGATCGCGCGCGCCTTGGCGCCGTCGCCGCGCGTGCTTCTCTGCGACGAGCCGACCTCTGCGCTCGATCCGGAACTTTCGGCCGAAGTGGTCGACGTTCTCGGCCAGCTTGCCCGCGAAGGCACGACCATGGTGATGGCGACCCATGATCTCCGGCTTGCCTCGAAGATCGCCAACGACGTCGTCTTTCTGGAAGCCGGCAGCGTGGTCGAGACCGGCAGCGCCAGGGCGATCTTCACCGCGCCGGAACGCGAACGCACCAAGCGCTTCATCTCGACGATCAACGCCGCCCATACCTACGATATCTGAGGCAATACCGGGATGCGGCCATCCCGGCATTGCCGGAGTGCCAATCAGGAGGCCGTGGCGACGGCGCGCGCTGCCTTCAGCGCATTGCCCCACCATGTGATCTGATCGAGCAGGTTCTTGGCAGCTTCGTTGAGATGGGCGTAATCGCCAAGTCTCTTGCCCTCCTTGAGAACGGCAAGATATTCGCTGAATGCGATATGGACGCCTGTTTTGACTGAAGCAGCGCTCATTTCCACGAAGATCAGCCGCAGCTGCTCGACCGCACGGGCACCGCCGACGCCGCCGTAACCGACGAAACCGACCGGCTTCTGGATGAATTCGCCGAGATCAATCGCGTTCTTCAGCACGGCCGTCGGCGCATGGTTGTATTCGGCAACGGTGAATATGAAGCCGTCGAATTCGCGCAGCTTCTTCTTCCAGCGCTCTGCGGCATCGCTTTCCGCCGTCGTGGCGCGCGCTTCGCCGAAGAAATGCATGGGGTAGTCGAGAAGATCGAGAAGCTCGACTTCCAGGTCGGAGCGCTCGCCGACCAGTTCGGCGATCCACTTGGCCGGATGTTCGGCAAAACGGCCAATACGCGTGCTGCCGACAATGACGGCAATCTTCAGCTTGCTCATGGGGGATGATTTCCTGATTGGTCTTGGGGACGGATGGTGGGAGCGCAAGTCTATGAGAAAGCCTCCTCGCCGGGCAAGGCGAGGAGGCGGCTAACGCTGCGAAAAAATCAGCTTTCTGGCAGCCCGATCAATACACAATCGGGTGATTGGCTGCAGATCGCCGGTAGTAGAACGCCCCTCGCTCAACCGCCATAGACGACGAGCAGGTCCTTGGCATCGATCTGATCGCCCGCCTTGACCAGTACTTCGGCGATGGTGCCGTCCTTCTCCGCATGCAGCGCCGTTTCCATCTTCATCGCTTCGATCGAGACGAGTACGTCGCCGGCGCTGACCGCCTGGCCTGCAGAGACGAAGACGCGTGAGATGACACCAGGCATCGGCGCACCGACATGGACGGCATTGCCGGGTTCGGCCTTGCGGCGCACAGCTGCCCCCGTCGCCCCATGGGCGCGGTCCGGCACCTTGATGCGGCGCGGCTGGCCGTTGAGCTCGAAGAAGATGGTGACCATGCCCTGGCTGTCGGTGGCGCTCATCGCCTGGTTGACGATGACGAGCGTCTTGCCGCGTTCGATATCGGCAAACAGCTCTTCGCCATCCCCGAGGCCATAGAAATAGGCGGGCGTCGGCAGCACCGAGACCGGGCCGTAGGTATCGGAAGCGAGCGCGAAATCGGTGAAGACCTTCGGATACATCAGGTAGGAAGCGAATTCGAAGTCGCTGACCTCGCGCTCCAGCTTCGTCTCGATCACCTTACGCTCGGCATCGAGATCGGCTTCCTTCAGCAGCGAGCCGGGACGCACGGTATAGGGCTTGTCGCCCTTCAGCGCCTTCTTCTGCAGCGCCTCCGGCCACCCCGACGGCGGCTGGCCGAGATCGCCCTTCAACATCGAGACCACCGATTCCGGGAAGGAGACTTCGCGCTCGGGGCTGACGACGTCGGCAACCGTCAGGTCCTGGCTGACCATCATCAGCGCCATGTCGCCGACCACCTTGGAAGACGGCGTCACCTTGACGATATCGCCGAACATCTGGTTGGCGTCGGCATAGGCCTGCGCCACCCGATGCCAGCGGGTCTCCAGACCCAGCGAACGGGCCTGTTCCTTCAGGTTGGTGAACTGGCCGCCCGGCATTTCGTGGAGATAGACTTCCGATGCCGGCCCCTTCAGATCGCTTTCGAAGGCGGCATACTGGTTGCGCACCGCTTCCCAGTAGAAGGAGATGCGGCGGATCCATTCCGGATCGAGGCCCGGATCGCGTTCCGAGCCGCGCAGCGCCTCGACGATCGAGCCGAGACAGGGCTGCGAGGTATTGCCGGAGAGCGCATCCATCGCCGCATCGACGGCATCGACGCCGGCTTCGACGGCGGCAAGCACGGTTGCCGCTGCAATGCCCGACGTATCATGCGTGTGGAAATGGATCGGCAGGCTGGTCGCCTCGCGCAGCGCCTTGAACAGCACCTTCGCCGCCGCGGGCTTCAGCAGGCCCGCCATATCCTTGAGCGCGATGATGTGTGCACCGGCCTTTTCCAGCTCGACGGCAAGGTCGGTATAATATTTCAGGTCGTATTTCGGGCGGGCCGAATTGAGGATATCGCCTGTATAGCAGATCGCCGCCTCGCAGAGCTTGTTCTCCTCGGCGATGGCGTCCATCGACACCCGCATGTTCTCGACCCAGTTCAGGCAGTCGAAGACGCGGAAGAGATCGATGCCGCCGCGGGCCGCCTGGCGGACGAAGTATTTGACGACATTGTCGGGATAATTGGTGTAGCCGACGCCGTTGGCGCCGCGCAGCAGCATCTGCAGCAGCAGGTTCGGCGCGCCCTCGCGGATCAGCGCCAGCCGCTCCCATGGATCTTCGGTCAGGAAGCGCATCGAGACGTCGAAGGTCGCGCCGCCCCAGCATTCGAGCGACAGCAGGTTCGGCAGCGCATGCGCATAGGTGCCGGCGATGCGGGCGATGTCATAGGTGCGCATGCGGGTGGCGAGCAGCGACTGGTGGCCGTCGCGCATCGTCGTATCGGTCAGAAGCACGCGCTTCTCATTGCGCATCCATTCGCCGAACTTCTTCGGGCCGAGCGTGTCGAGAAGCTGCTTGGTGCCGTCCTTCACCTCGTTGCCGTTGGCATAGGGAACGACCGGCTGGGCAGCATTTTCCAGCGGCCGCGGCCGGTCCTTGGCTTCGGGATGGCCGTTGACGGTGACGTCGGCGAGATAGGTGAGCAGCTTCGTCGCCCGGTCCTGGCGCTTGACCTGCTGGAAGAGCTCCGGCGTCGTGTCGATGAAGCGTGTGGTGTAGCTGTTGTCGCGGAATTTCGGATGACCGATGATCGCTTCGAGAAAGGTCAGGTTGGTGGCCACGCCGCGAATACGGAACTCGCGCAGCGCCCGGTCCATGCGGCTGATGGCCTCGGACGGGTTCGGCGCCCAGGCCGTGACCTTGACGAGCAGCGGATCATAAAAGCGGGTGATGATGGCGCCGGAATAGGAGGTGCCGCCGTCAAGCCGGATGCCGAAGCCCGAGGCCGAGCGATAGGCGGTGATGCGGCCATAATCCGGAATGAAGTTGTGCTCGGGATCTTCGGTGGTGATACGGCACTGCAGCGCATGGCCGTTGAGGCGGATATCGGCCTGCGCGGGAACGCCGGATTCCGGCGTGCCGATCGCAGCACCGTCGAGGATGTGGATCTGCGCCTTGACGATATCGATACCGGTGACGACTTCGGTCACCGTATGCTCGACCTGGATGCGCGGGTTGACCTCGATGAAGTAGAATTTGCCGGTATCGGCATCCATCAGATATTCGACGGTGCCGGCGCCGATATAATTGGTGGCCGCGGCGATCTTCAGCGAATAGGCGGCGAGCTCCTGGCGCTGCGCCTCGGAAAGATAGGGCGCCGGCGCCCGCTCGACGACCTTCTGGTTGCGGCGCTGGATGGAGCAGTCACGCTCGAACAGATGCACGACATTGCCGTGCGTATCGCCGAGAACCTGGCTTTCGACATGGCGGGCGCGCTCGACGAGCTTTTCCAGATAGACCTCGTCCTTGCCGAAGGCCGCCATCGCCTCGCGTTTGGCCTCGGTCACCTCGCGGGCGAGATCCTTCGGATCGCGGATGGCGCGCATGCCGCGCCCGCCGCCGCCCCAGGAAGCCTTCAGCATGACGGGATAACCGATTTCTTTCGCCATCTTCGCCACTTCGGCCATATCGTCCGGCAGCGGTTCGGTGGCCGGCACGACCGGCACACCGACGGAGATCGCCAGATTGCGCGCCGCCACCTTGTTGCCGAGCTGGCGCATCGTATCGGCCTTCGGGCCGATGAAGATGATGCCGGCCTTGTCGCAGGCATCGACGAATTCGGGGCTTTCCGACAAGAGGCCATAACCAGGATGGATCGCGTCGGCGCCCGAAAGCTTGGCGACGCGGATCACCTCGTCGATCGACAGATAGCTCTCGATCGGCCCGAGATCACGCGCAAGATGCGGGCCGCGGCCGACCTGATAGCTTTCGTCCGCCTTGAAGCGATGCAGAGCCAGCTTGTCCTCTTCTGCCCAGATCGCCACGGTTTTTATTCCAAGCTCGTTGGCCGCGCGGAAGACGCGAATGGCAATTTCGGAGCGGTTGGCAACGAGAATCTTGGAAATGGGCAAAACGGTCTCCTCAGACGTTCAGACGCGGGCATGCTGCACCCGCGAAGGAAATTCTTAACTTCTTGTCACAGGAAGTTCAATTTCTCTTGCGACTGCGAAATGCAATTTCTCGCCATTCTGGAGACAGATGGTGTCAAGCCAGATCGGCCTAGATCCGAATCCCTATCGAAATCAGAGAGATAGCATGAAAGCCGCTTACACTTTCGGTATCGTGTTTTAACTTATCAGGCGGTGACGGAAGGCAAGCGCCACCGCCTGCTGCCGGTTTTTCGCCTTCAACTTGTTCTGCAAGCCGTTCATATACCAGTCGACGGTGTGGTTTGAGATCTTCAGCATCTTGCTGATTTCCATCGAGGTCATGCCTTCGGCGAGATAATGCAGGATCTCCATTTCGCGTCGCGTCAGCGGCGTGTCGGCCGGCAGCACGGTTTCCAGCGCCTGCGCCTCGTCTTTCAGCTCGAGCAATCGCCAGAAGCTCTTGCGCGCCACCGCCTCGAACAGGGCGATCTCCACCGGCGACAGCTCGACAGGTTTGCCGGCGAGACTGAGGCTGCCGAGAATGCCGTTCCGTCCGTGAACGGGAAAGATGTAACCGTCTTCCAGTCCATGACCGAAGGCATCGACCATCATCTGCTCCATACGGCGCTGCTGCGCATCCTTGCCGAAGGCTGCCAAACTCTCCCGCCAGCGGAAAGGCCGCTGCGCGTGGACGAGATAGCGCACCATCGGATCGACCAGGACATATTTTTTCGCGGTATAGATTTGCGGCCATTGTTCGGGCCAGCGGCCGGCAAGCGCCGCGGCCCGGGGTTCCGGATTCTGCTGCACTGGATTTTGCGGCAAATGGCGCAGCAGGCCATAATATTCGAAGCCGCAATCTTTGATCACCTGTTCGAGCTCGGTGACCACGGCCCGAGGGTTTGGAGATTCTTCGAGAATTATAAGCAATTGAATTAACAAATTAATATTCACAAAATGCCCCTTGCCCGGACGTGATACCCGCATCGAGGCCGTCGGCGGCTTTCAAATTGGTCGCGAAACGGTCTTCTTCAAAAAATGCAGTCTCTAATTTAATGCTGCGCTAAACATTTATTAAAATGCAAGCGCAAATTGTTGCGGGTATAGCCGACCAGCAATTTCAACGCTATACCCAATCTCATCGCATCCTGCGATAGTACGATCGGGTTAATCGTCGCCTGGATTGAACCCTGAATGCGCCGTTAATCGCCGGTTCAGGTAGCCTTTTGTAGCATCGCATCATCCCGTTTTCGCAGATGCATAAGAGGTTCGACGTGACGCTATTCAAGGTCTATGCAAGAGCTCTGCGCTATCTTGGCGCCTACAAGCTGCGCGTATCCCTGGTCGTGGTGGCCAACATCGTTCTGGCGACGATTACCATCGCGGAGCCGATCCTGTTCGGTCGCATTATCGATGCGATTTCCGGCAAGGGTGAGGTCAAGCCTATCCTTTTCATGTGGGCGACTTTCGCCGTTTTCAACACCATTGCCTTCGTCCTGGTCGCCCGCGAGGCCGACCGGCTGGCCCATGGCCGGCGGGCGACGCTGCTGACGGAAGCCTTCGGCCGGATCATTTCCATGCCGCTTGGCTGGCACCATCAGCGCGGCACCTCCAACGCGCTACATACATTGCTGCGCGCCTGCGAAACGCTGTTCGGCCTCTGGCTGGAATTCATGCGCAACCATTTGTCGACGGTCATCGCGCTTGCCCTTCTGATCCCGACCGCAATGGCGATGGACCTGCGCCTTTCCGCCGTGCTCATGGTGCTCGCCGTCGCCTACTGGCTGATCGGCCGCGTCGTCATGAGCCGCACCAAAGACGGCCAGGCTTCGGTCGAAAACCATTATCACACCGTCTTTTCGCATGTCAGCGACTCGATCAGCAACGTTTCGGTGCTGCACAGCTACAACCGCATCGAGGCTGAAACCAAGGCGCTGAAATCCTTTGCCGACCGCCTGCTCGAGGCCCAGTATCCGGTGCTCGACTGGTGGGCGATCGCCAGCGCGCTGAACCGCATGGCGTCGACCATTGCAATGATGGTGGTCCTGATCATCGGCACCGTGCTCGTCCAGGCTGGCCAGCTGCGCGTCGGCGACGTCATCGCCTTCATCGGCTTTGCCAACCTGCTGATCGGCCGCCTCGACCTGATGCGCCAGTTCGCTACGCAGATTTTCGAAGCCCGTTCCAAGCTCGAGGAATTCTATGCGCTCGAAGACTCGGTGCGTGAACGCGAAGAACCGGCCGGCAACGGCGAGATCAAGGACGTCAAGGGTGCGATCGAATTCCGCGATGTCTCCTTCGGCTTCGGCAACAGCTCGCAGGGCCTGCACAATGTCTCCTTCTCGGTGAAGGCAGGCCAGACGGTCGCGATCGTCGGCCCGACCGGTGCCGGCAAGACGACGCTCGTCAACCTGCTGCAGCGCGTCTACGACCCCCAGGGCGGCCAGATCCTCGTCGACGGCACCGATATCACCAAGGTGACCCGCAAATCGCTGCG
The DNA here is from genome assembly GCF_001854685.1 of Rhizobium sp. RSm-3. Classification (NCBI taxonomy): domain Bacteria; kingdom Pseudomonadati; phylum Pseudomonadota; class Alphaproteobacteria; order Hyphomicrobiales; family Rhizobiaceae; genus Rhizobium; species Rhizobium sp. RSm-3. The sequence goes on along the minus strand of NZ_MAWZ01000003.1, from coordinate 167,268 downwards.
TCGCCACATCGCCACCGTCTTCCAGGATGCGGGCCTGCTGAACCGTTCGATCAGCGACAATATCCGCCTGGGCCGTGAAGGTGCGAGTGAAGAGGACATGCGCCGTGCGGCCGAGGCCGCCGCCGCCGCCGACTTCATCGAGACCCGTGAGGATCGCTACGATACGCATGTCGGCGAACGCGGCAACAAGCTCTCCGGCGGCGAACGCCAGCGCATCGCCATTGCCCGCGCTATCCTCAAGGACGCGCCGATCCTGGTGCTCGACGAGGCGACCTCGGCACTCGACGTCGAGACAGAAAACCGCGTCAAGGCCGCGATCGACAATCTGCGTGAGAATCGCACCACCTTCATCATCGCCCACCGCCTGTCGACGGTCCGCGAAGCCGATATGGTGCTCTTCCTGGATGACGGCCGCGTCGTGGAACAAGGCAGCTTCGACGACCTCAGCCACAGCAACGGCCGCTTCGCCGCCCTGCTGCGCGCCAGCGGCATCCTGACGGACGAAGAAGTCCGCAAGGCCCACGCCACCGAAGCCGCCTGATCGCTTCGGGTTTCAAGACAAAGGCCGGAAGGGGAGCTCCCTTCCGGCCTTTTTTGTTTGGCCGGTTTAAGCGGCTGCGTCGGACTGCATTCATATGCCATGCTTTGAGACTTTGCTTTCCCCAATACAGCTGTGGACGATATGCATCGGCCCTCTGCCGTGTGGATACCCCCTCTGCCCTGCCGGGCATCTCCCCCACAATAAGGAGGGAGATTGGCTGGGCGGCGACGGCTTCCCCAAATAATGACCAGCTGATGTTCCGCACGACAGTAGAGAGGGATTGAGGGCCAACCACTGGCCGATCTCCCCACCTGTGGGGGCTTCGAAGGACGGGCGAGACCCGCGGCTCGCCCCGAGCCCGGCAGGGCAGAGGGGGGCTCACACGCCGCACCGTCTCGATTCCAATACCGATTGACCACCCTGCCGATCTTCCTAATTTTCGGTTTGTTACCGACTACCGGAGAGAGAAACCATGAAGGTCATGCGCATCGTCGCCAATATCGAGGCACCTGACATCACGCCGGCCCGGCAGTTTTATCAGGATATCCTCGGTCTCGACGTCATCATGGATCATGGCTGGATCACGACCTTCGGCACGGAGAGGCCGATGAACGTCCAGCTGAGCATCGCCAGGGAAGGCGGTTCCGGAACGCCGGTGCCCGATTTTTCGATCGAGGTCGATGATCTCGATACGGCTTTCGAGGCGATGTCGGCTGCCGGTTTTCCGATCGAGTACGGGCCGGCCGACGAGCCCTGGGGCGTCAGGCGCTTTTACGTGCGCGATCCCCTCGGCAAGCTGGTGAACATCCTCGTCCACAAAAATTGAGCCGGCGGCCATCGGCCACCGGCTCCTTCATGTCACAGGCGCATCCGAGGCTTATTTCCGCTCGGTTCGGCGATAGGCGTTGGCTGTTCCGCCGATGCGGACGGGCACCGGGACGGTGGCGGGCTCGGCGACGAGTTTGCCGTTGACCTTGCCCTGCTGGCGCTTGCGTTCGAGATAATAGGCATAGGCGAATTGCGTCGCGATGCCAGCGATCACGAAGAGCGGGCCGACCAGCGGGTCCTTGTTGGTGATAAAGAGCACCACCTGACCGACCATGGCGAGGATCGTGCCGGCGACGAAGATGTTCAGCGAATGGCGGCCGAGAATAGTCAGCGGATGATCCGCAGGACGGCGCAGGATGCGCGAGAACGCCGGAATGCTGATGACGAGATAGGTCAGCGCCAGCACGTGCAGCAGCCGCGGCAGCGACAGGAAGGTCTTGTCGAAACCGGTGATGACCGTGGGAAGGCCAAGCGCTGCCAGCGAATTGCCGAAGGCCCAGAGATGGCCGGTCACCCAGACGAAGGACAGCGCGACGTAGCCGGCCGCGGCCGCAAACAGCAGCGGATGCCGCGGGATCGCGCCGCCGCGCTTGATATGCAGCATCGAAACGATGCCGATCGTAAACAGGAACTGCCAGGAAAGCGGATTGAGGAACCAGTAGCTCTCGATCAGCATATTGTGCGGCGCCACCTCGTAGATGCCCGCCAGCAGCCAGACCGTGCCGGAGACGCCGAGCGCCAGCAACGGGCTGCGCGCATTCAAAAGCAGGATGATCGGCACCATCAGCATCAACGCGCCGTACATCGGCAGAATATTGTTGTAGCCGATCTGATGGCCGAGCAGCAGCAGCGCCGGAATACCCTCCTTCAGGTTCATCAGCACCGCCAGGATATTGATTTCGACAAGCAAGCCCGGCCGGTGAAACAGCCACGCGCCTGAGATGAACAGCGCCAGCGTCATGAAGGTGGTGATCATGTGAGCGAGATAAAGCGTGAAGGCGCGTTTTATCGCCTTGACCGCCATCTTCAGCCGGTTTCCCGGCCGGAAGCCGGAACCATAGGCGAGGCCGACGGCGATGCCCGAGATCAGCACGAAGGCCTCGGCGGCATCGGAGAAACCGAAATTCTTCGTCGTCACATATTCGAAGATCTGTCCGGGAACATGATTGATGAAGATCATGATCAGCGCCACGCCCCGCAAGACGTCGAGCCTGGTATCACGCATCGGCGCAGCTGCGGATAGGGAACTGCGCCCGGTGACGACGGCTTCGGTCGGCGTGCTAGCCATGGTTGTCTCCTTATTATCCGATTTGCAAACGCGACGACGGCCAAAAGGGTTCCCTTTTGGCCGTCGCGAATCGCCGTGTTTTTCAGCGTGGAGAACGCTGTTATCCGAGCGGATATCCCTCTTCGGGATCGGTGACTTCGCAGCCGTTGATGGACAGAGTGTAGCCGCTGGCATTGGACGCTTTTGAGACCGAAATGCGGTATTTGCCGCCGCCCTGTTCCACCTCTGCCGCAAAACCGTCCCATTCCGAAGGGAGCGACGGCCGCACGTAGAGCCGGCCGCCCTTCAGCCGGATACCGAGAATGCCCTCGACGGCGGCGCGGTAGAGCCAGCCGGCGGAGCCGGTGTACCAGGTCCAGCCGCCGCGCGCCGTGTAGGGATCGTGGCCGTAGACATCGGCCGCCACGACATAGGGTTCGACGCGGTATTGCTCCGCCGAAGCCTTGTCGAGCGCATGGGTGATCGGGTTGAGGATCTGGAAGCAGCGCAACGCGTCGTCGCCCCGCTTCAGCTCCGCCAGCGCCATCACCACCCAGGTCGCGGCATGGGTATATTGCCCGCCGTTTTCGCGCACACCCGGCGGATAGGCCTTGATATAGCCGGGATCCCTGGCGGAATTGACGAAAGGCGGCGTGAACAGCCGGATGATGCGGGCATCCTCGTCGACCAGCTGGTCGAGCACGGCATTCATTGCCGTGACGGCGCGGGCCGGATCCCCCTCGCCCGACAGCACGCTCCATGACTGCGCAATCGAATCGATCCGGCATTCCGGGCTTTCCCTCGAGCCGAGCAGTGCACCGTCGTCAAACGTGCCGCGACGATAGTAGCCGCCATCCCAGGCCGCGGTTTCGAGCGCCTTCTTCAGCTCGGTCAGATGCGCCGACCAGCGCTCCGTGCGGGCCGTGTCGCCGCGCTCTTCGGCATAGGGAATGAAGGAGCGCAAGGCGCCCGCCAGGAACCAGCCGAGCCAGACGCTGGTGCCGCGCCCGCCGATGCCGACGCGGTTCATGCCGTCGTTCCAGTCGCCGCCGAGGAACAGCGGCAGGCCGTTTGCCCCCTTGCGGGCGATGGCGAGATCGAGCGCCAGCGCCGCGTGCTCGTAGACGCTCGCCTTGTCCTCGGAAATCTCCGGCCTGTAGAAGGAGTCGTGCTGGCCTTCGAGTAGAGCCGGCCCTTCCAGGAAGGCGATCTCCTCGTTGAGCACGCTCTTATCGCCGGTGACGCTGCAATAATGATGGATCGCGTGGCTGAGCCAGACGACGTCGTCCGAGATCAATGTGCGCACGCCGGCACCCGTTCCGGGCAGCCACCAATGCTGCACGTCGCCTTCGCGGAATTGGCGCGAAGCGGCATTGAGGATCTGCCGGCGGGCAAGCGAGGGTTCGTGCAGCACGAAGGCCAGCGTGTCCTGCAGCTGATCGCGGAAGCCGAAGGCGCCGCTTGCCTGGTAGAAGGCGGTGCGGGCCATGATGCGGCAGCCGAGGCTCTGATAGGGCAGCCATGTGTTGACGAGATTGTTCATCCCGCGATCCGGCGTCGATATCTGCAGCCTGCCGGTAAAATCCCGCCAGAAGGCCCGGTTCGCCTCGACGGCATCGTCGAACGAAGCCTTGCGGATATCGGCGATGACGCTGCGCGCTTCTTCCTCCGTCGGCGTATCGCCGAGGAAGAAGGTGAAGTCGCGCTCCTCGCCGGCGCCAAGCTCGACGTCGATCGCAAGCGCTGCGGCCGGATCACCGTCGAGGTCGGCGGTGCCGGAAAGCGAGGCAGCGGAGATGACGGCCTGCGGCGCCCGGATCGTTCCCGCCTTGCCGACGAATTCGCGCCGGCTTGCCGAGAAGCTCGAAAGCACCTCGCTCGCCGCGAAGAAGGCGGTGCGGTTGGAATAATCGATGCTGTAAGGATTGGTGGCAAACAAAGCCCCCGTCTCCTCGTCGTGTTTCGACAGGATGAAGGGCGCGGTGCGTGCCGCATTGCTGCCGAGGATCCACTCGACATAACCGTAGAGACGCAGCCTGCGGCTGGTCGAACCGGTGTTGCGCAGGCGCAGGCGCTGCAGTTTCACCGGCCTTTCGCGATCGATCGTCTGCGTCAGTTCCAGCGCGATATCGTGCTGAACGCTGGAGAAAACGGAATAGCCGAGCCCGTGGCGGGCTTCGAAACGGATATCCGGCCGGCGCGAAAGCGCTGCAAACGGCGTCATGACCGCACCGCTGTCGAGATCGGCGAGATAGAAGGCCTCACCCGAACGGTTGATCACCGCATCGTTCGACCAGGAGGTCAGCTGATAGTCGCGCGAATTGGCGCTCCAGGTAAAGCCCGCACCCTCGGCCGACACGTGGAAGCCGAACCTGTCATTGGAGATGACATTGATCCAGGGCTGCGGCGTCGCGTGACCTCCAGGCAGGCGGACGACATATTCGCGTCCGTCGCGGGCAAAGCCGCCGATGCCGTTCCAGAAGTCGAGATCACCTTCCTCCTCGATGACGACGGCGGGCACGACGGGCGGCGGCACCGGCGCGACACGCTTGACCGGGACCTTGTTGCGCTCGGCCCGTTCCATCTCCTGCAGCTCCTCCTTGGAGGGTGCAAACCGCGCCACGGCGCGGTTGATCTGGTCGACCACCTTGCCGTTCTTCGTATGCAGCGTAACGCGGGAAGCCGCGATCAGCGCATGATAGGTGCTCTCCTCCATCAGGTCCTTGCGAACCGCGAAGATATGCTGGCGCAGCCCGTCGGCCTGGCCCATGCGGCGGACGTTTTCGCACATGGCGTCGAGCGCGTGCTGCATGTCCTGCGCATAGGATGAGGCGCGTTCGTTCATGATGACGAGATCGGCGGTGACGCCGCGCGAGCGCAGATATTCCTGCGCCAGCAGCGCCTCGCGGGCGATGTCGAGATCCATGTCGTCGTTGATGCGCAGTGTGAAGATCGGGAAGTCGCCGGAGATCGCCAGCGGCCACAGCGCCGATTGCGACTGTAGGCCGGCCTCGACGGTCGCCTCGTCCTTGCGCAGCTGCATGTCGGGATAGACGAGGTAGCGGCCGAGATGCTGGAAGGCCGCCGCCTGCTGCGAGGTGACGCCGACATGGCGCATCTGCACCTGCGTGCGCGTCCAGGCCTGGACCAGCTCGTGGGTGAAGGCGTCGGGATGACGGTAGCGGTTGACCGCCTTGTCGACTTCGTCGCGGCTCGGTGCTGCGATCGTCCAGAAGATCACGCTGACTTTCTTGCCGGCCGGCACGCGGACGGTGCGGCGCAGCGACATCACCGCATCGAGCATGAAGCCGTCGCTGCCGGAAAGCGTCGCCCCCGGATCGAAGGCCGCCGCATCGGCAAGGCTGCGGCCACGGCCGATGAACTTGCGCCGGTCGGTCTCGAATTCCGTATGACGGGTATCGCCGGCATTGTCGACGATCAGATGGGCGATGCTGATGTTCGGCTCGTTCGGATCGCGCTTGTTGCGTTCGGCGCGGATGACGTCGCCGCGCTTGCCGATCTCGGTCTTGACGAACATGCGGGCAAAGGCCGGATGCGCATTGTCGGTATCGTCGGAGGTGATCACCGGTTCGAGATAGGAGGTGACTTCGATGAAACGGTCTTCCGTGCCCATGTTGAGCAGGGTGACGCGGCGGGCCTCGGCATCATGCTCGGTCGCGATGATGCATTCCACCTCGCTGGTGAGGTCGCCGACCGTCTTGGTGAACTGCGCCTTCTCGTCGGCGAATTCGACCTTGATCGTTTCGCCCTCGACACCCTTCGGCTCGGAAGTCGTCGACCACCATTCATTCGTAGCGGTATCGCGCAGGAAGATGAAGCTGCCCCAGCGGTCTTCGGTCGGATCGGCTTTCCAGCGGGAAACGGAAAGGCCGTTCCAGCGGGAATAACCGGCGCCTGTCGCCGTCAGCATCAGCGAATAATGACCGTTCGACAGGAACACGAGTTCGCGGTCACGCGTAGCCGGATCGCTGATCTTCCTGATCTCAGGCCGCAGCAGATCGTCCTGGATGCTGGCCGGCGTATCGGATTCATGCTTGCCGCTCATCACCGGAATGTCGCGCGGCGCCTTTTCCTGCAACAGAAGCTCCGCTGCCTCGATGACCGGATCGGAGTGGAAGAGCTCGCGCAGATGGCCGTTGAAGGCGACATTGGCGACGGCTGCGATCGACATGCCGTGATGGTGGGCATAATAATTGTAGACCACGGCGCATTTCTTGCCTTCCGGCACGCGCGTCGGCGTGAAGTCAACGGCATCGTGGAAGCCGAACTTGCCGAGTGCACCGACCTTGCGCAGCCGCTGCAGATTTTCGAGCGCGCCCGGCGGGTCGTACTGGCTGGCGAGCAGCGATGCATAAGGCGCAATGACCGCATTGTGGCCGAGGCCGCGCTTCAGGCCGAGCGTCGGCACGCCGAAATTCGTGTACTGATAGTTGAGGTTATGGTCGCGGGCATTGAAGGCCGCTTCCGAAATGCCCCACGGAATGCCGAGCTTGCGGGCGTAATTCATCTGTTCGACGACAACAAGATTGTTGGTCTGGTTGAGAATGCCCCCGCCGCGCTCCTGCATGACGAGCGGCGGCATCAGATATTCGAACATCGAGCCGGACCAGGAGACCAGCGCGCCACGCGAACCCACGGGCACGACCTGGCGGCCGAGGCGGTACCAGTGCTCCGTCGGCAGATCGCCCTTGGCAATGCCGAACAGGCTGGTCAGGCGGCATTCCGAGGCAAGAAGGTCGTAGCAGGCCTGGTCGAGTTCACCGCTTTCGACGCGGTAGCCGATCGACAGCAGGCGCCGCTCCGGCCGGAACAGGAAGCCGAAATCCATCGAGAAGGCCAGATCGCGGGCCTTGTCGCGCAGCGCCACCAGGCGCGGCCTCAGCGCATCGACCTTGGACAGGTCGAAGGTGCTGTCCGATATATGCGCCTCGCAGACCTTCACCAGGGATGCCGCCCATTGGGTGACCTCTTCGCTCTGCTTCGACTTGACCTCATGGTCGAGATTGGCGGCGAGCTTTTCGATGTCGCGGGCGAGAACGGCAAGGTTGATGATGCGGATCGAGGCGAATTCATGCTCGCGCTTGACGGCGGCAAGCGCGTTCTGGAAGCCGACGATGCGCTCTTCCAGGCGCCGGCGCAGCGGCCGCACGGTCTTGCGGTCATCGGGCAGATCCGCCAGCACTTCGCCGAGAATGCCGGCCGTGTCGCCGACACCGTCGAGATTGCCCTGCATATGGGCGGACGGCGCCTCGGCCCAGTTGCGGCAGGCCGACGAAATGGCGATCAGATGGCCGGCGAGATTGCCGCTGTCGACGGCCGAGACATAGCGCGGCCCCAGCGTCTGCAGCGTATCGGTGTGATACCAGTTGAACAGATGGCCGCGGAATTTCTCCATTCGGTCGATCGTCGAAATCGTCTGCTCCAGCCGCTCGAGCGTCTCCTCGAAGGAGAACCAGCCGAATTGCCGGCCGGAGACGACGGAGAGCAGATAGACGCCGATATTGGTCGGCGAGGTGCGCGCCGCGACGATCACATGCGGCGTTTCCTGGATATTATCAGGCGGCAGATAGTTCTGTTCGGCGGTGGTGAAGGTCTCGAAATAACGCCAGGTGCGCCGGGCGATCTTGCGCAGCTCGCTCGACACTGAATCGGCGACCTCGAGCCGGTCCTCGGTCTCGGCCGACTGGCTGACATACCAGGCGACGACAGGCGACAGGATCCACAACAGCGCGAAGGGAATGCCGACGACGAAGGCGCTGCCGCCGGGCAGGGCTGCAAAACCGAGTGCCAGCAGCGCCAGAACCGGCGCATGCCACATCCCTTTGTAATAGGAGATCAGCGTCCCCTGGCCGCCGGCCTGAACGCTGGCGGCAGTCCGCCACTGCAGCATCAGCTTGCGGCTGACGAACAGGCGGTAGAGCGAACGGCCGATCGCATCGGCCATCATGGCCGCGGAATCGGCGATGAAGACGATCCGCAGTGCGACCTGCGCATTGGCGGCGGTGATATCGGACCAGACCGTATAGAGATGGGCGCGGGCGATGATATCGCTGGTGCGCGGAATGATGCCGTTGATCAGCGACAGCGTCGGCGCGACGAACAGGCAGAAGATCAGCAGAATCTGCCAGATCAGCGCGCCGAGCGGACCCATGAAATACCAGCCGAGTACGGAGGCGAAGAACCAGGCGATCGGCGTCAGGGAGCGGCGCAGATTGTCGAACATCTTCCAGCGGCCGAGTGCCGTGACGCCGTATTTCGGATTGAACATATAGGGCAGCAGCTGCCAGTCGCCGCGCGCCCAGCGATGCTGGCGCGAGGTCTCAACCTCGTAGCGGATCGGAAAATCCTCCACCAGTTCGAGATCGGTGACGAGGGCGCAGCGCGCCATCGAGCCTTCGAGAAGATCATGGCTGAGCACCGAGTTCTCGTCGATCCGGCCCTTCAGCGACGCTTCGAAGGCATCGACATGATAGAGGCCCTTGCCGGTGAAGGTGCCTTCGCCGGCGAGATCCTGATAGACGTCGGAAACGGTGAAGACGTAAGGATCGAGGCCGCGGTTGATCGAAAAGACGCGCTGGAAGACCGAGGCGTCCTTGCCCGTCGTCAGCGACGGGGTGACACGCGGCTGCAGCACGCCGTAGCCGCTTTCGACACGGCCGGTTTTCGGATTGATGACCGGGCGGTTGATCGGATGATAGAGCTTGCCGACGAGCTTGGTGACGGCATCGCGCATCAGGCGCGTATCGGCATCGAGCGTCATGACATATTGCACGTTGGCCGGCACGGTATTGGCGCCCGGCAGATAGGTCGTGTCGCGGTCGCCGCGCAAGAGCATGTTCAGCTCGTGCAGCTTGCCGCGCTTGCGTTCCCAGCCCATCCACACGCCTTCGGAGGGATTGTAGAGGCGGCGGCGATGCAGCAGATAGAAACGCGTCTTGCCGTCATAGGCATAGCGGGCGGAAAGATTGGCGATCTCGCGCCTGGCATAGTCGAGAACCTCGAGATCGGCGGGCGTTTCCTCGGCCTCGCTGTCCGGCCAATCGCTGAGCAGCGCGAAATAGAGTTCGCCGCGCGGATTGGCGAGGTAATGAACCTCGAGATTGCGCACGTGGTCGTCGACACTGTCGCGGTTCGAGATGAGGCAGGGCACCACGAGCAGGGTGCGCGCATCCTCCGGAATGCCTTCCTTGAACTCGTAGCCGACGAGGCGCGCCGGCGTCACGAAGAAGGATAGCACCGTGTTGAAGAGCCCTGTCGCCCCCTCCGACGCCGGCAGTGAGAACATGATCAGCAGCAGGGCGATTTCGATCGCCCCCATGCCGGCATTGGCCATGAACCGGCCGACGATCGCCATGGCGATGACCGTCAGCAGCATGACGGGCACGGCAATGGCCAGCCAGTTGAACTGGCGTACCGCCCGCACGAAATGCTGGGTGACCGTCGGGCGATAATTCGCCCGCGCCTCGAGCTTCGGCCGCTGGGCGCCGGACAGGAAGCCGCCGACATTCGGTTCATGCGTCTGCGGTTCGTCGGAGGCCTTGGCGGCATCCGTCATGTCGAGCGCCAGCTGGGCGATTTCCATTTCCGTCAGCGGCGAGCGTTTGGCCAACTTTTCGATCTGTTTGCGATATTTGTTGCGCGAGCCCGAATCGAGGATGCCGTAGTCCGAATGATCCCAGAGCAGCTTGTCGACATGGCTGACCTGCTCGACCCAGACCGACCATTCGGCATCGTCGATCTCGCGAAGGCTGCGGATGATGTTGCCCATCGTCACGTTGCCGGAGGAGAGGCGGCTGTGTTCGGCCGTCGTCGCCTCTTCGGTGTTGCGGCCAAGCTCTTCCAGCCGCTCATCGAGCCAGGTGATCGCCAGGCTCGACGTCTGCGAGCCGTCACGCATGCGATAGAGGAACTGCGTCGAGAAAGTATTGTCCTCGGCCAGCGGTTCCAGCGTCTTCAGATAGCTGGCGGCCGCGGCCGGATCGGTCAGGCGCACCAGTTCGTCGGCCGCCTCGTTGGCGCGGCGGCGCAGCCGGCGGCTGGCTTCGACACGGCTGGAAATGCGGCGAAGGTTTTCGACGAGCACGTAACGCACAAGCGAAGGCAAGGCCCAGAGCTCGCCGATCCTCAGCGTCTCGCTGGCCTGAAAGCCGTCGACCAGCGCCGTCAGGCTTTCCTGCGAGATCGTGCTGTGGGTGTGGGCGACATAGAGCCAGGCCAGCACGAGGGTGCGCGGCACCTCGACACCGCCGACGGTCATGGTCGGCAATTCGCGATAGAAGCGGCGGGGGAAGTCGCGCCGCACCTCCTGGATCGCCTCTTCGACGATATAGTGATTGTCCAGCAGCCATTCCGCCGCCGGCGTAATCGTCTCGCCGGCTTCGACGTCGGTCGCCGTGGTCCGGTAGACGCGCAGAATTTCCTTCTCGTTTTCCTTGTGGCGCGCGAAGAAATCGAAGGGGGCAAAAGCCGGCAGCCGGTCGACGCCGCCACGGGCGACCGCATCGCCCATCGCCTTGATGTCCTCGATGGCAAGATAGGTCGAGCGGATCGAATCGTTGTGATCGATCTGCTTGGTCTCGGGTTCGCGCGGAAGGCTCGGAGAAAGATTAGAAATAGACATGGGTTCGGTTCTGGATCCAAACGAAGTTATGGCTGTTTTGCCCAGCCTTTTGCACTGCTTATCATGACTGCTACATGAACGGAGCCCGATTCTTCGAAGATCGATGAAGCCGGGATAAATGACGCTTGGGCCGAGCGATGCGAACGGGCTAGACCCCGATCCAGGGCGCGGCCCGACGGGTGATCAAGACCCTCGATACCCTCTCGGCGAAAGCCATGTCGAAAATTGGACATCATCGGGATAATTCAAGTCAAGAGGCATGCGCGCCGCGGCTGGCGGGCTGGGGACCGCGCGAACGACACAATGCCGGATCCTGGTTCCGGCAATGCAAGAACTCTTCGATTTCAGGAAAAACATGTGATCCCGGACGGGTGGCACCACCGATTCAAAACGGCGACATGCAGACACGGGATCGAAAATGCGTCGCACGAGAAGTTCGATGCGGCCGCCCATGATGACATGAAAAAGTACAGAAGAACGAAGAGGAAGATCGGATTCCGATCAACCAGAAAAGGCGATAACCGCCGCAACGCCGGCATCTGCCGCGTCTATCACTCGCCGATTACCCGACGATCCCGCAAACCATGGCCACGACGAACAGGAATGCGGCCGTGAAGATTGCTCCATGGACCGCCATCTGAAGCCTATGGCGCGTGGTCATCGGCTTCTTAATCGCTGCGGAACCGTACTGGTTCACGTGAGCATGCGAAATACCCAGATCTGCCATATGTCGCCTCCGTTGTTTTTAAGCGGCCGGTTGTGCGGCTCGCGGTCATATTCTTATTTTCTCTATCAAGTAGGTAGAGATAAATTTCCGTCCAGAGCGAACGAAAGAGAAAATTCAACCAGCCCTTTTAGCAGTTCGTCTTTTTAGCAGCCCGCTTTTTAGCAGACTGTGCGCCATGCCCAGATCCACGAGCGCTCGACGGCGTCTTCGGTCTGAGACGGGTTGGCGGGGATCTCGATCAGCCGACGATCCTTTTCCGCAGGAATGGAGACCGAAGCCTGGTCCCGGCGATCGGCTTTCACGGGAGGATCGAGGTAGCCCATGGTCATCCCACCGAGAAAGAACATGCCTCAACCTCCATTGATCACGAAAGCTAACAATCGTTAACAGGATCATGACAGAAGCGGGGCGGCTGTCAATAGTCTAGTTGAATGGTCGTCTTTTAAGGAAGTCTTATCCTTAACGCCACCGCCGGTCTTTTCTTTTCAAGGAATTGAAAAGATTACCCTTCAGGCTTTGACGAAGCCCTTGCTCGCGATCATCAAATTTCTCGTGTAGTCCTCATGAACCGCACCGCTTGCCAGATCTTTCGAACTCAAGCGTTCGACAACGGCGCCGTTGCGCATGACCGCCAGCCTTTCGCACATATGGGTGATGACGCCGAGATCATGGCTCACCATCACGAAGGTGAGCTTGCGGTCGCGCCGGATCTGCTCCAAGAGGTTCAGCACCTCGGCCTGCACCGAGGCGTCGAGCGCCGATGTCGGCTCGTCGAGCAGCAGGATCGACGGCTCGACGATCAGCGCCCGGGCGATCGCCACCCGCTGCCGCTGGCCGCCGGAGAGCTGGTGCGGATAGCGGAAACGGAAGCCGTTGCCGAGGCCGACCTCGTCAAGCGCGCGGGCGATGCGCATCTCGCTGTCGCCAATGCCGTGAATCGCCAGCGGTTCGAGCAGGAGCCGGTCTATCGTCTGGCGCGGATGCAGCGAACCATAGGGGTCCTGAAAGACCATTTGCACGCGCCGATAGAAGGTTTTGCTGCGCTTCGAACCCTTCAGCGCTTCGCCATCGATGCGTATCGCCCCGCCGCTGATCGGCGCCAGCCCGGCCACGGCCCTGAGCAAGGTCGATTTTCCCGAGCCGGACTCACCGACGAGGCCGAAGGATTCGCCGCCTTCGACCGTGATGCTGACGTCTTTCAGCGCATGAAATTGATCATAGACGACGCTGAGGTCGTCGGCCTCCAAAGCTGCGCTCATGCCGCCCACTCCGGCCTGCGATCGAGCACCGGCAGCGGATGACGGTTCTGGCCGATCTCGGGCATGCAGTTCAGCAAGCCTTGCGTATAGGGATGCTGCGCATGTCTGAGATCGGCGGCCGCGAGCTCCTCGACGATCTTTCCGGCATACATGACGATGACCCGGTCGCAGAAGGAGGAGACCAGCCTCAGATCATGAGAGACGAAGATCAGCCCCATGCCGCGCTCCGCCACCAGCCTGTCCATGATTCTGAGCACATCGAGCTGCACCGTCACGTCGAGCGCCGAGGTCGGCTCGTCGGCGATCAGCAGTTCAGGCCCGGCAATCAGCATCATGGCGATCATTGCGCGCTGCCCCATGCCGCCCGAAACCTCATGCGGATGCAGGTCGAAGACACGTTTCGGATCGCGGATCTGCACCGCCTCCAGCATGGCGAGCGCCCGCTCGCGCGCTTCCGCCTTGCCGACCTTCTCGTGCGTGCGCAGGGTTTCGCAGATCTGCCGGCCGATCGTCATCACAGGATCGAGCGAATATTTCGGATCCTGCAGGATCATGGCGATGCGTTTGCCGCGCAGCCTGCGCCTTTCGCCGGCGGAGGCCTTGAGGAGGTCGATGCCGTTGAATTCAAGCCTGTCGGCGGTGACGATGCCGTGTTTCGGCGTTAGCCCCATGATCGCCCGGCCGGTCTGCGACTTGCCGGAGCCGGATTCGCCGACGATGCCGAGCCTTTCCTTGCCGAGCGTGAAGGAGACGCCGCGCACGGCCTCGATCACCCCGGTGCGGGTGGGATAGCTGACCTTGAGCTTATCGACCGTCAGAAGTGTCGTCACTGGCCGGCCTCCTTCGGATCGAGCGCGTCGCGCAGGCCGTCGCCGAGCAGATTGAAACCGAGGCTGACGATGAGGATGGCGATGCCGGGCATCGCCGCGACCCACCATTGATCGAGGATGAAGCGCCGTCCCGAGGCGATCATCGCCCCCCATTCCGGCAGCGGCGGCTGTGCCCCGAGACCGAGGAAGCCGAGACCGGCCGCCGTCAGGATGATGCCCGCCATGTCGAGCGTCACTCGCACGATCAGCGAGGAGATGCAGAGCGGCATCACATGGCGCAGGATGATGCGGAACGGCGAGGCGCCCATCAGCTTCACCGCCGAGATATAATCGGACCGCCGGACTGTCAGCGTCTCGGCGCGGGCGATGCGGGCATAGGGCGGCCATGAGGTGATGGCGATGGCGATGATCGCGTTCTGGATGCCGGGACCGAGGGCTGCGACGAAGGCGAGCGCCAGCACCAGCTTCGGAAAGGCGAGGAAGATATCGGTGATACGCATCAGCGTCGCATCGACCCAGCCACCGGCATATCCGGAGACCGTGCCGACGATCAGCCCGATCGGCGCCGAGATGACGGCGACCAGCACGATGACGAACAGCGTCAATCGCGATCCGTAGATCAGCCGCGAATAGATATCGCGGCCCTGGTCGTCGGTGCCGAGCAGGTATTCAGCCGTTCCCGGTGGCAGCAGCCGGGCATTGCGCAGATCGCCGACGACGGGATCATGGGTGGCGATGAGATTGGCGAAGGCGGCGATGAAAAGCAGCGCGACGATGATCAGCAGGCCGACGACGGCGAGCCGGTTGGCGGTGAACTGCCGCCAGGTGACATAGGCGCGGCCGAGGCGGGCCTGCAGGCGCGATTGCGGCCGGTCGGACAGCAGCCATTCGCGGCGGCTCATCGCAGGAAATGGGCTGGCGGGAGCGGTCATCGGTTTCGCGTCCTCGGGTCGAGCGTCCGGTAGAGAAGGTCGGACAGAAGGTTGATGCCGATGAAAACAGTGCCGATGACGATGGTGCCGCCGAGCACGGCGTTCATGTCGGCGTTCTGCAGCGAATTGGTGATGTAGAGCCCGATGCCCGGCCAGGAAAAGACGGTCTCGGTCAGCACCGAGCCTTCGAGCAGGCCGGCATAGGAAAGCGCGATGACGGTGACCAGCGGCACGGCGGCATTGCGCAGCGCATGGCCCCAGATCACCCGCGTTTCCGAAAGTCCCTTGGCGCGCGCGGCAACGATATATTCCTGCGAAAGCTCGTTCAGCATGAAGCTGCGCGTCATGCGGCTGATATAGGCGAGAGAGAAATAGCCGAGCAGCGATGCAGGCAGGATGATGTGGCGAAAGACGTCGTAGAAGACATCCCATTGCCCCTGCCAGGCACTGTCCAGCAGATACAAGCCGGTAATCGGCGTGAACGTATATTCAAAGACGATGTCGATGCGGCCGGGAAACGCCACCCAGCGCAGCTGCGCATAGAAAATGACCAGCGAAATCAGCGCCAGCCAGAAGATCGGCACCGAATAACCGACGAGGCCGACGACGCGCACGACCTGGTCGGCGATGCTGCCGCGGCGCACGGCGGCGAGTACGCCGAGCGGCACGCCGACGAAAGCGCCGATCAGCGTTCCGAGCGTCGCAAGCTCGATGGTTGCCGGCAGGACACGGCGGATATCGACCATGACGGGATTGGTCGTCAGCACCGAATTGCCGAAATCACCGGACAGTATGCCTTTGATATAGATGAAGAACTGCTGATAGAGCGGCAGGTTGAAGCCCATCTCCTGGCGCACCCGCTCGACGACATGGTTGGGCGCGCGGTCGCCGAGAATGGCGAGCACAGGATCGATCGGCACGACGCGGCCGATGAAGAAGGTGACGGCCAGCAGGCCGAGATAGGTGGTGACGGCGGCAAACAGGAACCGCCCCAGCGCCTTTGCAAAGGCCCTGGCACGGCCCTTTCGGGGCCGCGCCTGCTGTGTTGTTTCGACGGTGCTCAAGCGATCGATCCTGCCGGACTATTCCTTGGCGATCGGACCGACGAAATTGGTGTCGAAGCTCGGACCCAGCTTGAAGTCCTTCAGGTTCTTGCGGTAACCGGCCACTTCGGTCTGCTGGAAGATGAAGACGAAGGGGCTGTTTGCCAGATACTTCTTCTGGATATCCTGATAGATGGCGGCACGCTTGGCGGCGTCGCGTTCGAGAAGCGCGGCCTTGGCCTGCTTGTCGAGCTCCGGCGCTTCCCAGGTGTTGCGCCAGGCGAGCGTCTTGACCGTGCCGGCATCGGAATTGTCGGGATTGCCGGTAAAGGTATCGGCATTGGAATTCGGGTCGAAATAGTCCGAACCCCACTGGCCGATATACATGTCATGGGTGCGGGCGCGGTACTTGGTCAGCGTCTGCTTGCCGTCACCCGGGATGATTTCCATCTTCACGCCGGCCTGCGCCAGCGTCTGCTGCATGGATTCGGCGATGCCGGTCACCGGCTGGTTGTTGCGCACATCCATGGTGATCGAGAAGCCATCGGGCACGCCGGCCTTGGCGAGCAGTTCCTTGGCCTTGGCGACATCGAGCTTGTAGGGATTTTCGTCGAGCGCGCCGAGCTGGCCCTTCGGCAGGAAGGTCTGGTGGATTTCGCCGATCCCCTTGATCAAGGTCGCGCCGATCGCATCGTAGTCGACCAGATATTTGAAGGCTTCCTGCACCTCGGGCTTCTTCAGGTTCTCGTTCTTGTTGTTGAGGCTGACATAATAGATCGTGCCCTTCGGCGCACTCGTCGTCGCCAGATCGGCATTCTTGGAAACGGCGTCGATATCACCAGGCTCGAGGTTGCGGGCGATATCGATATCGCCGGCTTCGAGCGCCAGCCGCTGGGCAGCGCTTTCCTTCATATAGCGGTAAATGACGCGGTTGAGTTTCGCCTTGTCGCCGTAATAATTGTCGTTGCGCTCGAGAACGACGACTTCATTGGCCCGCCATTCGCGCAGCTTGTAGGCGCCGGAGCCGGCATAGCCGGTTTTCAGCCATTCATTGCCGAAATCATTGTCGTATTTGTGCTCGGCATCCGGCGTCACCGCCTTCACATGCTCCATCACCAGCTTCTTGTCGACGATAGAGGCGACCGTTGCCGTCAGGCAGTTGAGCACGAAGCTCGGCGCATAGGCCTTGTCGACGGTGAAGACGAAGGTGCCGGCATCGGCCGCCTTGGCTTTTTCCGTGACGTTGTCGCCGGTCAGGCCAAACTGGGGTGAGGATGAAGGCCGGGCTCTTGTCGAGCTTGACGGCGCGCTCGAATGACCAGGCGACGTCTTCGGCGGTGACCGGATTGCCGGAGGCGAATTTCAAGCCCGATTTCAGCTTGAACGTATAGGTGAGACCGTCATCGGAAACGCTCTAGCTCTCCGCCAGATCACCCTTCACCTTGGAGGTATCGTCCATGTCGAGACGGACGAGCAGGCTGTAGCTGTTGCTGGTGATTTCGGCCGTCGAAAGCTCGAATGCCTCGCCCGGATCCATCGTGATGATGTCGTCGATGGCGAACCCTTCGACCAGCGTATCCTTGGGTGTCTCGGCGAAGGCGGAAGGTGCCGCCATCATCAGCAGCGAAAGAGCGGCCCCTGCGGAAAGCAGGCGGAAATTGCGGCTGAGCTTGGTGATCATCATGGTCTGTTCCCCTGTTCTTGATTGATTACGAAGCGTTTTGTCGGTCATGCCTCATTAAAACTATTGTCCACTCCTGCCGCGTCCAGAGGCGCGCAGCGCTTTAGGCGCGATCCTCCCGCCAGGCTTGCGCCAGAATGCGAATCCAATTTTCACGGGCAAGTTTCGTGAGATCGGCCTCACCATAGCCAACCTCCCTGAGAGCGGCAATCAGCTTCTGATTGCCGCTGGCATCGCCGATTTCTTCAGGAATGGTGGCCCCGTCGAAGTCCGATCCGAGGCCCACGCAGTCGATGCCGATGCGGTTCACCAGATAGTCGATATGGCGGATCATGTCGGCAAGCGGGGTGTCGCTGTCCGAGCGGCCGTCGGGGCGCAGCATGGCGGTGGCATAATTGATGCCGACGAGCCCGCGGCTTTCGCGGATCGCATCGAGCTGCCTGTCCGTCAGATTGCGCGCGACCGGCGTCAATGCATGGGCATTGGAATGGCTGGAGACCAGCGGCTGGTCGGTCGTCTTCGCCACGTCCCAGAAGCCCTTTTCGGTGATATGGGCAAGGTCGACCACGACGCCGAGACGATTGCATTCCTTGACCAGCTCGAAACCGGCATCCGTGAGGCCCGGTGCCGTGTCCGGCGACATCGGGAAGGCGAAGGGCACGCCGTAACCGAAGACATTGTGCCGGCTCCAGACCGGCCCGAGCGACCGCAGCCCGGCTGCATAGAATACCTCGAGCGCCGCAAGATCGGCGCCGATCGCCTCGCAGCCTTCCATATGCAGGACGGCGGCGAAAATATTGTCGGCCATGGCGCCGCGGATATCTTTCACCGTCCGGCAGAGCCGCCAGGCGCCGGCCTGGTCGAGCCGCAGCGCGATTGCCGCCATTTCAGTGGCAATGGCAAGGGAAGGCAGTGGATCGAGAGGGGCCGCCATCGGCGTGACATAACGGCCGTCAGCATCCGGATCGGCAAAGACCAGATCGCCCGAGGGAATGTAGATCGCGCAGAGACCGCCCGAAAGCCCGCCCTCTCTCGCCCGGCGCGCATCGATATGGCCGAGCGTCGTGCCGTTTGCGAATTCCGCGATCGGGTCGCTGCCGTCTTTTGAATGTGTCCAGAGTCGAAGGAGAACGTCGTTGTGACCGTCAAATACGAATTGCATCTGTCTTCCTGCGCTGCCCGAGCGGGAAGACCAGAATAGAAAAGCTGGCGGAATTCGCCACCTCTTTTTTATAAATTCCGCCCTGGCGCTCTAAAAACGGAACGGGGGCCGAAGCCCCCGCAAAAACCATCGGATCGCACCATCTGAGATCAGTGCTTGCGGCGCTTCTTCTGCCGGTAGACGTCGATGACCACAGCCGCGACGATGATCAGACCTTTGACGATCTCCTGGTAATAGGCGTCGATCCTGAGGAAGGTGAAGCCCGAAGTCATGACCCCGAGGATGATGGTGCCGATGACGGTGCCGGTAATGCGCCCGACGCCGCCGGTGAGCGAAGTGCCGCCGATGACGGTCGCGGCGATCGCATCGAGTTCATATCCGACGCCCATGCTGGCCTGCGCGGTTTCGGCGCGTGCCGCCGTGACGATACCGGCGAGACCCGCCAGCAATCCGGCGATCACATAGACCTTGACGAGGTGCGCCTCGATGTTGATGCCGGAAACGCGTGCCGCCTGCGGGTTGGCGCCGATGGCATAGGTGAACTTGCCGTAACGGGTGTAGCGCAGCGCAATGTGGAAGATCAGCGCCACCACCAGGAAGACGACGACCGGCCAGGCCTTGGTGCCGATGAAGTGAAACTGCTCGGTGATCCCGGACACCGGCTGTCCCTTCGTATACCACTTCGCGACACCGCGAGCCGAAACGAACATGCCGAGCGTTGCAATGAACGGCGGGATTTTCGTGTAGGCGATGAGCGCGCCGTTCGCCAGACCCGCAGCCGCCCCGATCAGCAGCCCGATCATGATCGGCACGAAAGCCGGCAGGTCGGTCAGCGACGGGAAGACCGCCCGTCCCCAGGTCGACGACTGGGCGAAGCTTGTGGCGATCATCGCCGTCATGCCGACGACCGAGCCCGAGGAAAGATCGATGCCGCCGGTGATGATGACCTGGGTGACGCCGACGGCGATGATGCCGATGACGGAGACCTGCAGGATCATGATCGTCAGACGCTGCGAATTCATCAGGAAGCTTTGGCCGATGAACATCCAGCCGAGCGCTTCATAGATGAGCGCGATGCCGACGAGCACGAGGAAAATGCTGAGCTCGGTCGGCAAGCGCCGCCGCCTTTGCCGGGTTGCGAGCGGAGCCGCGCCCTCTGCTGCCTTGGTACTCATGTCAAACCTCCCTTTGGCGATCACGGACGGCGCATCACTGCGCAGCCAGCTCCATCACCTTGATCTGCGTTGCTTCATCGCGATTGAGGAAACCGGTCACGCGTCCCTCATGCATGACCATGATGCGGTCGCTCATCCCGAGAACCTCGGGCATCTCGGACGAGATCATGATGACCGCGACGCCGTTTCGCGCCATTTCGGTGACCAGCCGGTGGATTTCCGCCTTGGCGCCGACATCGATGCCGCGCGTCGGCTCGTCGAGAATGAGGATGCGCGGATTGGTGAGCAGCCAGCGCCCGATCAGCACCTTCTGCTGATTGCCGCCCGACAGATTTTCCACCCGCTCGTAAAGATTGGGCGTCTTCACCCGCAGCTTCTTTGCCATGTCTTCGCAGGTCGCCTCGATGGCGCCCTGCTGCACGAAGCCGCCCTTGACATATCTGTCCTGGAGCACGGCGATCTGCATGTTCTCGAGAATATCGAGGATGAGCAGACAGCCGGTATCCTTGCGGTCCTCGGTCAGGAACGCCATCTGGTGACGGATAGCCTCGGTCGGCGAAGAAATCGTCACCGGCTTGCCGTAGAGCTCGATCGAACCGGAGCTTGCCGGCGTCACGCCGAACAATGTTTCGGCGACATTCGACCGCCCGGAACCGACCAGGCCGGCCACCCCGAGGATTTCGCCCGCCCTTACCTCGAAGGAGACGTTCTTGAAGACGCCGTTGAGGCAGAGATCCTTGACGGAGAGCATCACCTCGCCGATCGGTACCTCTTCCTTGGGGAACATCTGGGTGATCTCGCGCCCGACCATCATGCGGATGATGTCGTCGCGGGTCACCTCGGTCGAGGCATGCGTGCCGATATAGCGGCCGTCGCGGAAGACCGAGAACTCGTCGGCGATCTCGAACAACTCGTTCATCTTATGGGTGATGTAGACGATCCCGATGCCCTGCGCCCTCAGGTCGCGGATAATGCGAAAGAGATGCTCGACCTCGCGCTCGGTCAGCGCCGAAGTCGGCTCGTCCATGATCAGCACGTCGGAATTATAGGAAACCGCCTTGGCGATCTCGACCATCTGCCGGTTGGCGACCGACAGGTACCGGACCTCGATATCGGGATCGATGTCGATATTGAGCCGGGCAAACAGCTCTTCGGTCATGCGATGCATCACGCCGTGGTCGACGAAGCCGAAGCGGTTCTTCGGCTCGCGGCGGATCCAGATATTTTCGGCGACCGTCATGAACGGCATCAGGTTCAGTTCCTGATGGATCATGGCAATGCCGTTCTCCAGCGCGTCGAGCGGAGATTTCAGCTGGATCTCGATGCCCTTCAGGCGGATATCGCCTTTATCCGGTATGTAGATGCCGGCGAGGATCTTCATCAGCGTCGATTTGCCGGCGCCGTTTTCGCCCATCAGCGCATGCACGGAGGCGCGTTTCAGCCGGAACTGTACGTCGTCGAGGGCGACGACACCGGGAAATTCCTTGCGAACGCCTTCGGCGCTCAGCAGATATTCCGCATTCGGGACTGCACCGCTCGCACGCACGGCGGCCATGGTTGTCGGGCTGACGGCCATATCATCTCCTCCGGATACGGACAGGCGAAAAGGATGCGGGCAAAGCCCGCATCCCGTTTGGCGTTCGCCTCAGTTCTTGGTGACGAAGTCCTTGACGTTTTCAGGCGTCACGAGCTGGAAGGGAATATAGACCTTCTTCTCGGTCTTTTCGCCCTTGGCGATCTTCAGCGCGGTATCGAGCGCGCCCTTGCCCTGGCCGGCAGCGTCCTGGAAGACGGTGACGTCGAGATCGCCTGCCTGCATGGCGGCAAGCGCGTCCTGCGTGGCGTCGACGCCGCCGACGACGACCTTGGTCATATCCTTGCCGGCTGCCTTCAGCGCCTGGATGGCGCCGATCGCCATTTCGTCGTTGTTGGAGATCACCGCGTCGAATTCGATGCCGCTGGAGAGCCAGTTGGTCATCAGGTCGGCGCCCTGAGTACGATCCCAGTTGGCGGTCTGCTCTTCGACGATCTCAAGACCCTTGCATTCATCGGTCTTGATGACGTCATGGACGTCCTGGGTGCGCATGCGCGCAGCCTGGTTGGAAAGCTCGCCCATGATGACGACGACCTTGCCCTTGCCGCCGAGAATGCGGCAAACTTCCTTGGTTTCCAGCGTGCCGGATTCCTGCTCGTTGGATGCGACGAAAGCCTGCTTCTCCGGCAGCGTGTCGACATTGACCGGCTGGCGGTTGACGTAAACAAGCGGAATGCCGGCATCGGCGGCAAGCTTCGACATTGCCGTGGTCGCATCGGTATCGACAGGGTTGACGATGATGGCATCAACCTTGGAGGCGATGAAATTCTGGATCTGGCTCTGCTGCTTGGAGACGTCGTTCTGCGCGTCTTCGACCTGCAGCGTCACGCCGCTCAGCGTCTTGGCATAATCGGTCATGCCGTTGCGCAGAACGGTCAGAAAGTTGTCGTCGAATTTCGCCATCGATACGCCGACGGTTTCTGCGTGAGCGGCCGTCGACATGACGAGCGCCATCGCAGTGCCCAGGATAAACTTTTTCATTTTCACTTCCTCCACAAATGGTGCCCGGCTGCACCCTCCTCACGCCGGAGCTCCAGGCATTTGCCCTGGAGCCGGAATTTTCCCGCCGCCTCTCCTGCGGCGCTCCGCATAAAACGGAACAAACAAACCGTAAAATTTGCTCTTCGGAATATTCATTCCATTTTCTGGGAACGGCGTCAAGCCTCTTTAGCGGCAACGAGATCGGGAAGAAGGCGCAAGGCCGCGCACTTTACGATGGGCGCCTGCATTGCCTCTGTTGTGAAAGGCGAAAGCCGCCTCCATCTATGGGAGGCTCGAAGACAAGGCCGCGGCCGCAGGCGTCTTCGATCTCTCGACGCGGCCGGTCATTTAAGGATTTTGGAGACAGGGCAAATGTCCATTTCGATCTATCGCCTCACCGTTCCGATGTTCCAGCGCGGCCTCGCCAGCCTGAAAACCTATCTCGACAAGGCGGAAGCCTATGCGAAGGAAAAGAACATCGATCCCGCCGTCTTGGTCGCCGCGCGTCTCGCGCCCGACATGCTGCCGCTCTCCGGCCAATATCAGCGCGCCAGCGACAGCGCCAAATTCACCCTCTCCAGGCTGACCGCCACCGACGCCCCGAAGTTCGAGGACAATGAGAAGACGTTCGACGAACTGCGCGAACGGCTGGCCAAGACCGAAGCCTATCTCGCCGGCTTCTCCCCGGACGCGCTGGAGGGCGCGGAAACGCGTGAAATCACTTTGCCTGGTAACAGCGGCATCGTGCTTCCGGGGAGCGAATATGTCACCGTCTTCGCCCTGCCGAACTTCTATTTCCACGTCGCGACCGCCCACGCCATCCTGCGCAACCAGGGTGCGCCGATCGGCAAGCGCGATTATCTCGGGTAAAAGACGTCAGGGCCGGCGCGTCGCCGGCCCTTTTTCCGTCAGCTCGGTATAGGCGAGCGTCTGGTCGAGATGCCGCGCCCGCAGCGACAGCAGCTTTTCGGCATAGTCAAGCCGGGTCGCCGCATAGGCCGGATCGGCCGCGAGATTGTCGAGCTCCATCGGATCGTCGCCGAGATTGAAGAGCAGCGGCGGCAAGGCGGCAAAATGCACATATTTGAACCGCGCATCGCGGATCACCGCGAGATTGCATTCATTCGACCTGAGCCCGAAATGCCGCTCCGGCTCGCCCCCGGCAATATCGCGGAAATCGAATTCCCAGAATGCCGCGTCCCGCCAGCCCGCTCCGCTCCCGCCCTCGACAAAGGGCATCAGCGATCGGCCGTCGAGCCCGTTTTTCGCCTCGATGCCGAGCCTTTGGCAAAGTGTGGGAAAAATGTCCGCGGCACTGGTGAAATCATCGACGACCCCGCCCGCCGCCCCGCTTGCGGGATCGCGAATGACAAGCGGAATGTGGTAGCTGCCGTCGAAGAAACCGCCCTTCCCCAGCGTCCAGTGATCGCCTGCCATCTCGGCGTGATCCGAGGTGAAGACAATAAGCGTATCGTCCCAGGCGCCCGCATCCTTCAGGGCCTGCCAGATCCGGCCGAGCTGCGCATCGACCTCTGCGATCATGCCGTAATAGATCGCTCGGATCGCCGCGAAATCCTCGCCATCCCAGTCGCTGAGCGGTCCCGTCGCGCCATGGATGAAACTGCTCTTGCCGGTGCGCGGCATGGCATAGGCGAGATAGGGATGACTTGCCTCTTCCGTTTGGGCGTTTGCCGCGCGCGCAAAAGCCGGCCCATCACCGGGCCTGAACATTCGGTTGAACGGCCCCGGCACGGAAAAGGGCGGATGCGGCCGCAGGAAGGAAACATGCGCAAACCACGGCCGGTCCTGTTCGCCTAGCCAGCGAATGAACTCGCCGGCGAGGAACGCCGTCTGGGTCTCGTCGCTGGAATAGGCCGGCGCTGCATCGGAAATGTCGCCGGCGCGCGCACCGACGGGAATATGAATGTCGCGGCTGACGGCGTCCCGATGGCCGCGGGACCGGAGCCAGGAGAGCCACTGCCTTTCATGCTCCGGCAGCAGCTGGCGTGCGGTAAAGCCCGGCAGCACGCCTTCATAGGTGGTCAGATGCGGGTCATTGGCATCCATGCCGCGCGGATCGGGCGCCGTGTCGGTATAGCCGAACAGCGTCGGGTCATAACCCGCCCGCCGGGCGGCCAGCGCCAGATTGTCGAAGCGGGCATCGAGCGGCGAACCGTTGCGGCAGACGCGGTGGTTCATCTGGTAGAGGCCGGTATAGAGTGTCGCCCGCGCCGGCGAGCAGGGCGCCGCCCCGGCATAGTGCCGCCGGAACAGCGTTCCCTGGCGCGCCAGTGCGTCGACATTGGGCGTTTTCACGCAAGGGTGACCGACTGAAGACAGACAATCACCGCGCCACTGGTCCGCCGTGATCAGCAGGATGTTCGGCCGGCGGTCGCTCTCTTTTCCGGCTGGCTCAATTCCGGTTGGCTCAGTGCTGGTTGGTTTTTGCATGCCAGTTCCAGGCAGAGCGGATGATCTGACTGAGATCATACTGCGGCACCCAGCCGAGCACGTCGCGCGCCTTGTCGTTATTGGCGACCAGCGTATGCGAATCGCCTTCGCGCCGGCCGATATATTCCACCGGGAAAGGCCGGTTCGACACATCCTCGATCGCGCCGAGCAATTCCCTGACCGTGGTGCCGGTGCCGGTGCCGAGGTTGAGCGCGACGGAATCGCCGCCCTTCAGCAGATATTCGACGGCGCGCACATGCGCATCGGCAAGATCCAGCACATGGATATAGTCGCGCACGCAGGTGCCGTCGCGCGTCTCGTAATCGCTGCCGAACACCTTGAAGCCCTGGCGGCGGCCGAGTGCCGCGTCGATCGCCAGCGGTATCGCATGCGTTTCCGGCTGGTGCCATTCGCCGATCCGGCCTTCGAAATCAGCGCCGGCCGCATTGAAATAACGCAGCACCACCGAGCGCAGGCTCCGGTACTGGTCGTAATCGGCAAGCGCCTGTTCGACGATATATTTCGTCCGCCCATAGGGATTGATCGGCACCTGCCGGTGCGTCTCGTCGAGCGGCACGCTCTGCGGCAGACCGTAGGTGGCGCAGGTCGAGGAGAAGACGAAGGCATTGATGCCGGCCGCCTGCGCCGCCGAAAGCAGCGTCAGAGTGCCGATGACATTGTTCTCATAGAAGGAAACCGGATCCTTGACCGATTCGCCGACCTCGATCAGCGCGGCAAAATGCAGGATCGCCGCCGGCTTGTGCTTGGCCAGCACCTCGTCCAGCCGGGTGCGATCGCGAATATCGCCTTCCTCGGCCGGCCCCCATTTGACGAACTCGCGATGGCCGTTGGAAAAATTATCGAAGACGACAGGCTTGTAGCCCTTGTTCGCCAGGTCGAGACACGTATGCGAGCCGATATAACCGGCGCCGCCGACGACAAGAACCGTTTCACCTGCCATGCACCACCCTTATTATTAGCGAGAGATAAAAGAAACCTAGACGAGATACACGTCAATAAAAAGAAGGAATTGCGATAGGCGTGAACGGACAATAGGTCAAATGCCGAACCGCCCCCGCGGCAGTCGGAATTATTCGCGTGATTTGCGTAACCGCCCGTTTTAAGGGGCATTCACAACATGGACCGCAGCAATCAGCCAGGGAGCGCGCGAATGAGGAAGGCATTGGTCGTTTGGGGCGGCTGGCAGGGCCATGAGCCGGAGCAATGCGCTCATATCGTCGCCGACCTGCTGCGCGAGGACGATTTTGCGGTGGAGGTCACCGGCGATCTCGGCATATTCGGATCACCGGCGCTCGCCAAAGCCGACCTGCTGGTACCGATCATCACCGGCGAAACGCTGGAAAAACCCCACGCTAGCGCCTTGGTCGAAGCCGTACGCGGCGGACTGGGGCTTGCCGGCCATCACGGCGCGCTTGCCACCTCCTTCAAGGAAAGCGCCGCTTTCCGCTATGTCTCCGGCGTCACCTGGGTCGCCCATCCCGGCAACATCATCGACTTCCGCGTCGCCGTCACCCGCCAGGACGATCCTGTGATGGAGGGCATTCCCGACTTCGACTATAGGTCGGAGCAATATTATCTGCACTATGATCCGACAGTCGAAATCCTGGCGACCACCACCTTCACCGGCGCTTACGATCCGGCAGCCCGCAATGTCGTGATGCCTGTTGTCTTCAAGCGCCATTTCGGCGCCGGCCGCATCTTCTATTCGGCGCTCGGCCATGTCGCCGCCGAATTCGACCATCCCTACATGCCGCTCATCCTGCGCCGCGGCCTGAACTGGGCCGCCCGCCAGTAGATTGGCTGTATCGGGCACCGTTCGAGGGCGGCTGAACTCTATCCGAGAACGCTTTCGATATTCCCCGATGCTGATGTCATTGACGTGGCGACGCCTGCCGGCAAGACCGATCGTCCGCCTGGAATGCCGCTGAATATTCGAGAGGTGGCAATATGGCCTAACGAGCCGCTTTCAGCTGCAGGTCGGTCTCGACGGCAGGGACCGCCTCGTCATAGACCCGCATCAGCCGCCCGGCTGCCTTCAGCTTCTCGATGAGATCGTTTCCATCGGGCGAGGCTTTGGTCAGCTCCAGCTGCTCGAACTCCCTCAGCGCCTGAGCCCAATGGCTTTCCCCGCGCCCATCCGGCCTGCCTTCCGATTCCCACAGTGAATAAGCGCGCTGGCTGACCCAGGCGTCTTTATTATGACTCATGACAAACCCCAGCGGAAAATTTGGAAGCAATGTTAAACAGGTAACAAGGTGCCAAAACCGGCTTTAGGAGTCGTTACGAGGCAGCGTTATTTTTTAGCTAACGGTCATGATTCGGCGAGACTAAACGCCGATAAAAACATACGAATTCGCGGCATGGCTGCACCCGGAATTACCCCGGCACCTTGGACTGATTTCAACGCTAAGATACTGTCCGCCGAAACGACAGCGGTGACCCATGGCAGCAAAGACGACTCTCAACGCGAAAAACCTGGAAGTGCTCGGTGCGCAGCGTCTCGCCGAACTGCTGATCGAAATCAGCACCGGCAGCGCCGCCCATAAACGGCGGCTGCGCATGGAACTGGCCGGCAATCAGGGCAGCATCGAGGTCGCGCGTGAGATCCGCAAGCGCCTCGGCAGCATCGCACGAGCGCAGAGCGTCATCGAATGGCACAAAGTAAAAGCCGTCAACGCGGACCTCGAAACGCAGCGGTCCGCGATCGTCACCGTCGTGGCCGCCGACGATCCGAAGGAAGCGTTCGATCTCATCTGGCAATTCCTTGCCGTTGCCGATTCGATTTTCCACCGATCCAACAGCAACGACATCGCCTTCACCGAGACCTTCCATCAGGCATGCGCCGATGCCGGCGTCATCGCCAGCTCCGCGGGAATCGGTATCGATGTCCTTGCCGACAAGGTTTTCGCTGCGTTGCAGGATAACGACCACGGCCAATATGACCCGCTGATCGCCGAGATGGTTCCGGCGCTGGGCAAGGACGGCCTCGACCGTTTGAAGAGCCTCCTGGTGCAATGGTTGAACGAGGCGGAGGAGGAGCCCGCCGACGCCGACCGGGAAATTCTCGGCTGGGGCGGAAACGGACCAATCTACAGGAACGAGATCTATGCCAACCAACCGCGACGGGCGGCACGCATCGCTCTGCAGGACATTGCCGATGCCCAGGATGATGTCGATGCTTTCATCGCCCAGCAGCCGGAGGGGACCTTAACTTCGCCGACGGTCGCAACGGAGATCGCCGACCGCTTGCTCCTAGCTGGACGCGCCGAGGAAGCATTGAGGATTTTGGACGGCGTCGATCACCGGTTCGAAATGCCTTTTGAATGGCAGGAAGCCCGCGTCGAAACGCTCGAAGCGCTCGGGCGGGGGGAGGAAGCGCAGGCCTATCGATGGCAATGCTTCAAACAGTCGCTGAACGGTGAGCATCTTCGCGCCTTCCTGCGAAAGCTCGCCGACTTCGACGACATTGAGGCCGAAGAGAAGGCATTCGCCTTCGCGCACGGCTTTCCTGATGTTCATCGAGCCCTTGCCTTTTTCCTCGCCTGGCCCGCACACGCCGAAGCCGCGAAACTCATCTTCAACCGCCAGGCGGAACTGGACGGCGACCGTTACGAGCTGATGACGTCGGGCGCCGAAATGCTGCGGGAGAAACACCCGCTCGCGGCAACCATACTGTTGCGCTCGATGATCGGCTTCGCGGTCGAGAACGGCCGATCCAGCCGTTACCGGCATGCCGCGCGCCATCTGGCGGAATGCGCCTCGCTCGCGCCTCACATCGACGATTTCGGCAGCGCCCGGCCTCACGACGCCTATGTCACCGAGCTGAAGCGCCAACATGGAAAGAAGCATGGCTTCTGGAGCCTAATACGTTAAGCCGCATACCCGATTCACGAACGGAAAGGACATCGCTATGACCGATACTTCGTGGCACGCAGATTCCTTGAGCTGGGGCAATGGCCCACGCATATTCGAAGCCTTCCTCGAGCCGACGGATCCCTACTCGGCCAAAGCATTCAACAAGCTGGACGCCCTTCTCGATCAAGCCGGCGAGGAGAGGATCACAGTGAAGATCCGCCTGCAGTCGCAACCCTGGCATATGTATTCCGGCGTGATCGTCCGCTGCATCATCGCAGCCTCGACGCTGGAAGGCGGCAAGGAGACGGCAAAGAAGGTCATGGCCGCCATCGCTACGCATCGAGAAGAATTCGAGTTCGACCACCATGCCGGCGGCCCGAACATGGACGTGACGCCGAACCAGATCATCGAGCGCCTGGAGGGCTTTAGCGGCATCAAGCTGAAGGACGCCTTCGCAATCCCGGACCTCGACCGGGAGATCAAATGGCACTGCAAATATGCCCGCCAAAACGGCATCCACGTCTCGCCGACCTTCATGATCGATGGGCTGGTGCAGGCGGATATGAGCAGCGGCGACGAGATTGCGGCCTGGGTGAAGAAGGTGCTAGGTCACTGACGCCTAGCTATACCAACGTCCTGAAATCACAAGCGTTGGCGCGCTTGAAGCATTATGGCGGAGAGGGTGGGATTTGAACCCACGATACCCTTGCAGGTATGCCGCATTTCGAGTGCGGTGCATTCGACCACTCTGCCACCTCTCCGCGGTCTGGTCGGCGCTTGTTCGGCGCGGGCGTTCTCATAACGAGCCTGTGACGGGTTGGCAAGCCGAAAAGTCGAAGCATACCATCCTTTTGCCTTGACACTTTTTTGTCACTCGCGTATTTCGGCTGCGCACTAGGTATGGAGTAATCCGTGCCTTAGCCGTCTCGCGCTTGCGCGGGGCTTCACCGGCAGGAAGAACTCGAGGCCAGCCCTCTGAAATCCCTGCTTAACCTAGACTGATAAAAAGACGGCCACCCTGCTGATCAGCGGGGAGAGCTGGAACGAACATGAAAGGATAAAAAATGTTCGCAGTCATCAAGACCGGCGGTAAACAGTACCGTGTGGCAGCCAACGACGTGCTGACCATCGAAAAGCTGGAAGCCACCGCTGGCGACTCCATTGAATTCACCGAAGTGCTCGTGATCGGCGAAGGCGCCGACGCTGCGATCGGTGCGCCCTTCGTTACCGGCGCCTCTGTCAAGGCAGAAGTCGTCGAACAGAACCGCGGCAAGAAGGTCATCGCCTTCAAGAAGCGCCGCCGTCAGAATTCGAAGCGTTCGCGCGGCCATCGTCAGCATCACACGGTCGTCCGTATCACGGACATCGTGGCTGCCAAGTAAGATCAACGGGACAAGGTTTTAAGGAGAACTCCAATGGCACACAAAAAAGCTGGCGGTTCCTCGCGCAACGGTCGCGATTCCGAATCCAAGCGCCTTGGCGTGAAGAAGTTCGGCGGCGAAGCCGTCATCGCAGGTAACATCCTCGTGCGTCAGCGCGGGACGCAGTGGCATCCGGGTTCCAACGTCGGCCTCGGCAAGGATCACACGATTTTTGCGCTTACCGCCGGCAATGTGAACTACCGAACGAAGGCCAACGGTCGCGTCTACGTGTCTGTCATGCCGAAAGCGGAAGCAGCGGAATAAGCCGGTAGCGCTCTAAAACAGCCGGCGTCTCATCGACCCGGCTGGCCGTACCAGGTTCAGTCCAGAAAACAGGGGAGATGGGGCGCCATCTCCCCTTTTTCTTTGTCCAAACAGGAGGACTGAACATGCAAGGCGAATTGTTAAGGGTAGACCAATCACGGTCGCCCCGGGAAGGCCAGGTGTCTTCCGAAGAACGGCTGAGGCCGGAGCGGTTAAGGACCGATTGCCCTGTCTTGTTATCGGAAAGGCTCGTCATGCGCGCGCCCCACGAAGAAGACATCGACGCCCTTGCCCATCTCGCCAATAACGCCAAAGTCGCCACCATGGTATCGCGTATGCCGCACCCCTATACCGCCGATGATGCTGCCGACTTCGTGCGTCGCACGAAAAAGGGCGAGATTGGCAAGTGCGTCTATGCGATCACCAAAGCCGAAAACGGCGCCTTTATCGGTTGCTGCGGTGTAGAGCCGCATGCCGACGGCAGGACTGTCGAGATCGGTTACTGGCTGGGCGAGCCCTATTGGAACAAGGGCTATACAACCGAGGCCTGCCATGCCCTGGTCGATATGGTGTTCAGAACCCGCCAGGACGTCGATCAGATCGACGCCCGCTGCCGGGTGATGAACGTCGCCTCGCGCCGCGTCATCCAGAAGTGCGGCTTCCAGTTCCAGGGATCGGGGCTTGCCGCCTCGCTGGCGCTCGGCAGCAACGTGCCGGTGGAATGGTACAGGCTCGACCGCAAGACCTGGATGTCGCTCAGAAGCTGGGGGAACATCGCATGAGCACGACCGCGCTGCAAAGGCCGGAGGTCAAGCCGATGATGCCGGGCCCCGCGCCTGTCATCTCGACCGCCCGGCTGACGCTCCGCCCCCACAGGCTGAGCGATGCGCCTGACATTGCGGAATCGCTTTCCGATTTCGCCGTCACGCGCATGCTGTCCCGCGTCCCCTCGCCGTTCGACCGGCAGGATGCGCTGGACTGGCTGGTCCCGGTCACCTCGGGCGCCCTGCCGGACTGGCCGTTGGCGATCACCGGCAAGGACGATGTCCATATCGGCAACGTCTCGATCGAACTGCGTCACGGCCGCTGGCACCTCGGCTATTGGCTGAACCGCTACTACTGGCGGCGCGGCTATATGAGCGAGGCGGTGGCTGGAATTGTCGAGCGCTTTTCGCGCCGCATGCCGGAGACGCCGATCCATTCCGGCGTCTTCGCCGACAACCCGGCTTCGCTGCGATTGCAGGAGAAGCTCGGTTTCCACATGACGGGCTGCGGCGAAATCTATTGTTTCGCCCGCAACACCATGGTGTCGCACATCGAGACCGTGCTTCAGCCGGGCATGCTGCAGCCACGCAAGGTGGCGTAAACAAAAAGGAGAGCCGCCGCCGCCCGTGGCGGCGTCTCCGTCAATTCCCGATCTCGACCCATAGCGGGAAATGATCGGAGCCGACGGATTGCGTATCGATCCGGGCGGATTGCAACCGGCCCTTGAGGCCGCAACTGACGAAGCAATAATCGAGATGCATGCGTTCGCCGTGATCTTCGGGATTCATCCAGCTGTAGCTCTCCGGGCGGTAAGCTTCGAGCGCCGCAAAGGCGTCGACCGGCGTGCCGATCCGGGCGATGCGGCCGTAATATCCGCCGCCGGCACCGGCAAGCGCGCAATATTCCGGCGATTCCGGCTCCATGTTGAAATCGCCCATGATGACGTAATCCTCCGGCAGCGGCGGCTCCGGCAGATCGAATTCACCACCCCCCGTCAGCGACCCGCCCTCGTGGAGGAAAGCGTTGATATGCGCGTTCAAACATTGCAGCTGGCGGATGCGCTCGTCTGGAGAGACGTGGTCGAGATGGACGGAATAGACGCGGATCGCGCCCCCGGGTGCCGCGATCACCGCCTCGGTTGCACCGCGCTGAAGATTGATCTTGCCGATCGTGCGGCTGCGCGGCAGAAGCAGCGTCCGGGTCGAAAGGATCGGCCAGCGCGACAGCACCATATTGCCGAACTGGAAACGCATGCCCCGCACCGGCGGACGCTCGCTTCCGGCAGCCTCGACATGCAGGTCGCAGGCCGGCCCATACACCCAGAAATGGTCGGGAAAGAAGGCGGCAAGGTCGGCCGCCATGTCGGCAAAACCGTTGCGCGCGAAGCCGCGGGTCACCTCCTGCAGCGCGATGATATCGGCGCCCTCAAGGCTCCGGGCAATGCGCTCGAGATCGTATCTGCCGTCGAGACCGAAGCCGTACTGTATGTTATAGCTCGCAAAATTCACGATAATCTTTGACCTCCGTCGGAACCGCCTATATCGAATGGGCCAAGACGGGCCGTCCAACTGCCACCGGATACTGGAAGTAAAATGAAATTTCTCGACGAAGCAAAGGTCTATATCAAGTCCGGAGACGGCGGCGGGGGCAGCGTTTCCTTCCGGCGCGAGAAATTCATCGAGTTCGGCGGCCCCGACGGCGGTGATGGCGGACGTGGCGGCGATGTCTGGGTCGAGACCGTCAACGGCCTCAACACGCTGATCGATTTCCGTTTTCAGCAGCATTTCAAGGCGACGATCGGCACCCATGGCATGGGCAGGAACCGCACCGGCGCCAACGGCAGCGACGTGACGCTGAAGGTCCCCGTGGGCACCCAGATCTTCGAGGAAGACCGGGAAACGCTGATCTGCGATCTCACCGTCGAAGGCCAGCGTTACTGCCTCGCCCATGGCGGCAATGGCGGCTTCGGCAACGCGCATTTCAAGACCTCGACCAACCAGGCGCCGGATTGGGCCAATCCCGGCCTGCCCGGCGAGGAAAAGACCCTCTGGCTGCGGCTGAAGCTGATTGCCGATGCCGGCCTCGTCGGCATGCCCAATGCCGGCAAGTCGACCTTCCTGGCATCTGTCACCCGTGCCCGGCCGAAGATCGCCAACTATCCCTTCACCACGCTGCACCCCAATCTCGGCGTCGCCACCATCGACGAGCGGGAATTCATCCTGGCCGACATTCCGGGCCTGATCGAA
Source organism: Rhizobium sp. RSm-3 (assembly GCF_001854685.1). Lineage (NCBI taxonomy): Bacteria > Pseudomonadati > Pseudomonadota > Alphaproteobacteria > Hyphomicrobiales > Rhizobiaceae > Rhizobium > Rhizobium sp. RSm-3. The sequence continues at coordinate 133,584 of NZ_MAWZ01000003.1, read as the reverse complement.
GGCGCCCATGAGGGTGTCGGCATCGGCGACCGGTTCCTCGGCCATGTCGAGCGCACCCGCGTGCTGCTCCACCTCGTCTCCGCCCAGGAGGAAAAGGTCGGCAAAGCCTATAAGACGGTGAAACACGAGCTCGAAGCCTATGGCAACGAGCTGACGGATAAGCCGGAAATCGTGGCGCTGTCGCAGATCGACGTGCTCGACGAGGCCGAACTGAAGAAGAAGACGAAGGAATTGGCCAAGGCCTGCGGCAAGACGCCGTTCCAGATTTCGGCCGTCACCGGCAAGGGCATGACCGAGGTGCTGCGCGCGCTGCGCGACATCATCGTCGAGGAAAATGCCGAGGAAAAGCCGGCCAAGGTGCCGAAGCTGCGCCATCGCGACATTGTTGTCGCCGATGAGGCTGAGGACATTGGCGAGGATGGGGCCGATGACCAGCCGTAAGCCGCTCGGCCGCTACCGCCGCATCGTCATCAAGATCGGCTCGGCCCTGCTGGTCGACCGCAAGGCCGGGCTGAAGAAGGCCTGGCTCGACGCCATGTGCGCTGACATTTCCGGCTTGAAGGCCAAGGGCATCGATGTGCTCGTCGTATCCTCCGGCGCCATCGCGCTCGGCCGCTCGGTGCTCGACCTGCCCTCCGGCGCGCTGAAACTGGAGGAAAGCCAGGCCGCCGCCGCCGTCGGCCAGATCGCGCTGGCCCGCGCCTGGTCGGAAAGCCTGTCGCACGGCGACATTGTCGCCGGCCAGATCCTGCTGACGCTCGGCGACACCGAGGAGCGCCGCCGTTATCTCAATGCGCGCGCCACCATCAACCAGCTTTTGAAAATCGGCGCCGTGCCGATCATCAACGAGAACGACACGGTCGCCACCAGCGAGATCCGCTATGGCGACAATGATCGCCTGGCCGCCCGCGTCGCGACGATGACCGGCGCCGACCTGCTCGTCCTTCTCTCCGATATCGACGGCCTCTATACCGCACCGCCGCATCTCGACCCGAAGGCGACCTTCCTGGAGACGATTTCCGAAATCACCCCCGAGATCGAGGCGATGGCCGGCGGCGCCGCTTCCGAGCTCTCACGCGGCGGCATGCGCACCAAGATCGATGCCGGCAAGATCGCCACGACATCGGGCTGCGCCATGATCATCGCCTCGGGCAAGACCGACAGCCCGCTGTCGGCAATCGAAAACGGCGCGCGTTCCTCCTGGTTCGCGCCATCGGGCACACCGGTCACCGCCCGCAAGACCTGGATCGCCGGGCAGTTGCAGCCAGCCGGCGAACTGCGTGTCGATGACGGCGCCGTCACCGCCCTCGGGGCCGGCAAGAGCCTGCTTCCCGCCGGCGTGCGTGGCGTTTCCGGCCTGTTCAGCCGCGGCGATACGGTGGCGATCGTCGGCCCTGAAGGTCGCGAGATCGCCCGCGGACTGGTCAGCTACGATGCCGAGGATGCCCGCCGGATTGCCGGCCGCAAGTCGGCGGAAATCGAGGCCATTCTCGGTTATCCCGGCCGCGCCGCCATGGTCCATCGCGACGATATGGTGATGACGGGACAGATCGGTTCGAAATCGGAAAGGCAGAAGAAGGACGCGGCCCATGCTTGAGACCGTTGCGGCAAGCCCCGACATTGACGCGCTGATGAATGACATCGGCCGCAAGGCAAAGGCTGCCGCGCGACCGCTGAGCTTTGCGTCCACCGAGGCCAAGAACAGGGCGCTGAACGCCATGGCCGATGCGATCCTGGCCAACAAGGCCGAGATCCTTGCCGAGAATGCCAAGGATTTGAAAGACACCGAAGGCAGCGACATGCTCGCCTCCTTCGTCGACCGGCTGACGCTGAACGACAAACGCGTCGCCGAAATGGCCGAGGGGCTGCGCGCCATTGCCGCCCTTGCCGATCCCGTCGGCGAAGTCATCGCCGCCTGGGACCGGCCGAACGGCTTGAAGATCGAGCGCGTCCGCACGCCGCTCGGCGTCATCGGCGTCATTTTCGAAAGCCGGCCGAACGTCACCGCCGATGCCGGCGCCCTCTGCCTCAAGGCGGGCAATGCCGTGATCCTGCGCTGCGGTTCGGACTCGCGCCGCTCATCGCAGGCGATCCATGCCTGCCTGGTCGAAGGCCTGAAGGCCGCCGGACTTCCAGAGCATGCTATCCAGCTCGTTCCGGTCACCGACCGCGCCGCCGTCGGCGCCATGCTGCGCGGCTTGGACGGAGCGATCGACGTTATCGTGCCGCGCGGCGGCAAGAGCCTGGTCGCCCGCGTGCAGAGCGAGGCCCGCGTGCCGGTTTTCGCCCATCTCGAGGGCCTCTGCCATATCTATGTCGATGGCTCGGCCGATATCGAGATGGCCAAGCAGATCGTCGTCAATGCCAAAATGCGCCGCACCGGCATCTGCGGCTCGGCAGAAACCCTGCTCGTCGATGGCGCCGCAATCGGCACGCATCTGACGCCGCTGCTCGAGGTTCTCACGAATGCCGGCTGCGAGGTCCGCGCTTCGCCGACAGTGCTGAAGGTCGCCCCCGGCCTGAAGCCCGCGACCGAGGAGGACTGGTCGACCGAATATCTCGACGCGATCATTTCGGTCGCCGTCGTCGACGGCATATCCGGCGCGATCGCCCATATTCAGAAATATTCCTCGAACCACACCGAGGCCGTGATCGCCGAGGACCCCGATGTCGTCGCGCGTTTCTTCACCGAAGTCGATTCGGCGATCCTGCTGCACAATGCCTCGACGCAGTTTGCCGATGGCGGCGAGTTCGGCATGGGCGCGGAAATCGGCATCGCCACCGGCAAGATGCATGCCCGCGGCCCGGTCGGCGTCGAGCAGCTGACCTCGTTCAAATATCGGGTGCACGGCGCCGGACAGACGCGGCCCTGACGTGACGGCGGAGAGTTTGGACCGGCATTATCTCCGCATGCCGCACAGCGAGCGCGGCATGGTCGTCGGTCTGTTCGGCGGTTCGTTCAATCCGCCGCACCAGGGCCACGCGCTGGTCGCCGAGATCGCCATCAAGCGGCTAGGCCTCGACCAGCTCTGGTGGATGGTCACCCCCGGCAATCCGCTGAAGAGCCGCAACCAGCTGGCGCCACTTGCCGAGCGCATTGCCGAAAGCGAGCGTGTCGCCGCCGATCCGCGCGTCAAGGTCACCGCTTTCGAACAGTCGCTTGGCGTCAGCTACACCGCCAATACGCTCGCCCGCGTCAAGGCCCGCAATCCGCATGTGCATTTCATCTGGATCATGGGCGCCGACGGCCTGCAGACCTTCCACAAATGGCAGAAATGGCAGGAAATCGTCCGCACCTTCCCGATCGCCGTGATCGACCGGCCGGGTGCCACGCTCTCCTACCTCTCCTCGAAGATGACCAGGACCTTCGATTTCGCCCGTGTCGACGAGGACGACGCGCGCATTCTCTGGAAGAAACCCGCGCCGGCCTGGACCTTCATCCACGGGCCGCGCTCCGGCCTGAGCTCGACGGCAATCCGCAACGGTGCGCTGCCGGGCAGTGCCGAATAGGCTGATTTTCAAGGAAATCCCGGAAACGAGAAAGCCCGACGGGGGAGGATCCGTCGGGCTTATAAACTCGATCGACAACTGGGAGGAGGAGTGTTGTCGACCCTATCGAACGGCTATGGGAGGAGGAGAAGCCGTTTCGATGAGTCTGTTCTACCATATTCCGCGGGAAGGTGAATATCAATTTGTGCAATGCAGCAATGCGAGTGCTGCAATCCTTCCGAGGACGGCCCGCGAAATACTGCCGTTTTTAGGTGCAACCCAGCGAGGTAGCCGCAAAGGCAGGCCCTGTCGATTGCGGATTGGCGCTCAGTGGGAAGGCTGCGCGTCCGCGGATTTCCGTTTCTCACAAAGCCATGCGCTTCCCGAATAGGTGAATGCCCAGCGGTCAACCGATGCTGTTATATTTTCCTGAATACATCCACTAGCCAAAGCGTGAGCACCGTTATATTCCTTGAAATATTTCGAACTCTGGGAGTCATCATGCAGAACCGCCGCCAATGGATGAAACTGGCAACCGCCGCAATATCAGCCCTGTGGCTTGGGGCAGCAGCGCTGCCGACACCTGCCACCGCAGCCGAAAAGCTCACGGTCTTTGCGGCGGCAAGCCTCAAGGAGGCGCTCGATGCCACCAATGCCGCCTGGGTCAAGGAGAGCGGCAGGCAAGCCGTCGCCTCCTATGCGGCAAGCGGGGCGCTCGCCAAGCAGATCGAGAACGCAGCGCCCGCCGATATCTTCATCTCGGCCGACATTGCCTGGATGGATTACCTCGCCGGGAAGAGCCTCATCAAGGCCGACAGCCGTTCCAACCTGCTCGGCAACCGGATCGTGCTCGTTGCTGAAAAGGCCAAGGCAAAGCCGGTCGAGATCAAGCCGGGCTTCGATCTCGCAGCGCTTTTGGGTGACGGCAAGCTGGCCATGGGTGAGCCGAAATCGGTTCCGGCCGGCAAATACGCCATGGCCGCGCTGGAAAAGCTCGGCGTCTGGAAATCGGTGGAAAGCAAGGTCGCCGGCGCCGAAAGCGTGCGTGCTGCCCTTGCCCTCATCTCCCGCGGCGAAGCGCCTTACGGCATCGTCTACCAGACGGATGCCGCCGCCGATCAGGGTGTCGCCATCGTCGGCACCTTCCCGGCCGATTCGCATCCGCCGATCATCTATCCGGCCGCCATTCTTGCCGAGAGCAAGAACCCGGATGCGAGAGCCTATCTCGACTTCCTGAAATCCGACAAGGCAGCCGCCTTTTTCACGGCGCAGGGTTTTACTGTCCTGAAATGATGGGTTGAATTGATTGCGGAATCGATGGTGACGGCTTAGCGTGAAGCGGCCCCTCACCCTAACCCTCTCCCCGTAAACGGGGCGAGGGGACGTGCCCTGCGAAAGGTTGGTGGGGACGGAGAGGGCGCGGCATATCCCCTTCGCCCCGTTTTACGGGGGTCCGAAGGACGGGTCGAGACGCGTGGCTCGACCCCGGTCGGTGCCGGCGGGCGGATGAGGGGCCGGCATCGGGTGACGCCGGTAAAGAACGAGGTTTGTCATCAAACAGGCAATCGCCTCGACAGCCTTCAAATTTCATGGAGACAATTTCGTTTGGATATGTTCGGCCTGAGCAATGAGGAATGGACGGCGATCCTGCTCAGCCTGCGCGTCTCTTTTGTCGCCATGCTGGCGAGCCTGCCTTTCGGCATCCTCGTCGCCCTGCTGCTTGCCCGCGGCCGCTTCTGGGGCAAGTCGGTGCTGAACGGCATCGTGCACCTGCCGCTGATCCTGCCCCCGGTCGTCACCGGTTTCCTTCTCCTGATCCTGTTTGGCCGCCGCGGTCCGGTCGGCAGCCTGCTCGACCAGTATTTCGGCATCGTTCTTTCCTTCCGCTGGACGGGCGCGGCGCTCGCCTGCGCCGTCATGGCCTTTCCGCTGATGGTGCGCAGCATTCGTCTGTCGATCGAGGCGGTCGACCGCAAGCTGGAGGAGGCGGCCGGAACGCTCGGCGCCGGTCCCGCCTGGGTGTTTTTGACGATCACCCTGCCGCTGACCCTGCCCGGCATCATCACCGGCATGATCCTTTCCTTCGCAAAGGCGATGGGCGAATTCGGCGCGACCATCACCTTCGTCTCCAACATCCCGGGCGAAACCCAGACGCTGTCATCAGCGATCTATACCTTCACCCAGGTGCCGGGCGGCGATGCCGGTGCGCTGCGCCTGACGCTCGTCGCCATCGTTATTTCCATGGTCGCGCTGCTCGCCTCCGAATTCCTCGCCCGCGTCGCCGGCCAAAGGATCGATCCGGAATGACGCTGATCGTCGCGGCAAAACAAAGGCTCGGCGGCTTTTCGCTCGACGCCGCCTTCACCTCCGAGCGTGGCGTCACCGCGCTGTTCGGCCGCTCCGGCTCCGGCAAGACCTCGCTGATCCGCATCATCGCCGGCCTCGCCCGCCCGGACGAAGGCCGCGTCGTCCTCGACGGCGAGGCCCTGACCGAAACCGCAACCGGCCTATTCGTCCCGAAACACCGCCGCCGCTTCGGCTATGTCTTCCAGGAGGCGCGGCTCTTCCCGCATCTCAGCGTCCGCGCCAATCTCTCCTACGGCCGCTGGTTTGCGGCGAAAACCGCAGGCGGCGAGAGCTTCGATCGCATCGTCGACCTGCTCGGCATCGAGCCGCTGCTGGAACGCAGCCCCGCAAAACTTTCCGGCGGCGAGAAGCAGCGTGTCGCCATCGGTCGCGCCCTTCTCTCCGCGCCCCGCCTGCTTCTCATGGACGAGCCGCTCGCCGCCCTCGACGAGGCGCGCAAGGCCGAGATCCTGCCTTATCTGGAGCGGCTGCGCGACGAGACGATAATCCCGATCGTCTATGTCAGCCATTCGATCGCCGAGGTGGCGCGGCTGGCAAATCAGGTCGTCGTCCTCAGCGACGGCAAGGTCGAAGCGACCGGCCCGGCCGTCGACATATTGAGCCGTCCCTCTGCGGCGGCCGATCGGAAAGAGGCGGGCGCGCTGCTCGAAGGCACCGTCGAAAGCTTCGATCCGCGTCACCGCCTGTCGACCGTCGCCCTGAAATCCTCTCGGCTGCATATTCCGAGCGCAGCGCTTGCTTCAGGCAGACCGGTGCGCATCCGCATCCCGTCCCGCGACGTCATGCTGGCGACCACCAGGCCCGAGGGCCTCAGCGCGCTGAACATTCTCGAAGGCAGGATCGCGGCGATCTCGTCGGACGAGGACGGAACGGTGGAAATCCGGATCGATTGCGGCGGCGACGTCATTCTCGCGCGCATCACGACGCTCTCCTGCGAGCGCCTCGATCTTCAGCCCGGCAAAACAGTCTTTGCCGTCATCAAGACGGTGGCTCTGGAGGCCTGATCCGTTTCCTATAGGCTGCGCTTGCCTTCGAGCCAGGCGAGATCCTCGGCGAGGCTTTCGCGCATCGTCTTTTCCATCCGCCGGAAACGCTCGAGCAATTCCTCGCCGAACGGCGTCAGCACCGCGCCGCCGCCCTTCTGGCCGCCGCGCTGCGGCTCCACCACCTGTTCGCGGAACATCCGGTTCATTTCGCTGACCAGCAGCCATGCGCGGCGATAGGACATGTCCATCGCCCGCCCCGCCGCCGAGATCGATCCGGTGGCGCGGATATGTTCCAGCAACTCCATCTTGCCGTGACCGAGACGATCCTCGTCCGGGAAGCTGATTCGCAGGACGGGCACGAGTGTTTTTGCGGCTGGATCGGTCATCGAATCGTGAAATCGTGAAATTTGCCGCACTTTACGCGGCGGTACGGAAACTGTACACCGCCCGCGAGAAGCAGCCCGAGGCGCAATATTCTTCAATTCGGACGCCAGATCGGATTTTCGGCCGCTCTGTATCTTAGCACGTCTTGAAACATTAATGGTTTGATGCCTATCTTAACCATGATCCGGTCTCGATCGGATCTCGTGTTGTGCATGGTTTGTCATTCCAGGAAAGGGAAAGCACTGACAACAGTACACGCCAAGGGAAAAACGTTCGCCGTTATCCCGAAGAGTGCGGAACGTGGCGCCGATGCCGCCGCCCGCGCCCTAGAAACCGTCCTCGCCAGCCTCGAGGACTCCAAAGCTGAAGATATCGTCACCATCGACATTGCCGGAAAATCGGCGCTGGGAGACTACATGATTGTCGTCTCCGGCCGCTCGAACAGGCATGTCATGGCGATCTCCGATCACCTGCTCACCGACCTGAAGGACGACGGCCTCGGCACGGCCCGCGTCGAAGGTCAGGAAGGCGGCGATTGGGTGCTGATCGACACGGGTGATATTATCGTGCATGTGTTCCGTCCCGAAATCCGCGAGTTCTACAACATCGAAAAGATGTGGGCGGCTCCGGATATGGATGAAGAAACACGGCACTGACAGGCAGGCCGGCATTCTGTCCGGCGCCTGAATGTGGCATTGGCTGGCCGGAAAACATGAAAACCGGCCGGCGGCGCCTTATGCGCCCGATGTGCCGCACCAGCGGGAGCGGATGAATGCGAATTGGTCTTTTCGCGGTGGGACGGCTGAAATCCGGCCCCGAAAAGGATCTTGCGGCCCGTTATTTCGACCGTTTCGCCAAGGCCGGCCCTGCCGTCGGCCTCGAACTTACCCGTGTAGCCGAAGTGGCCGAAAGCCGCGCCTCCAACGCGGAAACCCGCAAGCGCGAGGAAGCGGCGCAGCTCGTGAAATCGCTTGCCGACGGCAGCGTCCTCATTCTTCTCGACGAACGCGGCAAAGCGCTCGACAGCGAAGCCTTCGCAGGCCTGCTCGGCTCCTATCGCGACCAGGGCAAACGCGAGCTGTTGATCGCCATCGGCGGCGCCGACGGCCTCGATCCTTCCCTCTACGACCGTGCCGACGCCACGCTTTGCTTGGGCAAGATGACCTGGCCGCATCAGCTCGTGCGCACGCTGATTGCCGAACAGCTCTATCGCGCCGTCACCATCCTCTCCGGCCACCCCTATCACCGCGTCTGATGCCCCACCGGCCTCATGCCTCGGCAATTCGCATGGTCACGCAGCCGTGTTTGCTTGGTCACCCGTTGGGCTTCAAACTTTCTGGCAAAGCGCGCCAAATCAGCTTAGTCTCCGCGCGATTTGAGAAAGTGCCCCAACACGCATGACGAGAGCATCCACCAGGCGACACCGCATGATCCTGCCGGCTATCGCTGCCGGTATCGGTGTGGCGGCGATTGCCGTGTCGGCAGATCCCTTCATCGTCCGGGCGCAGGATGCCCCATCTGAAGCGGCACAATCTGGCCAGCAGCCGGCAGCCGAGCCGCCGCCACCCGATCCGGCCGCCGAACTGGCCGTCAAACGGGATAAGACCCGCGCCGAACTCGAAACCCTGTCGAAAACCATCAGTCTTTCCAGCGACAAGGTGAGTGCGCTTCAACAGAGCATCGCCGATCTGGAAAAGAGCACGCAAAGCATCCGCCAGGCGTTGATCGAGTCTGCCGCCCGCCGCAAGGGGCTCGACAAGCAGATCCTCGAAAGCGAGAAGAAGCTTGCCGATCTCGGCGTCAAGGAGGATGACATCCGCCGTTCCCTGCACGAGCGCCGCGGCCTTCTGGCCGAGGTGCTGGCAGCGCTCCAGCGCATGGGCCGCAACCCGCCGCCCGCTTTGCTCGTCACCCCTGATGACGCACTCGCCTCGGTGCGCAGCGCCATCCTGCTCGGCGCCGTTGTTCCAGGCATCCGCAAGGAGACCGACAAGCTTGCCGGAGACCTTGCAAGCCTCGCCGCCTTGCAGGCCGCAAGCGCCGCCGAGAAGGCCGGCCTGACTGCGACGATGACCAACGGCATCGAGGAAGAGCGGCGCATGGACCTGCTGCTTGCCGAAAACGACAAGCTCAGCCGCAGCAACGCCGCCGAACTCCAGGCCGAGAGAAAACGCTCCGAGGAACTGGCGGGCAAGGCGACCAGCCTGGAAGGCCTCGTTGCCTCGATGGAATCCGAGATCGCTTCGGTGCGCGACGCGGCCGCCGCCGCCCGCCAGGCGGAGGAGAACCGCAGGCTGATGACCGACGAGCAGCGCGCCCAGGCCAAGGCCCTGGCCGACAGCGGTGTGCCCGATAAAAACCGCATTGCGCCCGCATATCCCTTCGGAGAATTGAAGGCGAAATTGGAGGTGCCCGTTGCGGGCGATATCCTGCGCCAGTTCGGCGATGCCGACGGCACCGGGCACGAGGCGATGGGAATGACGGTCGCCACCAATCCGGAGACTGTGGTGACCGCGCCTGCCGATGGCCTGGTGGTTTTCGCCGGCGCTTTCCGCAGTTACGGCCAGATGATCATCCTCGACACCGGCGATGGCTACCACTTGGTTCTCTCGGGAATGGATACGATCAATACCCGTCAGGGAAAATTCGTTTTCTCCGGCGAGCCGCTCGCCGTGATGGGGGCGAAAAGAGTGGCAAGCGCAACTGCATTGGCGCTGGAAACGGACCGGCCAACGCTTTACATTGAATTTCGAAAGGACGGTAAACCGGTCGATTCCCGACCGTGGTGGACCGCCAAAGACACTGGAAAGGCACGCAATGATTCGTAGGGCTTCTCTTGTTCTGGTCGGCGCATTGATGGGTGCGACTGCCATGAGCGTCATTTACTCGGCGGGTGTGCCGGCAGAAGCGGCCGGATCATCCACCTACAAGGAACTCTCGGTGTTCGGTGACGTCTTCGAGCGTGTGCGCGCCCAATACGTGACGCCGCCGGCCGAAGACAAGCTGATCGAAAACGCCATCAACGGCATGCTCTCCTCGCTGGATCCGCATTCGAGCTACATGAATGCGAAGGACGCCGAGGACATGCGCACCCAGACCAAGGGTGAGTTCGGCGGCCTCGGCATCGAAGTCACCATGGAAGACGAGCTCGTCAAGGTCATCACCCCGATCGACGATACGCCCGCCGCCAAGGCCGGTGTTCTCGCCGGCGATTATATCTCCGAGATCGACGGCCAGTCCGTGCGTGGCCTGAAGCTTGAGGACGCCGTGGAGAAGATGCGTGGCGCCGTCAACACGCCGATCAAGCTGACGCTGATCCGCAAGGGCGCCGACAAGCCGATCGAGCTGACGATCGTCCGTGACGTCGTCGCCGTCCAGGCCGTCAAATCGCGTGTCGAGGACGATGTCGGTTATCTCCGCATCATCTCCTTCACCGAGAAGACCTATCCCGACATGGAAAAGGCGATCAAGAAGATCAAGGACACCGTTCCGGCCGACAAGCTGAAGGGTTATGTCCTCGACCTGCGCCTCAATCCGGGCGGTCTGCTCGACCAGGCGATCAACGTCTCCGATGCGCTGCTGCAGCGCGGCGAGGTCGTGTCGACCCGCGGCCGCAATCCCGATGAAACCCGCCGCTTCAATGCCGGCCCGGGCGACCTGACGGATGGCAAGCCGGTGATCGTGCTGATCAATGGCGGTTCGGCTTCCGCATCGGAAATCGTCGCCGGCGCGCTTCAGGATCTGCGCCGCGCCACCGTTCTCGGCACGCGCTCCTTCGGCAAGGGCTCCGTCCAGACGATCATCCCGCTCGGCGAAAACGGCGCGCTGCGCCTGACCACGGCGCTCTACTACACGCCGTCGGGCCGCTCGATCCAGGGCACCGGCATCACCCCCGACATCAAGGTCGAGGAGCCGCTGCCGGAGGAACTGCAGGGCAAGATGGTGACCGAAGGCGAATCCAGCCTGCGCGGCCATATCAAGGGCCAGAGCGAGACCGACGAAGGTTCGGGCTCCGTTGCCTATGTGCCCCCGGATCCGAAGGATGACGTTCAGTTGAACTACGCGCTCGATCTGCTGCGCGGCAAGAAGACCGATCCGGCCTTCCCGCCGAACCCTGACAAGGCCGTCGTCGCCAAGTAATGATCAGTTCAAGGCCGGGCACCTCGCCCGGCCTTGAGCCTTTCTGCTGTTTCCCGGTTTTGGAGCGGGTAAAAAATTGGGAACGGACCTGCATGCGCCTTTAGGCCGCAACCGCAAAACCGGCAGCCGGCGCCCGGGTGTTCTGCGCCTCGGCCGTATCGCCGCCAGTCTTTGCCTTTTCGCGATAGGCGGCTTTTCCCTCTATACGGCGTTTCGTGGCGATGGTCTCGAACGCGCCGAGCCCCCAGCGGCCGAACAGGCCGCAGCGCCCGCCAATAGCCCCCAGCCACCGGCGACAACCGCCAACCAGACGGCGGACGGCATGCCGCGCGCCGAACCGCGCTCGGGCGCCAATGTCGAACAGATGGTCACCGGCGATGGCTCCGTGGTCACCAAATATAGCCCCCGCCCGCGCGACGGCAGCGGGCCGGTGCTGGTCGATGCCATGCAGATCGGCCAGGATCCGCGCATGGCGGCCCAGCCGAATGAGGCGCTGCTCGAAGACACCCCGTTCGGCAGGCTTCCGATCGTCGGCCCTGATGGCCGGCGCCCGATGGATCAGTATGCCCGCCCTTCATCCGGTGCGCGCGGCGTCCGCATCGCCATCGTCGTCAGCGGCCTCGGACTCAGCCAGACCGGGACGCAGCGCGCCATCGCCGAATTGCCTGAAGAAATCACCTTCGCCTTTGCCGCAAGTGGCAACAGCCTGCAGCGCTGGATGCAGGAAGCCCGCCGCGGCGGCCATGAGATCCTGCTGCAAGTGCCGCTCGAGCCATTTGATTATCCGGCGAACGATCCGGGTCCCGAGACGCTGCTGACTTCGAAGCCTGTCGCCCGCAACATCGAAAACCTGCACAAGGCGATGGGCGAAATTACCAATTATACCGGCATCATGAATTATCTCGGCGGCCGTTTCCTCTCCGATTCCACCGCCATGGAGCCTGTCATGCGCGATATCGGCAAACGCGGCCTGCTGTTCCTCGACGACGGCACCTCGGCGCAGTCGAAGACGGCTGATGTCGCCAAGGGAACCGAACTGCCCTATGCCTTCGCCGACCTGCAGCTCGACGGCCAGCTCGATATCAACGCCGTGCTGAAGAAGCTCGACGAGCTCGAGCGCATCGCTCGCAAGAACGGTCAGGCGATCGGCGTCGCCTCGGCTTTCGACGAAAGTGTCGACGCCATCGCCAAATGGAGCGAGGAGGCTGCGATGCGCGGCATCGAGATCGTCGGCGTCGCCGCCCTTTCCAACGACCCCAAAAATCCCTGACACAAGTTTCCCTGAATGGAGAAGAAGATGAGCCAGGCGACCGTGAAAGCCGAGGATCTGCCCTACCGCCCCTGCGTCGGCGTGATGATCCTGAACCGCGATGGCCTCGTCTGGGCCGGGCGGCGCATTCCCGACGGCAATTCGGAATATGACGGCTCGCCGCAGCTCTGGCAGATGCCGCAGGGCGGCATCGACAAGGGCGAGGATCCGTTGGACGCCGCCTATCGCGAGCTCTACGAGGAGACCGGCATCAAGACGGTGACCCTGCTTGCCGAAGCGGCAGACTGGATCAACTATGATCTGCCGCCGGCACTGATCGGCATCGGATTGAAGGGAAAATTCCGCGGCCAGACGCAGCGCTGGTTCGCTTTCCGTTTCGATGGCGACGACAGCGAGATCGCCATCAACCCGCCGCCCGGCGGCCACGAGCCGGAATTCGATTCCTGGGAATGGAAGCCGATGCAGGAACTGCCGGGGCTGATCGTTTCCTTCAAGCGCAGCGTCTACGACCGGGTGGTGGCCGAATTCCAGCATCTGGCAGGACTGCAATCGGAAGACTGAGCGATACGGGATAATCGGACTGGTTTGCAGCTGCGATAATACAGGTGCGGAAGACCGGCCACCCAAGCGGCCGATCTTCGTTTGAATCCTATTCGGCTTCGTCGGCGGAGTCGGCGTTGAGCTGGCCGTATTTGCTTTCGCCGATTTTCCCGAGCAGCTCGAGCTGCGTTTCGAGGAAGTCGATATGGCCCTCCTCATCCATCAGCAGCTCTTCGAAGAGCTTCATGGAAACGTAATCACCGGTCTCATAACAGATATCGCGCGATTTCTTGTAGGCCGCGCGGGCGTCGTATTCGCCGGCAAGATCGGCCTCCAGCACTTCCTTGACGTTCTGGCCGATGCGCAGAGGCGCAAGGGTCTGCAGATTGGGATGGCCTTCGAGGAAAATGATGCGTGCAACAAGCCGGTCGGCATGGTGCATCTCTTCGATAGATTCGGCGCGTTCCTTCTTGGCGAGCTTGGTGTAGCCCCAGTCCTCAAGAAGACGATAATGAACCCAATATTGATTGACCGCCCCGAGCTCGAGGAACAACGCCTCGTTAAGCCGCTCGATGACCTTTTTGTCGCCTTTCAATGTCCGCTCTCCTGTTTTCCTCATGGAATTGTTTCAAGCGGGACATGAAATCAAATATTTCGGTCTCCGTCGAGTGGCGACGGGCGTGATATTCCTCGGTCGTCTGGATAATGATATCGACGACATTGGGGAAACAGCCGCAGCAACGGCCACGTTTTTCCATGGCGTGATAGACCTTCGCCGGCACGATAAGCTGCCAACAATCTTCATCGAGAAGGTTGGTGATAACCTCCCGGATTTCCTTGTCGGTTATATAATTGCAGCTGCAGACAAGCACGTCTTCATTCCAAACATGACACTGACTATCGTGTTTTCTGCTAAAGAAGATGGTGGCTGTCAAGAAAAAATTCGAGCCCCGCTTCACCGGATGCGGCGTCGAAATGAGAAGCCGATGCATTTCGTCCGGGATTATCCAGTGCTTCCAGGATGATGACGCCATAAGGCAACTGAAGGCGGGCAGCGAGATCCCGATCGGTGTGGCGCATTTTAATGGAAGTTGCGTCCGCGCGGCATCACCTCGGCAGTTTCCGCTATGCCGGAATTGCGGCCTGTGGCCACCATCCGTTTTTCCAGATCCGCTCTCTCCTGTGCATGCGCACGCTTTTTCTGCCGCTGATCGACACCTGGGCTCAGCACTTCGTCTGCCCGCTCGCAGACGCCGAAACGCCGGGCCTCGCGCTGCAGGATGCCGAGCGCCGGTGTCATGTCCTCGATATGCTCGACGACGGTATGGATCACGCCGCTCTGGCTTTGCAGCCTGCCGCGGATTTTCACCAGCCGGGCGCCCATCACAACCGAGCGGTATGTGTCGAAGATCTTCGGCCAGACGATCGCATTGGCGACGCCGGTCTCATCCTCGAGCGTCATAAAGATCACGCCTTTGGCCGATCCCGGCCGTTGGCGCACCAGCACCAGGCCCGCGATCGTCACCCTTCTGCCGTTGGGAACCGTCAACAGATCGACATTGCGCGTCACATCGGCATGCCGCAATTCCTCACGCAGGAAGGAGACCGGATGCGCCTTCAGCGACAGCGAGAGATAACGATAGTCCTCGATGACCTGCTCTCCGGGCAGCATGTCCGGCAGCTTCGTTGCCGGCTCAGCCTGGAGATCGACATGACGGACCGGCTCGAAAAGCGGCAGCTCCTCGGCCGCGCTCTTCACATCCAACGCCCGCACCGCCCAGAGCGCGTCGCGTCGCGATAGTTTGAGGGATTGGAAGGCATCGGCATCCGCCAGCCGCTCGATGACGGATTTCTGCAGGCCGGATCGCAGCCAGAGATCCCGAACGGAACCGTAGCCTCTACCTCGATGTTTGACGAGCAGCTCCATCTCCTTATCCGAGACGCCCTTGATCTGCCGAAAGCCGAGCCGCACCGCATGCCGCGCCTTGATGATCCCGCGCATCTCACGGTGACGGAAATCGACGGCATTCGGATCGAAACCGGCCGCCTCCAGACCGCAATCCCAGTCGGATTCGTTGATGTCGACCGGCAGGATCTTGACCCCGTGTTCGCGTGCATCCCGGACCAACTGCGCCGGCGCATAAAACCCCATCGGCTGGGAATTCAGCATCGCCGCGCAGAAGACGTCGGGATAATAGGCCTTGAGCCATGAGGAGGCATAGACAAGCAGCGCAAAGGAGGCGGCATGGCTTTCAGGGAAGCCATATTCACCGAAGCCTTTGATCTGGTTGAAACACTGCTGCGCGAATTCCCGGGTATAACCCTTCGAGGTCATTCCCTCGATAAACCGCGTCGCGAAATTGCCGATCGTGCCGGTTCGCTTGAATGTCGCCATCGCTCTGCGAAGCTTGTCGGCTTCCGCAGGCGCAAAGCCTGCGGCGGTGATGGCGATCTGCATCGCCTGTTCCTGAAACAGCGGCACGCCGAGGGTTCTTTCCAGAACCGTTTTCAGCTCCTCGCTCGGATATTCGATCGGGATATTCCTGGTCCGCTGCTCCCGGCGCTTCAGATAGGGATGCACCATATCGCCCTGGATCGGTCCCGGCCGGACGATCGCCACCTCGATGACGAGGTCGTAGAATAGCTTCGGTTTAAGACGCGGCAGCATGCTCATCTGCGCCCGGCTCTCGATCTGGAAAACGCCAAGCGTATCGGCCCGGCCCATCATCTCGTAAACGGGTCTGCCTTCGTCCCCATGTTCCCTGTTGCCGAGATCGGCGAGCGTCTTCTTCACGCCGTAATGCAGTTCAAGCAGCGAAAAACCCTTCCGCAGGCAGGTCAGCATGCCGAGCGCCAGCACATCCACCTTGAGGATCTTGACGTTGTCGAGATCGTCCTTGTCCCATTCGATCATGTAGCGATCCGGCATCGCCGTCTTCATGATCGGCACCACCTCGTCGAGCCGGTCCCGTGTGATGACGAAGCCGCCGACATGCTGGGTGAGGTGGCGCGGGAAGCCGAGAAGCTCGGAAGCATATTTCAGCACGTTCCTGGTGACCGGATCCTTGATGTCGAGGCCGGCCGCCTTGGCATCCCGCTCGGAGAGATTGTCCTCCGACCAGCCCCAGACGAGGCTGCTGATCGCCGACTGGACATCCTCCGACAGTCCGAAGGCCTTGGCGACCTCGCGGCCTGCCGAACGGGTCCGGTAGGTTGTCACCCCCGCCGTCAGCCCGGCATGTTCTCTTTTGTAGGTTCTGTAGATGAACTGAATGACCTCTTCGCGCCGATCATGTTCGAAATCGACATCGATATCCGGCGGTTCGTCGCGGTCCATCGAAATGAAACGGTCGAACAGCAGCGTGCTCTTTTGAGGATCGACTTCCGTAATTTCGAGGCAATAGCAAATGACCGAATTTGCCGCCGAGCCGCGCCCCTGGCACAAGACCTTGAGGTCATAACGGGCGTGCTGGATGATCCTGTAAACCGTCAGGAAGTAGGAGGCATAGTTCTTGTCGCCGATGAGTTTCAGTTCATAATCGATCTGCTGCGCCACCTTGAGCGGCACACCCTCGGGATAGCGCCTTGTCGCTCCCGCTCTCGTCAGCCTCTCAAGCGTCTGCTGCGGCGTTTCGCCGGGATCGTTTTCAGGCGGATAATTATGCTCCAATTCCTTCAGCGAAAAGGTCAGCTTATCGAAGAAGGCCTGGCTATTTTCGATCGCGCCAGGATAGTCCCGGAAGATCCGGACCATTTCACGTGAATCCTTAAGGTAGCGCTCGGCATTCGGCGCCAGCAGGAATCCGGCCTGCGCTATCTCGACATGCTCCCGGATCGCGATCACCACATCCGAAAGCGGCCGTCGTTCGGGATGATGATAAAGCGGCTGGTTGGTCGCAATCAGCGGCACGCGGTTTCGCGCCGCAAGCATGGCAAGCACCGCAAAGACCTGCCGGTCGCGGCCGTCATAGGCTGGCGCCAGCGTCATAAAAAAACCCTTGCGGAACCGTCTGCGAAGCCTTTCCAGATAATCTTCCAGCGCCGACTGGCCTGGCTGACGATCGACAAGGGTGCGATCGGGAACGAGCGCGAGCATCATCTCGTCTCCCCATTCCATCAGCTCCGCTTCCGTCAGGAGGCAGCTTCCCTTGACCGCTTCTTCCTTCAGATTGCCGGCGCTGAGAAGGCGGCAGAGATTTGCCCAGCCCCGTCGATTGCGGGGGTAGGCGAGGATATCCGGCGTGTCATCTGAAAAGACCAGACGGGCGCCCGGCTGAATCCGGATGGGATCGAAAATCCTTTCCTTTTTCCCTTCCTTCTCCGCCTGGGCGATGATCGCATCTCTGTTCCTGTATCTCTCCTCGAGCTGCAGCGCCTGCGCATGCGCCCTGACGACGCCTGCAACCGAGTTCCGGTCCGCAATGCCGAGACCGCCGAGCCGGAGATGAGCGGCCTGCACGACCATTTCCTCAGGACTGGAGGCGCCTTCGAGAAACGAAAAATTCGTCCTCGCGCCGATCTCGAAAAATGCGGATCCGCTCGTCATGCAAACACACCATGCATGAACCAGCGAGGATCGAGTTCCCTTCCGTAAAAACCGCGTCGATAGATCCAGAAGCGATGCCCGGTCTCGTCCTCGATGCGGAAATAGTCGCGCGCCTCGGCGTCATCCCCGTCGATCCACCACTCCATGGCGATCCGTTCCGGCCCTTCGCTTCTTGCCACCTGATGCTGCATGCGCCGCCAGCGGAAGATCTGCGGCGGACCATCGGGCACTTCGGCGAGCATGATCTCGACCGGCTCCGGCGTGGCAAAGAGCCGTAACGGGCGCTCTTGGCGGAAAGGGAGCTGAATGTCCTGCGCCGTCTTCCGCCGGGGAAGACCATCCATTACAGGAACGGTGATGACGGCGCGTTCCGGCACATGGCTCTCGCGGAGCTGGAAGCTGTGCAGGCAATCCGCACCCAGCCGGGCCGAGACCCGGTCGACGAAGGCCGAAAGCGAGATCTCGCCCTGGCGGTCGCCCTCGAAATCCGCCTGGGCCTCATTGAAGGGATCATGCCGCAACACATTCAACCGCAGGATTTCGAAACCATAGCCGGCATCGAGATCGTCATAGACTGCCTGCAATCGCTCGGAAAAAAGCCCGGCAATGAATTTCGGTTCGCGAAGCGGCTGCGAAGCGCCGACGGAGATACGAAAGACCCTGCCGTCGACGCGGAACAGCACCAGTTCGAACACCCGTCCGCCGATCCCCCGCGTCTCCAGCGACGGCTGCAGCGACACGGCGACCTGCCGGGTGACGGCAAGGATCTGTTCTTCCGTCCCGATCGGCTCGATCAGGCGGCTTTCGGCCGAGAGGCTGGCGACCGGACGCCGCGGCGAGACCGGCTCCTCCTCACGTCCCAGCGCCTGGTCGAGACGCAGGAGCAGTCCCGGGCCGAACCGGCGGGTCAGCGGCGCCCGCGGTGCATCGATGACGTCGCCGATATATTTCAGACCGAGCTTCTTCAGCGCATCGACGGTTTGTCCTTCCAGCCGCAAGGCTGCCACTGGCAACGACATCAGCACATGCTCCGTCTCCTCGTCCTCGATCACGCCGCCTTGCCCGAAGCGCGACGCGGCCCAGGAAAGGCCCGGTGAGGATGAGATCGCCCCGCGCGCATCGATCCCCATATGAAAAAGCCGCGACAGCACATCCTTGAGAAGCGCCTTTTCCCCACCGAAGAGATGGGCGCAGCCGCTGATGTCGAGAAACAGCCCCTCCTTGCCGTCGAACGCTACCAAAGGCGTATAACGGTCGCACCAGTCGGCAATGGCCTCCAGCAACCGGCGGTCGGCCGCCGGATCCTCTTCCGCGACCTCGAGCGTTGGGTACATGGCACGCGCTTCGGCAACGCCCTGCTCCTTTTTCAGCCCCAGCCTCTCGGCCAATTCGTCCAGCGCCGTCAGCCGCATGGCATTGTTGAGCTTGCCGGAACAGACGATAGGCGGTGCCTCAGGACGCCCTTTCGAACGCCAGGAGAGCCCCCATCGCCTGCGGGCGATGCGGTCCGTTGGCAGATGCGGAAAGCTGAGCGCCAGAATGCGCTGACTGCTCGCCTGGAGAACGAACGAGGTTTGGCTCGGCGACAGGGAGAAATTCGCGTTCATGGGGGTTCCACTCCAGAAAAAAGCAGAGCGGGGCCGGATTGCGGCCCTTCTCCAGCGTGAGACGGAAAATCGGATTGCCGATGCTGCTGGAAAGCTTCGATCCATCCGGCAATGGCCGCAGACCGGATGGAGCCGGTTCGACATGCAGACGGAAAGCCGCACTGCTTGCCTCCTCAGCCCCGGCCTGGCGGACAAGAAAGAGCGGACGGCGGGCAGCCCGCGCCCTGAGGCTAAGCCTGCGGCTTTCGGTCAGGCCGAAATGGGCGGGATTGCCTCGCACTTCGAAGATGACGGCCGAGAAGGCAGCGCTTTCCACTGCGGTCTCCACCAGCCAGAGCGCCTCGTCCAGTTTGCGCGGCGCCGCATGGAAAAACCGCTCCGGGCTCAGCCCGAAATCCCGAAGCCCGGGAACATAAGGACGGCCGGCCTCCAGCGTGCCGACAGCATCGCCGATCCAGAGCAGCGGAGAAAGCCTGCCAGCAGCCGCCTCCTGGCTCTGCAGCCGCGCGGCGACGGCCAGCGCCAGCCCGCTTGCCGCACCGGCATCACGCGACAGAGCGGAGCGGAATTCGGTGATCGCATCGAGCGGCAGACCGCCTTCCAGCGCCTCATCAAGACACTCCACTCCGAACGCCAGAGGCGGCAGACTACGTCTCCGCTGTGTCTTGCTTCCGTCCGCCAGGGCTTCCCGCTCCGCTGCCGCAAGCGCCGGCGCGGGTTTCCCCTCCAGTCTGGCGATGGTTTCGCGGAGCGCAAAAAGCCGCTCGCGCGCCAGGGCGTGCTGCGCCATGGCGTTCTCCAATCCGTGTTGTTCCTGTTATGTTCTTATAGATTCCAGAGAGCTAATGAAGAGTCAACGGCCATTTTCTATGAATTTATTCCTGCCTTTGATTCCCCACTCGAAAACCGGCGATAAAGGTTCTATATGGGCCCGCAAAGGAAGGAATATTCATGGCCCGCATAGACCAGAGCGATGATTGGCGGGACCGCCATGCGCCGACGATCAGCGCCTTCGAGTCGCTGGCCATGGAGGCCTATAGCCATCTGCCGGAAGAATTCCGCCAGCTGACGACCAATCTCACGATCGAGATCGAAGATTTCCCCGATGACGACGTTTTCGAGGACATGGCGCTGGAAACCCCTTTCGATCTGCTCGGTCTTTTCGAGGGCAGGGGCATTTCCGAACGTTTCACGGTGGAAACCGGCGAGATGCCGAACCGCATCCGCCTCTACCGGCGCCCCATTCTCGATTACTGGGCTGAGAATGACGAGACGCTCGGCGATATCATCACCCACGTCCTGATCCACGAGATCGGCCACCATTTCGGGCTGAGCGACGATGATATGGAGCGGATCGAGGCAAGCGCCGAGGAAGCCGCCGAACGCTGAAACACCACGCCTCCGGCAGGACGTTCTATTGCTCGGAGAGCTTGATCTCGGGATGGTAATCCTTGCCTTCGACGGTCTTGACGACCGCCTGGCCGCACTGCATCGCGCCGGTTGCGGCATTGAAGGCATAGGTCGGCGATCCCTCCAGCGACCAGCCCTTGTTGAGGGCGGCGGTGACCTTGTGGCAGAAGGAAGCGTCGTCGGGACCGGTCAGGAAGCGGTAGAGTTTCATCAGGCGGGCTTTCTTGCAGAAATCAGGCGAGCTTTATGAACCAGGCTTTCGGCTTGGACAAGATGCAGCCGCTCGATCATCCGCCCGCCTGAATTGATGACGTTCAAGCCATCGGAAGCGGGATCGGCAAAGGCTGATATGATCGCCTCCGCTTCCGCAATCGCTGCCGGGTCCGGGCCGAAATGCCGGTTGGCGGGTTCGATCTGCGTGGGATGGATCAGCATCTTGCCGGCAAAGCCCATGGCCCGGCCCTGCAGGCATTCGGCATCGAAACCCTGCTCGTCCCTGAAATCGTTGAAGACGCTGTCGATCGCATCGAGCCCGTAAGCGCTGACCGCCAAGACGACCTGCATCAGCCACGGCACGAGATAGGTTCGTCCCGGCTGCGGCAAGACGCCCGTTTCCTTGCGCAGATCGTTGAGGCCGACGACGAGGCAATCGAGCCGCGAGCCAGGCGTGCGGCCGGCTTCTGCAATCGCTCCGGCATTCAGCACGCCGCGCGGCGTCTCGATCATCGCCCAGATGCGCAGCTCCTCCGGCGCATCCGCATCGGCGAGCAGATCGCCTATATCGGTGATATCTCGAGGTCCGTCCACCTTGGGAAGGAGAACGGCGTCGGGCAAAAGCGCCTTGACCAGATCCAGGTCCGCCGGCCCGAATTCGGATGACAAAGAATTGATGCGGACGATCCTTTCCTTGCCTTCAAGCGGCGGCCCCGCAAAAAAGGCGCGCAGATTTTCCCGCGCTTGCCCCTTCTTCTCGGGCGAGACGGAATCCTCCAGATCGAAAATAACCGCATCGCAATCAAGCGAATGGCTTTTTTCGAGCGCCCGGAGATTGATGGCGGGCACGCTCAGCACCGAGCGGCGCAAATTTAAGGAACGGCGAGGGGTTATTTGGCTCATCGATCATTAGTGCCAAGCTTCGCAAAGCCCGGCAAGACAACAAAAAGCCATGCTTGCCTTGCAGAGAAGAAAAAGAAGGACCACATTCCTTTCTGTAGAAAGGTACCAAACCCATGCAGAACATTCGCTCCATCTTCTTCATGCTTGCCGGCGCCACCGTTTTCGTGGCCATGCTGCTGCTCACCTTCTCGGTGACGCTCGCCGTCGGCGGCATCCTGACCGTGCTGATGGTCGGCCGCGCACTGTCGATGAAGATGAAGCCCGCTCCGGTGCGCGCCAAGGCAAACAACGGCCAACGCGAAATGCGCATCTGGAACGACGGCCGCGGTACGATCATCGATCTCTAAGCCGCCTTCGCTCAAAAAAACTGACCGACATTGTCGGATCATGCTCCCATGCTACGTCCTTGAAGCAGCCAGGCATCCAGCCGGCGCTTGAAAACGATGGAGGATGAGCATGAATGCGACGGAAAACAATCCGGTCAAGATGCCGCCGGTCAAGAACGGCCTG
The DNA here is from genome assembly GCF_001854685.1 of Rhizobium sp. RSm-3. Classification (NCBI taxonomy): domain Bacteria; kingdom Pseudomonadati; phylum Pseudomonadota; class Alphaproteobacteria; order Hyphomicrobiales; family Rhizobiaceae; genus Rhizobium; species Rhizobium sp. RSm-3. The sequence continues at coordinate 111,219 of NZ_MAWZ01000003.1, read as the reverse complement.
CTGCCCTATCTGACAGTCGGCGGCGCGGTCAAAGCCGCGGAATTCTACAAGAAAGCTTTCGGCGCCGAAGAAGCCTATATCGTGCCGGTCGACGAGAGCGGCCGGACGATGCATGTGCATCTCTATATCAACGGCAGCTCCCTCATGCTGTCGGATGCCTATCCCGAATACGGCCACCCCTTCAAAGGCCATGAAGGCTTCGCCATCCAGCTGGTTATCGACGATATCGATTTCTGGTGGGATCGCGCCGTCGCTGCCGGCGCCGAAGTCGTCATGCCGGTCGAACTGATGTTCTGGGGCGACCGTTACGGCCAGCTTCGCGACCCGTTCGGTGTCCTCTGGGGCCTGAACGCGCCGACGAAGTAGCGACACATAGGCAGAGGTCAGGCCGCGCGAAACGTCGCGTGGCCGTCATTTTTCAAAGATTCTCCTTCATTTCGGCGAAAAACTGGACTAGATGCACATTCAGGAAAGTAGATTTGCTGAAATGGAGCATGGGTCATGGATAAATTCGTGAAGCTCACGGGCGTTGCAGCGCCCCTGCCGGTCGTCAATATCGACACCGACATGATCATTCCGAAGGATTATCTGAAGACCATCAAGCGCACCGGCCTCGGCACCGGCCTTTTCGCCGAAGCCCGTTATCACGAAGACGGCTCCGAAAATCCGGATTTCGTGCTGAACAAGCCGGCCTACCGCGATGCCAAGATCCTGGTTGCCGGCGACAATTTCGGCTGCGGTTCCTCGCGCGAGCACGCGCCATGGGCATTGCTCGATTTCGGCATCCGCTGCGTGATCTCCACCAGCTTCGCCGATATTTTCTACAATAACTGTTTCAAGAACGGCATCCTGCCGATCAAGGTCAGCCAGGAAAATCTCGACAAGCTGATGGACGACGCCTCGCGCGGCTCCAACGCCATCCTCACCGTCGACCTTGAGAACCTCGAAATCACCGGCCCCGATGGCGGCTCGATCAAGTTCGATCTCGACGAATTCAAGCGCCACTGCCTGCTGAACGGTCTCGACGACATCGGCCTGACGCTGGAGAAGGGCAAGGCGATCGACAGCTTCGAGAAGAAGAACGCCGCTTCGCACCCTTGGGCGGCTTAAGCGCTCTCCAATAAATTGTCGATCAAGCCGGGCTTTGCCCGGCTTTTTCTTTGATCTCAGCTCAGAGAAACTTTTCTTTCCAGAGCCTCAGCTTTTCGAGCGACACGCCGATGCCACCGCAGACTTCGATGAGCGGATTGTCGAAACGGGCAAGCAGCCCGGCATGCACATCGGCAACGGCAAGGGCCGCACCGCAGGCAGGCTCGACCAGAATGCGCTGCGCATCGGCAAATTTCAGGCAGGCGGCAACGGCATCGGCATCGCTGACGACAATGCTTTCGATCGGATGCCGTTTCGGCAGGTCGAAGACATGCTCCGCCACCTGCCGCGCGCCGAGCGACGTGGCAATCGAGGTGATGGCGGGCAGGGTGATGCGCTCATTCGCCTTGAGGCTGGCGTTGAGCGAGGCCGCTCCTTCCGTTTCGACGGCGATTACAGGCACATCGGCAAGGCCGTTGCGCCTCAGCCCCTCGACAATACCGGCAAGCAGGCCGCCGCCGCCGACGCTGGTGACGACGCAGTCGAATGTCACACCCTTGGCCACCACCTCGTCGATCAGCGTCGCATGGCCATCCCACAGCAGCGGATGGTCGAAGGGATGCACATAACTCGCCTTGCGGCTCTCTGCGAGTTCGACCGCATGGGCATTGGCTTCGTCGAAAACCGAACCATGAACGAGGACTTTCGCGCCCGTTGCGGCAATCGTCTGGCGGACATCGGCCGCCGTCGTCTCCGGCACGACGATGGTGACCGGCACACCGAGCGCCCGGCCGGCATAGGCCGCGGCAATGCCGGCATTGCCGCCGGATGCGCAGAAGATCTCGCGCGCGCCATTGTCCACCGCGTGCTGGCAAAGCCGGCCGACGCCGCGCAGCTTGAAGCTGCCGGAAGGCTGCAGCGCATCGAGCTTCAGCCGGAGCGGTTTGCCACTGGCGCTGTAGCCAGCTGCTGTCTGAACCAAGGGCGTATCGAGATGGAGCGATGCTGAAGGCATGGGAAACATCCGGGGACATAAAGCCAGGCTGCTATTCTAATCCGTTTGCGGGCGCAGGAGCAACCATTGCGGCGAAGAGCGAAGCGTACCGATTCACCGCTTCTCTCGCTTGAAATGCCCATTTCCGGGGTCTAAGAAACCGCAACTTGTTTTTCCCAGGAGGGTTTCATGACTGTGCGCAATCTTTTCCTGCTGCCGGGCGACGGCATCGGTCCCGAGGCCATGGGCGAGGTCCGCAAGATCATCGCCTATATGAACGAGGCGATGAATGCCGGTTTCGTCACCGACGAAGGCCTTGTCGGCGGCTCCGCCTATGATGCCCATGGCGCGGCGATCTCGGAAGCCGACATGCAGAAGGCGCTTGCCGCCGATGCCGTTCTCTTCGGCGCCGTCGGCGGCCCGAAATGGGATAGCGTGCCTTACGAAGTCCGCCCGGAAGCCGGTCTGCTGCGGCTGCGCAAGGATCTGCAGCTGTTTGCCAACCTGCGTCCCGCCATCTGCTATCCGGCCCTTGCCTCGGCCTCGTCGCTGAAGCCGGAACTGGTCGAAGGCCTCGATATCCTGATCATCCGCGAGTTGACGGGTGGCGTCTATTTCGGCGAGCCGAAGGAGATCATCGATCTCGGCAACGGCCAGAAGCGCGGCATCGACACCCAGGTCTACGATACCTACGAGATCGAGCGTATCGCCGGCGTCGCCTTCGAAATGGCCCGCACCCGACAGAACCGCGTCTGCTCCATGGAAAAGCGCAACGTCATGAAGTCGGGCGTGCTTTGGAACCAGGTGGTCACCGAGACGCACAAGGCCAAATATTCCGACGTCCAGCTCGAGCATATGCTGGCTGACGCCGGCGGCATGCAGCTGGTGCGCCAGCCCAAGCAGTTCGATGTCATCGTCACCGACAATCTCTTCGGCGATATGCTCTCCGACGTCGCCGCCATGTTGACCGGTTCACTCGGAATGCTGCCGTCGGCCTCGCTCGGTGCGCCCGACGGCAAAACAGGCAAGCGCAAGGCGCTCTACGAGCCGGTGCACGGCTCGGCTCCCGACATCGCCGGCAAGGGCATTGCCAATCCGATCGCCATGATCGCCTCCTTCGCCATGTGCCTGCGTTACTCCTTCAACCTGGTGAAGGAAGCCGACGACCTGGAAAAAGCGATCGCCAACGTGCTCGACAAGGGCATCCGCACCGGCGACATCATGGCCGATGGCGCAAGGCAGGTCGGCACCGTCGAGATGGGCGATGCGATCCTCGCCGAGTTCAAGGCGCTTTCCGCCTGATATATTTCACGTGAAACAGTTCAGCCCTTCGCATCACCCATGCGGAGGGCTTTTTCGTGAAACCGAGAAGCCTGAACGGGGTCGGTCGAATTATCCGAAACAGACTATTCTCGGCCACAATCTCGTGTATTTTTGCGCCGAATTTCAACCCGGCAAATTCGAACGGACGACGGAATGCGGGCATTTTGGGCTTCCCTGGACAAGCGTTGGCGCCGGAACGGCGCTATCATGCCGCCTTTGCGTTGGCAGGCCTGTCTTTTCATCACGCTCAATGCCGTCATCCTTTCCATGCTGCTGTTCGATGCGCCGATCGGCGCCAGCGAACCTCCTGCACTGGTGAAACACCTCGGCGAGATGATGACCGGTTTCGGCGATTCCGCCTGGCTGATCTTTACCAGCATCCTGCTGTTCTTTCAGGGCAGGGCGGGCTACAAGCTCGTGAAGACGGCGCGCTCGAAGGCGCAGGCCCTCTATGTCAGCTGGATCGGCGCCTATCTCTTCGCCACGGTCGTCTTCTCCGGGCTTCTCGCCAATCTGCTGAAACGGGCGATCGGCAGGGCGCGTCCCGATCATTTTCACGATTTGGGCATGTTTTCCTTCACGCCCTTTTCAGGCCATGCCGCTTTGGAAAGTTTCCCGTCTGGGCATTCCACCACGGTCGGCGCCTTCTTCGCCGCCTTTGCCCTGCTGTTTCCGCGCTACCGCGTTCTCTTCATCGCCGGCGCCATCTGGCTCGGCATGACGCGTGTCATGGTCGGCGCCCACTATCCGAGCGACGTCATCGCCGGCCTTGCGTTCGGCGGCTGGTTCTCGCTGCTGACGGCGATCGTCTTTGCCCGCTGCGGCCTGCTCTTCAAATTGGCGCCGGATGGCTGGCCGATCGCCAAACACCTTTTTCCTGACATCAAAAAGCCCGGCGCCTTGTAAGCGCCGGGCCGTTTTTCTCAAGCGCTGACGCGCCGCTCAATCCAGCGCGTGGATATCCCTGTTCTTCGTTTCCGGCAGGAAGATCAGGCCGATCACCAGCGTGATCGTCGCGAAGACGATCGGGTACCAGAGACCGTAATAGATATCGCCCGCGGCAGCGCTCATCGCGAAGGCCGTAGCCGGCAGCAGGCCGCCGAACCAGCCGTTGCCGATGTGATAGGGCAGCGACATACCGGTATAGCGGATGCGGGTCGGGAAGAGCTCGACCAGCAGGGCGGCGATCGGGCCGTAGACCATCGTCACATAGATGACGAGGACGAACAGGATGGCGATCGTGCCGATCCAGTTGACGCGGGCAGGATCGGCGGCCATGGCGAAGGCGCCGCCATTGGCGACGGTGTAGACCGCCATGTCGGTGACGCCGTTGGCCTCATCGGCCGTCAGCAGCTTGGTCTCGACCAGCTTGGCCGCTGGCACGGTTTCCTTCTCGCCGGCACGCACAGCATCGGCATTCAGCGACAGTTCCGGATTGGCTGCGATGAAAGCATCGAGCTTGGAATCCGGCACCTTGGCGGCGCCGCGCTTCAGCGGATAGCCGGCATCGTGGAGCGCGATGTTGACGCCCTTTTCGAAGGCGGCGGTCATGCCCTTGGCCTTGTCGCCGGCAGCGACGACGTCGAAGCTCGCAATCGTCCCATTGCCGACCTTCACCGTTGCCGGCTGACCGGCCGGACCGGGAACGACGTCATAGGGCACCGAGTTCTTCGTCAGGAACGCTGTCGCCACGTCGCAGGAGCTGGTGAACTTCGACGTGCCGGTCGGATTGAACTGGAATTTGCAATCCGCCGGATCGGCCGTGACCGTTGCCCGGATCGAGGCCTGGGCTTCGGCAAGTGCCGGGTTCGCCGTCCAGGTCATCGCCTTGAACAGCGGATTATACGTCACCGCCGCGATGAGAAGGCCTGCCATGATGATCGGCTTGCGGCCGATCTTGTCGGAGAGGCCGCCGAAGATGACGAAGAACGGCGTGGCGAGGAAGAGCGCGATGGCGACCATGATATTGGCCGACTGCAGGTCCACCTTCAGTACGTTCTGCAGGAAGAACAGTGCATAGAACTGACCGCCGTACCAGACGACCGCCTGGCCCATGGTGGCGCCGAGAAGCGCGATGATCGCAATCTTGGCATTTCTCCATGTGCCGAAGGCTTCGGTCAGCGGCGCCTTGGAGCCCTTGCCTTCCGCCTTCATGCGCTGGAACGCCGGCGATTCGTTCATCTTCAGGCGGATCCAGACGGAAATGCCGAGCAGGACGACGGAGACCAGGAACGGAATGCGCCAGCCCCAGGCGGCAAACTGAGCCGCACCCATCAGATATTGAACCAGAACGATGACAATCAGCGACAGGAACAGGCCGAGCGTTGCCGTCGTCTGGATCCATGAGGTGAAGTAGCCGCGGCGCCCGTTCGGCGCATGTTCGGCGACATAGGTTGCCGCACCGCCATATTCACCGCCCAGCGCCAGACCTTGTAGCAGGCGCAGCGCGATTAGGATGATCGGGGCGGCGATGCCGATGGTGGCGGCACCCGGCAGGATGCCGACGAGGAAGGTCGACAGACCCATGATCATGATCGTCACCAGGAAGGTGTACTTGCGGCCGACCAGATCGCCGAGACGGCCGAACACCAGCGCGCCGAACGGGCGCACCAGGAAGCCGGCGGCAAAGGCGAGCAGCGTGAAGATGTTGCGCGTCGCCTCGGGATATTGGGTGAAATAGGTCGCGCCGATATAGGTGGCGAGCGAACCGTAGAGATAGAAATCATACCATTCGAAAACGGTGCCGAGCGAAGAGGCGAAGATCACCTTCTTCTCTTCGCCGGTCATCGGGCCGGCCTTCGCGCCGTCGATGCTTGCGACATTTGCCATTGTCTGTCCTCCACAGAGTGATGAGCAACGCGCGCGACCTACTCTCCTCAAAGCAGACCCCTGGCCGCGACACGCCTGACGAGAGTGTGCCAGAAACGACCGATCAAAAAGAGAGATGCTTTGGGATTATGACTTTAGTCTAATTGCAACGCGCTTTGCAGGCAGCGGAGTCGGCCGGCCATAGTTATGCTCTCAGCGCCTGCGCCGGCGATTGCCGGTAGGCGAGCACCGCCGGCAATGCGGCCAGGATGGCGGCAAAGGCGAACAGCACCGCCGCAAGCCCGGTGTCTTCACGGGCGAAGCCGACCGGCATGGCAATCCCGCTCGTCTGAGAGAACATGCCGGACAGGGTTAGCGCCGCAGCATAGCCGAAGGTGAATCCGAGCCCGATGCCGGCTGCCACCAGGAAGAAGAATTCCAGCCAGACGATGCCGAAAATCGCGCCGCGCGGGGCGCCGAAGGCCCGGAGCGCACCGATCTGGCGGCGTCGTTGGCCGATATGGATGACCGTGACCAGCACCAGCGAGGCGGCAACGAGCGCTTGCGCGCCGGCGGCGACCGCAACGAGGATCTGCTTGGCGTCGCCGAGCGTGCCGTAGAGATTGGTCAGCACCTCGCCGGGAAAGACGGCAACGGTATTGCCGCTGCGATAATCCTGCCGCAGCTTGTAGGCGTCGGCGATCGTCTTCGGCTTGACGAGGATGGCGGGAAGCCCGGGCGCATCCGCAGCCCAGTTTTCGTCGAGTGCGGCATCCGGGTCGATTTCTCCATGATGCTCGTGCGCATCATGATCGGCGCCTTCATGCTCGTGATCGTGTCCTGCCTCCTCGGCGCTTTCATGCGCGTCTGCCCCCAGGCCATGGATATGCCAGACAGCCTGGATCGGAACGAGAATGGCCCGGTCCCAGGCAGTCCCCGTCGGCCGCAGGCGGCCGGCGACGTGGTAGACGAGTTCGGTATGAGTCTCGCCTCCTTCCTCAGCCAGGCCATGCATCGGCTTGATCTCTGCCCCGAGCGGCAGCTTGACCGCGGAGCCGATCACCGCCTCTCCCTCGCGGGCGAAAACCTTGCCCTCGGCAAAATCGCCGGACAGCTTCTCCACCAGCGGCACCGTCGTCCCGACGATCGGATAGCCGGAGAAGGAATCACCGAAGCCGATCGGGGCTGCCCAGTCGACACGTCGATCGGCGGCAAGCCTGGCCAAGACCTCACCCGGCATCAGCGGCAAAGGTGAAGGCTGCAGGAAGACGGAGGACAGCACGAGCTGCGTCTCGCTGCCGCCGGCGCCGATCACGAGATCGAACTTGTCGGCGGCGCGGGCGCTGCCGAGACGAAGCGCCCGCTCCTGCAGCACGACGCAAACGCCGAGCGCGGTCGCCAGCGCCACCAGCAGCACGACCACCAGCGAGCCCGCCCAGAGGCGGCGAAGATCGGCAAGGATGAAGCGGATCATGCGGCCTCTCCCGCCGTTGCCGCGGAATCGTCGCTGATCCGGCCGGAGCCGAAGGTAATACGCCGATCGAGGCGGCTCGCCAGCCGCTGGTCGTGTGAAACGACGATCAGCGTGCTGCCTTCGGCAATGGCGAGATCGAGGATAAGGTTTCCGACAGCCTCACCGCTTTCGGCATCGAGGCTCGCCGTCGGCTCGTCGGCGATGATGACGCCGGGCTTGCGCAGCAGCGCCCGGCCGATCGCCACGCGCTGCATCTCGCCGCGCGACATGGTTTCGATTTTCTGGCCGGGTCGGGAAAGACCGACCGTGCTCAAAAGCGCATGCGCCCGCTCGATGACATCAGCCGTGGCCGCACCCGCAAGCCGCGCCGGCAGAAGCACGTTCTCCAGCGCCGACAGGCCGGGAAAGAGATGAAATTCCTGCATGACCAGGCCGATATTGGCGGCACGGAACCGGTCGCGGCGGCTTTCCGAAAAACCCGCAATATCCTCGCCATTCCAACGGATGCGGCCCTGCCGCGTCCGTTCCAGCCCGGCGACAACATTGACGAAGGTGCTCTTGCCGGATCCGGACGCGCCTGTAATGGCGACCCTGCTGCCGGCGTCGATCGACAGACGGTCGATCGCCAGCGCGGGCGAGGACAGGCCGGGGAAGGTGACGTCAAGGTTTTCGATATGAAGAGCGAGCATATCGGTTCAGGCCGCGGAATATTCGGCCTGGCGGATCCGCAGCAGGCTGACGAAGCCGGTATCCGGGTCCGTCCAGGAACCATATTCCAGCATGCCGCGCACTTCGATCGTCTGGCGCGGCTGCACGAAGGTCTGTTTCTCCGAGAGATAGACGACGACGATATTGTCAGGCCAGTCCGCATCCGAGGAGCAGAAGGGGCAGAGCGACATCGGCACCTCGGTGAGCACGAAGAACTGCGCCTCGGCCTTCAGCGGCGGCGCCATGAAGCCCTTCATGCTGATTTCCTGGCTCGCGAGCTGCTTCACCTTCTCGGAGAATTCGAGGCCGAGCACGCCGAACTTGCCATAGAGCTCGTCAAAGGAGAGTGAAGCATCGCCGGCGCGAACGGTGGAAGCGGCAAAGGGAAGCGCAACGGCGGCGCCGATCAGCCGGCGGCGGCTGAGATGCAGCGAAGAGAATATGTCCATGGCGACCTCCAGGAAACAAATCCCGGCCGCTGAACGGCCGGGACCATGATCGACGAAAGAGGCAAGGCCGGCAAGCAGCCTTGCGGGGATCGGCCAGAGCATGATGCCGAAAAGTGTGAGCGGTTTTCGGACGACATCATGCTCTATTTCTTTGATCGCGATGCGGATTCAGATTTTAGGCCGATCCGGCCTAAAATCATCCGCGTCGAGAGATCAGTTCGTCTGCTTGGCGCCGAGCGCGAAAGTGTCGGCGAGCACGCGATAAACATCGCTCTGTTCCATGTAGCCATGGAACTCCTCGGAGCCTGGACCGGCCGACTGCAGGACGACGTCGTCGACCGCATGGACGCCGCTCTCGCTGCTCTTCGGAAGATTGCCCTGAACGAAGACGGCGCCGGGAACATCCTTGTACTGTTCGTTGGCGACATATTCCTTCTTTTCGTTCTGGACAGCCGGAACGAAAGGGCCGTCGAGCTTGGGACGGAAGGTCTCGTAATGGTCAGGGCCGTTATTGGCGCTGAGGAACAGGCGGCGGCTGACGTCGATCTTGTCGGGGTAGCCGTCGCCGTTTTCGTCCTTGTAGTTCGGGAAGCCGGCTTCGGCATAGGTGCCGACCTTTTCGCGCATTTCTGTGCCGGGCTTCTCGTCATCGACGGTGCCGATGATCGAAACGCCGTGCGTGTGGTCGCCGGTGACGACGATCAGCGTATCCGGATGCGCCTTCTGGAATTCGCGCGCGACGCCGATCGCCTGGTCGAATTCGATGGTTTCGACGACGGCGCGATCCCAATCGAGCGGATGCGACATCTTGTCGATCGAAGAACCTTCGACCATCAGGAAGAAGCCGTTCGGATTCTTGGAGAGGCGGTCGAGCGCGACCTTGGTCATGGCGACGAGACCCGGCTGGTTCGGGAACTTGTCGACTGTGCCTTTCTTCAGGAATTCGCGGTCGAGCGTCACGTCCATATTGCCGGTGTGGAACAGGCCGAGGAGATTGCCGGCGGCCGATGCATTGGCGGCGAGCTCGTTCTTATCGGTCGCGAGCTTGTAGCCGGCATCCTGGAACAGCTTAATATAGTCCTGGTTGTCCTTGCGCTTGGAACCGGCGACCTCCTTGCCGAGGAAATAGGCCGAACCACCGCCGAGCAGGACTTCCGGCTTGACGTCGAGCAGCATGCCGACAATGTCAGCCTTATCGTTGCGGCTGCGGGTATGGGAAACGACGGCAGCTGGCGTCGCGTCCTCCACCTCAGCCGTCGCGACGATGCCGATCGACTTCTTGGTCGTGCGGCGGACGGCTTCGCCAAAGGTTTCCACACGCGGGTCATCGAGCGTGGCCGGCGTACGGTCGGCATAGACGCCGAGCGCGTTGACGGCCGTCTTGTGACCCGTCATCAAGGCCGACATGGTATTGGCCGAATCCGTGGCGACGGCATTCGTCGCCGATGTGCCGATAAACGCCATATGATCGAGATCGTCCATGTTGAGACGGCCGTTTGCCTTGCCTTCGGCCATTCCCTTGGACATGATGCGGGCGGCGGTGCGGTGCGCCACGGAAAGGCCGTCGCCGAGCAGGAAGATGATGTTCTTGGCCTTCGGCTGAGCCGCGGTCTCATAAACGTTCCAGGTAACGGACTTCGTTTCATCGCCGGCAGCGACTTCGATCTTGTAGTCGCCCGGAGCGGAAATCTTAAGGCCGCGCAACAGGAGAGCGGAGCCGAGAGCCTTGTCTTCCTTGCCCTTTTCCAGTTCGACGAACTGCGATTCACCGCCGAGAACAGTCTTGTAATCCTGGCCGTTGACGGTGATCTTCACGTCTTCGGGCTTGACCTGCTTGTTGAGTTCGACCTTGAAATCGAACGGTGAGCCGGCAAGAATCGTCGCGCGATCGAACGGATAGACCGTCGTCGCCTGAGCGGCGCCCGCAAGGATGGTGGTGGCCGCAAAGGCGGCAAGAAGCGTACGCATGGAAAACCCCCGTTTTCGTTGCAGACATTGCTAACCCGGCCGGGATACCTCCCGAGGATGACAGCGGCATGACAAAACGTCGCAGCGGTGGGCCGCCGCTTTCGCGTCCTGCTTCGAGCGCAAAAACCTTGACTCCTGTGGAAAACCTTCTAAGAGCAACAGCGGAAAAGGAATCTCCATGGTTCGCGACGAACACGCCATTGCTGACCGCAATGACCGGGCACAGGTTGCCGGGGTGGACATTGCCGTTCCGGTTTCTGCCAAAACCAAGGCCAAAACGACGACGAAAACCGTCTGACGTCTCTGGCCTGCCGCTCTCTCCCCGGCTTGGCTGGGGACAGGAAGACGCGACCCGTCGCGCCTTTCCCCTCACCAGACCAGAGGAGAGAAGAGAAAGAGAGCTTGAGAAATGGGTTTCAAAGTAGCAGTTGCAGGAGCGACCGGAAATGTCGGCCGGGAGATTCTCAACATCCTTTCCGAGCGGGGCTTCCCCGCCGATGAGGTCGTGGCGCTTGCCTCCGCGCGTTCGCAAGGCACCGAGGTTTCCTATGGTGACCGGACGCTGAAGGTTTCCAATATGGAGAATTACGATTTCTCCGATACCGATATCTGCCTGATGTCGGCCGGCGGTGAGGTCTCCAAGAAGTTCTCGCCGAAGATCGGCCAGCAGGGCTGCGTCGTCATCGACAATTCCTCGGCTTGGCGTTACGACGCCGACGTGCCGCTGATCGTGCCGGAAGTGAACCCGGATGCCATCAGCCTGTTCACCAAGCGCAACATCATCGCCAATCCGAATTGCTCGACCGCCCAGCTGGTGGTGGCGCTGAAGCCGCTGCACGACTTCGCCAAGATCAAGCGTGTCGTCATCTCGACCTACCAGTCGGTCTCCGGCGCCGGCAAGGACGGCATGGACGAGCTCTTCAATCAGACGCGCGCCGTCTTCGTCGCCGATCCGATCGAGAACAAGAAGTTCACTAAGCGTATCGCATTCAACGTCATCCCGCACATCGACGTCTTCATGGAAGACGGTTACACCAAGGAAGAGTGGAAGGTGCTGGCCGAGACGAAGAAGATGCTCGACCCGAAGATCAAGGTGACCTGCACCGCGGTGCGCGTGCCGGTTTTCATCGGTCATTCGGAATCGGTCAACATCGAGTTCGAAAACGAGATCACCGCCGACCAGGCCCGCGACATCCTGCGCGACGCACCGGGCTGCCTCGTCATCGACAAGCGTGAGAACGGCGGCTACATCACGCCGTATGAATCCGCCGGCGAGGACGCAACCTACATCTCGCGCATCCGGGAAGATGCGACGGTCGAAAACGGCCTCAACATCTGGGTGGTCTCCGACAATCTGCGCAAGGGCGCGGCATTGAACGCCATCCAGATCGCCGAGCTGCTCGTCAATCGCGGCCTTGTCAAGCCGCGCAAGCAGGCTGCCTGATACCATTTGTAAACCATAAGATGCTAAAGCCCTGCTCGGTGAGCGGGGCTTTTCCGGGCAAAGTGGGGTTTCTCAATGCGCATGACAAAGTTATTTCTGGCGGCCGCTGCGGCAATGGGGATTCTCCATGTGGTACCGGCGTTCGCGCAAGGACCGCAATGTGGCAATACCAGCGCCGGCTTCGACGCCTGGGTCGCCGATTTCAAACAGACGGCAGCGGCCAACGGCGTCAGCCAGTCGGTGCTCAGCCGCGCCTTCGCCAACGTCAATTACAACAAACCGACGATCGCCGCCGACCGCGGCCAGAAGAGCTTCAAACTCTCCTTCGACGCGTTCATGCAGAAGCGCGGCGGCGCCGCCGTCATCTCCCGCGGCCGCAGTATGAAGGCCGCCAACCAGGCGCTTTTTGCCTCGATCGAGCGCCGTTTCGGCGTTCCGGCCGGCCCGCTGATCGCAATCTGGGGCATGGAGACCGGTTTTGGCAGCTATATGGGCAACCAGCATACGCTGTCGGCCGTTTCGACGCTCGCCTATGACTGCCGCCGTTCGGATTATTTCACCGACCAGCTCTATGCCGCGCTCCAGCTCGTCTCCGAGGGTTATCTGAGCCCGCAGGCCAAGGGTGCCGCCCATGGTGAAATCGGCCAGACGCAGTTTCTGCCGCGCAATGTCGTGCGCTTCGGTGCCGACGGCGATGGCGACGGCCGCGTCGACATGGTCGGTTCCCGCGCCGATGCGTTGGCCTCGACCGCGAATTTCCTCAAGGGCCATGGCTGGCGCGCCGGCGCCGGCTATCAGCCGGGAGAGCCGAACTTCGTTGCCATCCAGGGCTGGAACGCCGCCAGCGTCTACCAGCAGGCTATCGCCTATATCGGTCAGCAGATCGACGGCCGGTAAGCCTCTATCGACAGGAATGACAGGAAACGCCGCGAGATGCGGCGTTTTTTTCATAGGCGGGAATCAAAACCGCCGCCGGACGCCGTCTTGCGGCGCTCCTCGTGCGCCGGCACGATCGGCCCCGAAACGACGCAGTTGCGGCCGGAGGCCTTGGCAGCGTAAAGCGAGAGATCGGCGCGTTTGACCAGATCCTCGAAATTCCGGTTGGCGGCGTCATTTGCCCGGCCGGCGCATCCGAAACTCGCCGTCACTTTGAGGATATCGCCGCTCTCCAATGGGATTTCCGCCGCCTCGATCGCCAGCCGCACGCGCTCGGCAACGATTGCTGCGTCGTCGGGGGTCGAATCCGGCAGGAGCGCCAGGAACTCCTCGCCGCCATGGCGCACCAGCAGATCGAAGGAGCGGAAATTCTCGCGCGCGACGCCCGCGACATGCCGGAGCACGGCATCGCCGGCATCATGGCCGTTGACATCGTTGATCTTCTTGAAATGATCGAGGTCGAAGAGCACGACAGAAATCCAGCGTGATCCGTGCTCGGCCTGCGTGAGAAGGGCCGAGGCGGCGAACTCGAAGCCGCGCCTGTTGTAAAGACCGGTCAGGAGATCGGTCTGGGCCGCGTTGCGCAACTCGCCGACCAGCGTCTCCCGGTCCCTTGCCAGCCGGTCGATCAGGCGCAGGCCCCTTGCCGCCAGCAGCATCACCAACGTCGCGAGAATGAGCAGGCCGGCGCACAGCGCCAGGATCCGCGTCAGATGCAAATGCGAGCGCGTCGAAAAATTTTCGCCGGTCTCGTGAATATCGCTCGCCGCCTCGATCATCTTCTGCTGCAGGAAAGCCATGCGTTCGCTCTGCGCAGCCGCCCAGGCCTCGCGCACCGCGCCCTTCGGCCGCGATCCGGCGAGGATGGCATCGGTGATCGCATTCGCCTTCACCTGGTCGCGGCGACCGAGATAGGCGACGATATCCCGCACGATCGGCGCCGCCGAATGAAAGACCATGTGGTCCATGCCCTCGCCGAGCATGACCTTGCCCTGGATGAACAGCTCCACCGGAAATCTGGCGGAAACACCATGATCGAGATATCGGGTGCCAACACCGGTAATCAGCCTTTCGCCGTAATAGGCCAGCATGATGCCCATCAGCTGGTTGGATTTCTCGAGCAGCACCGGATCGCTGATCAGGGGTGACAGCGCATCGACGACGGCAAGCTGCTTGAGGGCTGCATACCAGTAGATCGACCCGGGATCACTGCCGACATAGCGGCCCTGGTCGACGGCACTGCGCGCGGCGACGATGCGGCTGTAGGCAAGGCTGAGCATCGACAATTCTTCCACAAGCCCTTCGTCGAGCGTATCGCGGGAAGGCAGGCTGGCATAGAAGGCAAGGCGCTCGTCATCGAGCGTTGCCCGGCTTCGCTGCATATCGGCGGCGCTCTTGCTGCTGGGACGCGCGAGATAAAGGCGAGTGGCGCCGATTTCACTCAGGATCTCCGTGGCTGCGATGGAGCCGCCGCGGGCGAGCACGTCGGCGAACTGCCGGTCTTTCTCCAGATCCCTATACTGCTTGACCGAAGCCCGTATGACGACGACGCCTTCAATGAGCATGAAGACGAAGGGCAGCATGATGGCGGCCAGGATAACCCTTTTGATGGTCTCGAACTTCATCGCCAATCGCCACGGTGATCAAAACGTCGGTCGTGCGCGACCAATTGACGGCAATCTTAGCAGCAATTCTTAATAAACTGATAAAGCGGCAGATCCCTAGATTTCGGGACGAATGAAGTCACGTGTCTCGGCATCCATCACCCAGAGTTCGCCTGTGGAAATATCGAACCAGGCGCCATGAAGATGCATTTTTCCCGCTTCCTCGAGCGCCTTGATGTCGGGAAAGCTTCTGAGATTATCGATCGAATTGCGGATCGACACACGCTCCAGCGCCGTCTGCCGCTCGGCGGCCGTCATCACGTCATTGCTCTGGATCTGCTCGGCGGCGGGCTTGACCAGCGACATCCAGCGGCCGATGAAATCGCCCGGCGACAGCGGCTCGGCATTCGGATCGAGCGCGGCGCGGATGCCGCCGCAGCGGCCATGGCCCATCACGACGATATCCGAGACCTTCAGCGCCTGCACCGCAAATTCGAGCGCGGCCGATGTTGAATGGAAATGACCGTCCGGCTCGTAGGGCGGCACCATGTTGGCGACGTTGCGGATGACGAAGAGCTCACCGGGGCCGGCATCGAAGATCAGCTCCGGCGCCGCACGTGAATCCGAACAGGCAATGACCAGCGTGCTGGGGCTTTGACCGTTTTCGGCAAGCAGCCGATACCTGTCGCGGGCGTCGGCATAACGCCCGTTCATAAAGTTGCGGTAACCGTCCAGAAGGGAATTTGGAAAACGCTGCATGCTTCTGGATTAGCGCGCGCGGCAGACAATTTCAACTGCTGCAATGCAAAATGAACGCGTCGGCATATGCGTCATTTTTTCCGCCGCTGCGCCGGGTGCACGAGCCGGCGCATCTGCACCATCGCCATCGGCGTCGAAAGGCTGGAAGCATCGCTCGCCAGCATTAGCTCGTTGCTGCCGCGCCTGACGGCACGCGCCAGCACTTCGAAGACGCTGGCCGTGGCAAGCTGCAGCGCTTTTTCGTCCTCGAGACCGGAAAGCAGACGCGACAGGAAGACGGCGGCCAGCAAGTCGCCAAGACCGTTCGGCGGGTTTTCGACGACACGGTGTTCGGCAAGAAGCGCGTGGCGGCCGGAAAGATAGAGATTGCCGGTACCGCCCGCCATCATCGGCACGGCCGAGGTGACGAGCATGCGCGACGGCCCGAGCGCCAGCGCCGCCTCCATGATCGCGCTGTTGTCTTCGAGCGCCGCCCCGGAAAGCCATGCAAGCTCGTAGCGGTTCGGCGTCGCGAGCGAGGCGAGCGGGATGAGATGGTCGCGAATGGCCTCGGCGGTCGCTTCCGGCACGTAGAGCCCGCCGAGATCGCCCATGACGGGATCGCAGACATAGAGCAGCTCGGGATTATCCTGCCTGAGCGCGGCGATCAGCCGGGCGACGGAGCGCGCCTGTGCGGCATTGCCGAAATAGCCCGAAAGCACTGCCTTGACTTCGCCGATCCAGGGCGCCCGGATCAGATCGTCGATCGCCGCGTCGAAATCCGCTTCCGCAAATGTCAGCCGCGTCGAGCGGCCGTGGCCGGGATGCCAGGGCAGCACGATGGTTGGCAGCGCCCAGACCGGATGACCGAGCGTCTCCAGCGCAAACACGGCCGCCCGGTTGCCGACCGAGCCGCGCACCACATGACTGGAGATGACGATGACTGCGCCCGCTGCATTTTCCGACATGATATCAAGATCCGAATGACGATGCGTTTGATGATCTTTTTGACGCCACGCTGTCAACCATTCTTCATGTGAGCATGGAAATGTGTGTGAAACGAAAAACCTAAAAAGAGGCCCTTCCGTTCATTTTGGCCACGAAAGCGAAAAATCTCTGACAATTTCCCATTTTCTGGGTCAAAAAAGCGTCAAAACAATCTTTCAGGCCCCCATTTTAGAGATTTTTTCGAGGAATCTTCTGCTAGCTTGCAGAAAACCAGTCCATTGCGGGAGGCGATTCATGGCTGCCAGAAACAATCCGAAACGGGAAAAGCAGATCGAAAGCGCGCGCAAGATCGCCAAGGCGACGGGCGAGGCGCATCTCGATCCGGAAATTCTCTTCGGACGGGCCAGCAATGACGATCTCGAACTCTATACGCCGGAGATGCTGGCGCTCTCCGCCGTGCATTCGGCAAAGGAACTTGCCGCCTGGAACGGCAAGGCGCCGCGCGTCGGCATCGACACCATTGCCGATGTGACCCCTGACGGCACTGCCGTGTCGGTGCTTTCGGTCACCGACCGGAACATGCCTTTCCTGTTTGAGTCGGTCATGGGTGAGGTGACGAGCACCTATCGCGACCTGTTCATGGCCGTGCATCCCATCCTGGTCATGGAGAAGGGCAAGGCGCCTGCGCTCTATTCCGCCGATCACCCGAGCGACCCGGCCAGCCGCGTCAGCCATATCCAGCTCCATATCGCACCGCTCAATTCCGCCCAGGCCGCAGATCTCGTCAAACGCGTCGAAACCGTGCTCGAACAGGTCCGTCTGTCGGTCTCCGACTGGAAGCCGATGCTTTCCAAGATCGACGGCGTGATCGCCGAGCTTTCAGCCAATGGCGCCAGCCGGAAGAAGGCCGATCGCGATGAAGCCGTCGCCTTCCTGACATGGCTGCGCGACGAGAATTTCACGTTCCTCGGGATGCGTGAATATGTCTATTCCGGCAAGGGTGCCGACGCCAAGGTCGAGCGAGACAAGGGTGCGGGCCTCGGCATGCTCTCCAACCCTGATGTTCTGGTGCTGCGCACCGGCAAGGATGCCGTGACGACGACGCCTGAAATTCTTGCCTTCCTCGACGGCCCCGACTTCCTGATCGTCACCAAGGCGAATGTGAAATCCATCGTCCATCGCCGGGCCTATATGGATTATGTCGGCGTCAAACGCTTCGACGCAAACGGCAACGTCACCGGCGAGCTGCGCATCGTCGGGCTTTTCACCTCGACGGCCTATACGTCGCTCGCCTCTGAAATCCCGCTGCTGCGTTCCAAGATCGAGAAGGTGAAGGAGCATTTCGGCTTCGACCCGATGAGCCATTCCGGCCGCATGCTCGACAACACGCTGGAATCCTATCCGCGCGACGACCTTTTCCAGATCGACACCACGCTGCTTGCCAGTTTTGCCGAGCAGATCAATGACCTCGCCGACCGTCCGCGCGTGCGTGTCCTGCCGCGCATCGACCATTTCGACCGCTTCGTCTCGGTGATCGTGTATGTGCCGCGCGAGGAATACGACTCGATCGTCCGCGAGCGGATCGGCACCTATCTGAAGACGGTCTATGACGGTCGTGTCTCCGCCTATTACCCGGCTTTCCCGGAAGGCGGCGTGGCGCGCGTGCATTTCATTATCGGCCGCTCCGGCGGCAAGACGCCGCGCATTCCCCAGGCAAAGCTCGAGCAGGTGATCCGCGAGATCACCGCCCGTTGGGACGATCGTTTCGAGGCGCTGGCCGGACCCAAGGCGCCGAAAATCTCCGTCGACCAGGCCTTCCAGGATTCCTTCACGCCTGAAGAAACCGTGGCCGACCTCGCCGATATCGGCGCCTGCGCCGCAGGCGAGCCGCTTCGCATTCAGTTCTACCATCGCCAGGAAGATGAGGGCCGGACCCTCTCGCTGAAGATCTTCCACGCCGGCGGCCAGCTGGCGCTGTCGCGCCGCGTGCCGCTTCTTGAGAATCTCGGCTTCAATGTCGTCAGCGAACGCACCTTCGACATCGACGTACCGGCCGCGGACGGAGAAACGAAACTCGTCGTGCTGCACGATATGGAGCTCGAGGCCCGCAACGGCGGCGACATCGATCTGCAGCGTTACGGCGCCCCTCTCGAGGAAGCCTTCGTCGCCGCCTTCGCCGGCACGATCGACAATGACAGCTTCAACCGGCTGATCCTCTCGGCCGGGCTCTCGGCGCGCGAGACGAACGTACTGCGCGCCTATGCCCGTTATCTCCGCCAGGCCGGCATCGCCTATTCGCAGGATTATATCGCCACCACGCTCGACAAATATCCCGGTGTCGCGGCCGCCATCTTCCGGCTGTTCCACGACACCCTCGATACCAAGCTTTCCGAAAAGGTCCGCATCAAGAAGCTGGCCGACCTGCACCAGGCGATCGAAACCGAGCTTGCCGAGGTGCCGAGCCTCGACGACGACCGCATCCTGCGCCGCTACGTCAATATCGTCGATGCGACGCTGCGCACCAATTATTTCCAGAGGAACCCGGATGGCTCGCCGAAGCCGATGCTGGCCTTCAAGCTCGATCCGCACCTGGTCGACGGGCTGCCGCAGCCGAAACCCTTCCGCGAAATGTTCGTCTATGGCGTCGAGGTCGAAGGCGTGCACCTGCGCTTCGGCAAGGTGGCGCGCGGGGGTCTGCGCTGGTCGGATCGCGCCGAGGATTACCGCACCGAGGTGCTCGGCCTCGTCAAGGCCCAGCAGGTGAAGAACGCGGTCATAGTGCCGGTCGGCGCCAAGGGCGGCTTTTATCCGAAAAAGCTCCCCGTCGGCGGCAGCCGCGACGAGATCTTCAATGCCGGCCGCGAGGCTTACAAGACCTATATCCGCACGCTGCTGTCGATCACCGACAATATATCGGGCGCCGAGATCGTACCGCCGAAGGATACGGTCAGGCTCGATGGTGACGATCCCTATTTCGTGGTCGCCGCCGACAAGGGCACCGCGACCTTCTCCGACACCGCCAATGCGCTTGCGCAGGAAGCCGGTTTCTGGCTGGACGATGCCTTCGCCTCCGGCGGCTCGGCCGGTTACGACCATAAGAAGATGGGCATCACTGCCCGCGGCGCCTGGGAAACCGTCAAACGCCATTTCCGTGAAATGGACATCGACATCCAGACGACGCCCTTCACCGTTGCCGGCGTCGGCGACATGTCGGGCGACGTTTTCGGCAACGGCATGCTGCTCTCTCCGAAGATCCGGCTGATAGCCGCCTTCGATCACCGCGATATCGTTATCGATCCCGATCCCGATATGGAAAAGACGCTTGCCGAGCGCCAGCGGCTCTTCGACCTGCCGCGCTCGAGCTGGCAGGATTTCGACAAAAGCGTGCTCTCCAAGGGGGCGATGATCATTTCCCGTGCGATGAAATCGGTCACGCTGACACCGGAAGCGGTGGCCGCGATCGGCATCGACAAATCAGTCGCCACGCCTTTTGAGATCATCACGGCGATCCTGAAAAGCCCGGTCGACCTGCTCTGGTTCGGCGGCATCGGCACCTATGTGAAAGCGCCGTCCGAAACCGACGCCGAAGTCGGCGACCGCGCCAACGACCCGATCCGCGTGACGGCTGCGGAGGTGCGCGCCAAGGTGATCGGTGAGGGCGCAAACCTCGGCGTCACCCAGAAAGGCCGCATCGCCTATGGTCTCAACGGCGGGCGCTGCAACTCCGACGCCATCGACAACTCGGCTGGCGTCAACACCTCGGACGTCGAAGTCAACATCAAGATCGCACTGGCCGCCGCCATGCATGACGGCCGTCTGACGCGGGCAAAACGCGACCAGCTTCTGTCTTCGATGACCGGCGAAGTGGCGAGCCTGGTGCTGCGCAACAACTATCTGCAGTCGCTGGCGATCTCGCTGACCGAACGCAAGGGCACCGCCAATGGTCTGGAGCTTGGCCGTTTCATGAGCGTGCTCGAGGGCGCCGGTCAGTTGAACCGCAAGGTCGAGACTTTGCCGGACGAGCAGACGCTGGCCGAACGCTATGCCGCCGGCAAGCCGCTGACGCGGCCGGAAATCGGTGTGCTGGTATCCTATGCCAAGATCGTGCTCTTCGATGCGCTGGCCGCCAGCGATCTGCCGGACGATCCCTATTTTACCGCGACGCTTTTGAATTATTTCCCCATCAAAATGCAGAAGTCGAACGCCGGCGATATCGCCGGTCACCGGCTGAAGCGCGAAATTGTCGCGACGGTGCTTGCCAACGAAGCGATCAACCGCGGCGGGCCGAGCTTCACCGTTGCGATGATGGACGCGACGGCGGCTTCGGCATCGGAAGTGGTGCGCGCCGCAATCGTCGCCCGCGACGGTTTCGACCTGACCCGGCTCTGGGCCGAGACGGATGCGCTCGACGGCAAAATATCGGGCGAGATGCAGAACCGTATCTACGAGGAAATCAGCCATAGCTTTACCGTATTGACGCGCCTGCTCCTGAAGACCGGCATGACCAAGGCCGATATGGCCGAGGTGATTAGCCGGCTGCAGGCTGCGCTGAAAAAACTGCGGCCCGCCTTCGCCGAACAATCGGCCGGCGATGCAGCGGCGCGCCAGGCCGAATACGCCCAATCGGGCGTGCCGGAAAAGCTCGCGGCCGAGATCGCCAACCTCCAGAGCTTCGCGCTGGTGCCTGAAATCATGCAGATTGCAGAACGCACCGGAGAGCCGCTGGTGCGTGCCGCCGAAAACTACTTCGCGGTGTCGCAGACTTTCCGGATTGCCAGGCTGCTGGCGGCGGGCGGGCGGATCCTCACCTCCGACCATTACGAGAACCTGGCGCTTGCCCGCAGCATCGACCAGATCGCCAGCGCAAGACGCGATATCGTCATCTCGGCGCTGTCCGATCACGGCAAGGAAAAGCTCCCCGTTCAGGCCTGGCATGCCCAGGATCGCATCCGCATCAACCGGATCGTCGAAGAGCTTTCGAGCCTCAGCGACGGCGGCGATCCCAACCTTGCGCGCATTACCGTTGCCGCAGGTATCCTGACCGATCTTGCGCGCGACCGGGTGAGGTGAGACAGTCCGCGAAAAAGGAGCGGATGTTGAATCGCATCGATTGGACAGGAACGCGGCCGCCGAAGGCCACGGAGAAGGGCATCTGGGGGTGGATGTTCTTCGATTGGGCAGCCCAGCCCTTCTTTACCGTGGTCACCACCTTCATCTTCGGACCCTATTTCGTATCCCGCCTGACCGACGACCCGGTTTCCGCGCAGACGACGTGGAGCAACATGGCGACGATCTCCTCGGTGATCATCGCCCTGCTCTCGCCCATCCTCGGCTCGATCGCCGACCAGTCGGGCGCCCGCAAACCCTGGATCGGCTTTTTCGCGATCATCAAGATCGTCAGCCTTTTCTGCCTGTGGTTCGCAGCCCCCGGCTCGCCCGTTGTTTATCCCGTCATTTTCATGATCCTCGCCTCGATCTCGGCGGAGTTTTCGATCGTCTTCAACGATTCGATGATGCCGCGACTCGTGGCCAAGCACGAGGTCGGCAAGCTCTCCAACACCGCTTGGGGGCTCGGTTATCTCGGCGGCATCATCGTGCTCATCGCCGTCGTCACGCTTTTGGCGGCGAGCCCGGAGAGCGGCAAGACCATCCTTGGACTCGATCCGCTGTTCGGCCTCGATCCTCGGACCGGAGAGGATGCACGCATCACCGGGCCGATCTCGGCCGTCTGGTATCTGATCTTCATCCTGCCGATGTTTTTCTTCACGCCGGATGTCGGCAGGGGCCTTCCCTTCGGCACCGCCGTCCGCGCCGGCCTGCGGGAAGTGAAAAACACGCTTGCCGAACTCAAGGAGCGCCGCGGCATCCTGAGGTTTCTTATCGCCCGTATGATCTACCAGGACGGCGTCAACGGCCTACTGATCCTCGGCGGCATTTTCGCCGCCGGCATGTTCGGTTGGGCGACGATCGAGATCGGCATTTACGGCATCATCCTGAACGTCGTCGCAATCTTTGGCTGCCTGATCGCCGGCCGCATCGACAAGGGTGTCGGTTCGAAGGTGACCGTCGTCATCAGCCTCACCATGCTGCTTCTCGCCACCATCGGCATCATTTCGACAGGGCCGGGCTACACGCTGTTCGGCCTTCTGCCGCTGCCGACGGCGGATTCCGGCGGCCTCTTCGGCACCGCCGCGGAAAAAGCCTATATCCTTTACGGCCTGTTGATCGGGTTCGCCTTCGGGCCGGTTCAGGCTTCGTCGCGCTCCTATCTCGCCCGCAGCGTCAGCCCTGAAGAAGCCGGCCGCTACTTCGGCATCTACGCGCTTTCGGGGCGCGCCACGAGTTTCATGGCGACGCTGCTCTTCTCGCTGATGACCTATCTGAGCGGATCACCGCGGCTCGGAATGGCAACGCTGATCCTGTTTCTCGCCAGCGGCCTGGTGCTGCTCGTCCGCACGCCCTATCCGGCGGATCGGGCATAGACGCCCAATTAGTGCCGGAAATGGCGCATGCCGGTAAAGACCATGGCGATGCCATGTTCGTCGGCGGCATCGATGACCTCCTGGTCGCGCATCGAGCCGCCCGGCTGGATCACCGCCGTCGCTCCTGCGGCGATCATCGACAGAAGACCGTCGGCAAACGGCAGGAAGGCTTCTGAAGCCACTGCCGAACCATGCGTCATCGGGGTCGCAAGGCCAAGCGCCTTGGCGGCCTCTTCGGCTTTCAGCGCCGCGATGCGGGCGGAATCGACGCGGCTCATCTGTCCGGCGCCGATGCCGGCCGTCTGGCCGTCCTTAGCATAGACCACGGCGTTCGATTTCACGTGTTTGCCGATCTTGAAGGCGAACTTCATGTCCTCAAGCTCCTGCGCCGTCGGCGCACGCTTTGTGACGACCTTGAGCTCCAGATCCTCGACCATGCCATTGTCGCGGCTCTGGACCAGCAGGCCGCCGGAAACGGTCTTCGCCGTCAGGCCCGCGGCGCGCGGATCGGGCAGGCCGCCGGCGGAGAGCAGCCGCAGGTTCGGCTTGCGGGCGACGATCGCCTTCGCTTCCTCGGTAACATCGGGGGCGATGATCACTTCGGTGAAGAGCTTGACAATCTCCTCGGCCGTTTCGGCATCCAGCGTCCGGTTGAATGCGATGATGCCGCCGAAGGCGGAAACGCTATCGCAGGCTAGCGCCCGCTGATAGGCCTCGACCAGGCTCGATCCGGTGGCGACGCCACAGGGATTGGCATGCTTGATGATGGCGCAAGCCGGTGCCTTCTCGGGCAGGAATTCGGCGACCAGCTCGTAGGCGGCATCGGTATCGTTGATGTTGTTGTAGGAAAGCTGCTTGCCCTGAAGCAGGGCAGCCGTCGAAACACCCGGGCGCTTCTCGCCGGTCACGTAGAAGGCGGCCTTCTGGTGCGGGTTTTCACCGTAGCGCATCTCTTCCTTCAAAGCACCGCCGATAACGCGGTGACGCGGCGTGTCGATCGACAGCGCTTCCGCGAACCAGTTGGAAATCACAGCGTCATAGGCCGCGGTGCGGGCATAGGCCTTCGCGGCCATGCGCTGGCGGAAGGCATAGGCCGTCTTGCCGCCATCTGCGGAAAGCTGCGCCGTGAACTCGGCATAATCACTGGGATCGGTCAGGATCGTCACATAGGCATGGTTCTTGGCTGATGCGCGGATCATCGCCGGGCCGCCGATATCGATATTCTCGACGGTTGTCGGATAATCGCCGCCGGCCGCGCGCACTTCTTCGAAAGGATAGAGGTTGATGACGGCGAGGTCGATGGCCTCGATACCGTGCTGTTTCATCGCCTCCTGGTGTTCCCCATCGTCACGGATCGCCAGCAAGCCGCCATGCACCGTCGGATGCAGCGTCTTGACCCGTCCGTCCATGATCTCGGGAAAGCCGGTGATCTCGGAGACATCGGTGACTGCAAGGCCGGCGGCGGCGATCGCCTGGTAGGTGCCACCGGTCGACAGCAGCCGCACGCCTCTGGCAGACAGTGCCTGGGCGAGTTCGACGATCCCGGTCTTGTCGAAGACGGAGAGGAGGGCGGTCTTGATTTCGACCTTGTCGGGGGCGGGGATCTTCTTGGAAGTGACGGCCATGAAACCTTCTCCGTTCGGGCTTCGGGAGACATCCGCTTGGTTTAGAGGAGGATTCGGATTTCAGGCCGAGCTGGGCCTAAGACCATCCTGCTCCAGGACGCTCGCATTGTGAGGCCGCGTTAGCACAGCTTCGCCGCCGCGCAAACAGGTGCTATCCCTTGCGGGACAAAAACCAGCGGATTTCCGTCTTCTCGGCAAGATCGAAGTCGATTTCGATCTGGTCCGAACCGCAAATGCCGGAGCTGTCGGCAAAGAAGATGTCCTCGGTGATCAGCACTTCATTGCCGGGCGCGGAAAACAGCCAGCTTTCGCCGTCCGGCGCCGTCAGCAGCACGGACTCCCCGTCGCTTTGATGCAGGACGATGGAGGGATGGATATGAAAACGGGCGACGGCCTTCAGGGGCTCGTCATGCTGATATCCTTCCCGGACGACAAGCCTGTCGTGGCCGGTCACGATCGAGCCTGCGGCATTGAGTGTCAGCTCACGTTCGTGCACCACGCCGAAGGCCTTGAGATAGCCGTCATGGCTGAGCTTGATGCCGTCGCGTCCGTCTTCCGTTTCGGCACGCTCGACGGCGACGATCCTGACCGGTTCGGTGATCGCGTGATTGAGGAAGGGCGAAGGCGAAAAGCGGCTGGACGAGGTGTCGTTGAGGATGACGGTCGAATGCGCCGCCGTCGTGCGCGCCATCTGGACATAGCGGTGCCCGGCGAATTTCGGCGAGCCGGAATTGACGATGAAGCGGTGGCGGCCGGACGACATTTCGAAGGAGAGGCTGCCGGCATGCACGGTCCGCAGCCCGCCTCCAGAAGGCGTTGTGCCGGCATCGGCAATGATGACTGTCTTTCCCCCGGAAAGCCGCTGATAACGTGACTGCGGCAAGGCCTTGAACGGCTGGCCGGCGGTCTCGTCATATCTGAGCACGGAGATCAGCTCGTTTGCCAGCGTCGAGGTCGCCCCGTTGAACAGCGCCAGATCTCCATCCTGATGGCGAAAGAACCGCAATGCCGGATATATGCGGTCGATACCGGAGATCAGCTTCTGCGGCAGGTCATGGCCGAGATTGACATAGGTTTGTCTCAGCGGCAGCAGATCGAGCAGCAATTCCAGGCCGACGCGCGGATTGCGCGAGATATGGCCGCCATCCGGCAGAATCTGGCTATCGAATTCGCGGTCGAGCGCTTGCGCCGCCCTTCTGAGCGTCGATGCACGGACAGGCATGGCGACGGAGGCCATGGCGAGCGCGATACGCAGCCGAAACAGCTCCAGGCCGCCAAGCGTATAGGGCGCCATGCGGTTTAGGAACCGCACCTGAAACGCCAGCGACTTCATGAAGCGGCGATAGAAGCCGCGATCGGCATTCTGCAGCACCACCGGCGAATGCGAGAGCCAGGCGATGACGCGCTGGGCGGTGACGTCGACCTCCCATGCAATGCCCTCCATGCGGCCGGCATGGACGGAAAGCCAGCCGTCGACGATCGCGCGTGCGGCGGCCGAACCGCGCTCCGTCTTGTTCGCCCGCATATGCCGCAGCCAGCCGAAGCTGTGAAGGCGGATCGCGAAGGGGCGCGACGGCAGGGTAAAGGTGAAGGGTGACTTTCCACCCGTTTCCAGCATGCGCCCGGCCAGGAGAAACCGTCCGTTGAGGATCTCGTCGGCCACATGCGAATCGATGCTGCGGAGATCGGTCGGCGCGACGATTAGACGTTCGGGCACGTTGATCGAATGGCGGAAGAGTTTTAGGCGCAGCAACGCGACGCGGCGCAAGGCGCGCCGCCAAGCCTCCCGAACATACATGCTCGCAAAACGCCGACCGGACTGCATATTCTATTGTCTATTGACCCTCGTGGTTAAGAATAGGTGAAAAGCGGTCGATTTCATCGCCCGCAATGAATTAATTCGTAACAATGTTCGAATATACGCAAATTACCGTTGTTTCATCCGAGTCACGCGGGGATGTGAAGCGTCTTGCGTGGGCGGATCTGTCGCGACGTGCGTGGCCCGCAATCAGGCCACGCGCCGCAGTACGGCGGCATAAAAGCCGTCGAGGCCTGAGGCGATGCCATCGGGCATTTTCAGCATGGTGGGAAGCGTGCGGAATTCGCCGAGCGGCGTGATCGCCGCTTCCAGGCCGCACCAGTCGCCGGCATCGATCCGAACGCGCTCGATCCCATCCGTATCGGCCAGAACGCGGGCGACGACCTCCTCGCCTTCGGCAGGATCCAGCGAACAATTCGAAAAAACCAGCGTTCCATCAGGCTTCAGCAATGTCAGCGCATGACGCAGCAGCCGCTCCTGCAGCGCCGCCAGCCTGGCGATATCCTCCGGCCCCTTGGTCCACAACACGTCGGGGTGCCGGCGTGTCGTGCCGGTGGAAGAGCAGGGGGCATCGAGCAGGATCGCATCGAAACGCTCGGCCGGCTCGAATGTCGTCAGATCCGCCGCAATTGTCTCCGCTTTCAGGTCGAGCCGGTCGAGATTCGACCGCAGCCGTCTCAGCCGGTTTTCCGATTGGTCGAGTGCCGTGACCGCGCCGCCGGCAAGAATGAGCTGCGCCGTCTTGCCGCCGGGTGCGGCGCAGAGATCGGCGGCGCGTTTGCCCGAGAGATCGCCGAAAAGCCTGGCCGGGATACTCGCAGCCGCATCCTGCACCCACCACGCGCCCTCGTCGAAGCCTTCGAGCGACGGGATGCCGCCATCGAAGGCGGCAAGCCGCACGCCGCCGGTGGGAAGGACAATGCCGTTCAGCCGCTTTGCCCAGCCTTCCGCGTCCGACTTGACGGTCAGATCGATTGCGGCCGGTTGGAGCTGGGATTCCGAAATGGCCAGCGCCGCCTCCCGGCCATAGGCTTTTTCCAGCCTGGCAATGAACCAGGCCGGCATCGGCGCGACCTTGCCGATCTCGGCGAGCAGCTCATTCTTCTCGCGGCCGAGCCGGCGAAGAACGGCGTTGACCAGTTTGGCGAAACGCCGGTTGCGCGGATCCTGATTGGCCTGCTCGACGGCAAGATCGACAGCCGAATGATCCGGCACGTCGAGATAGAGGATCTGCGCCGCCCCGATTGCCAGCACGTGGTGCAGCGCCCGTGCCCCTTCCGGCAGCGGCGATTCCAGCAGCGCTGCAATGGCGGCATCGATGCGCGGCAGATGGCGCAGCGTCGTGTTCAGGATGGCGCGGACCAGCGCCCGGTCGCTCTCGCCAAGTGCCCGGTAGGCCGGATTGCCGTGTTCATGATCGAGAGCGCCGTCGAGCGGCAGTTTGCGATCGACGACGGCGGCGAGAATTTTTGCCGCTGCAGCCCGAGCCTGCATGCCCGGCTTTACAGGCGCGGATCGCTCGGTGGCGGGCTTATGCTTGCGGAATGGTTTCTTCGTGCCGTCTGAATTCAAGACCATGGACCTTTTGGCGGTTGCGAACCACCGCGACCAAGACCCGTATCCGGAACAGAGCGCGATTTGCGCGACGGATTAGCAGCCCGAACCGGCGGCGTCGAGACGTTCATGCCGCCCTGCGCCATGTCCTGCAGCGCAGCGATGCGGTTTTCGGTGTTCGGATGCGTGGAAAACAGATTGTCCATGCGTTCGCCGGAGAGCGGATTGATGATGAACATATGCGCGGTTGCCGGGTTGCGCTCGGCATCCTCGTTCGGCACATGGGCAGCACCCCGCGCGATCTTGCCGAGCGCGGAAGCGAGCCAGAGCGGATTGCCGCAGATTTCGGCGCCGCGGCGGTCGGCAGAATATTCGCGCGTCCGGCTGATCGCCATCTGCACCAGCATGGCGGCAAGCGGCGCCACGATCATCGCGACGAGGACGCCGACGAAACCGAGGGGATTGTTGTTGTTTTCACGGTTGCCGCCGAAGAAGAAGGCGAAGTTGCCGAGCATCGAGATCGCCCCGGCAAGCGTTGCCGTGATCGTCATCGTCAGCGTGTCGCGGTTCTGGATATGGGCGAGCTCATGCGCCATCACGCCGGCGACTTCCTCGGGAGACAATGCCTGGAGCAGGCCGGTCGAGGCGGCGACGGCTGCGTTGTCGGGATTGCGGCCGGTGGCGAAGGCATTCGGCTGCGGGCTGTCGTAGAGATAGACCCTCGGCATCGGCAGGCCGGCATTACGGGCGAGATCACGCACGATCGCAAAGAATTCCGGCGCGTTGCGCTCATCGACCTGCTGGGCGCGATAGGCCGAAAGCACCATGCGGTCGGAATTCCAATAGGAGAAGAAATTCATGCCGGCGGCGATGACGAAGGCAATCATCATGCCGGCGCGACCGCCGATCAGAAAGCCGACAACCATGAAAAGCGCCGTCATGAAGGCGAGCAACATGGCAGTGCGGACGAGGTTCATTGCGGATCTCCATCTCCGATTCGCCGTGACAAGCTTTCAATCCCGGCACCGGCGCATTATGATTTGGTTATTCACCAGCCATTTTCAATATTTTCCGGCAGGAGATGCCATGCAGGACGCCGATAACGACAATAGTGAAACGCCGACGGCCGAGGCATCGCCGCCGCGAAAGATGCTGTCCCCGGCTGCCAAACGCGCGCTTGCCGAAGCCGAGGAGCGGCGAAAAAACCAGAAGCCGCTGGAGCTGCCGCCGGAAACCGGCGGCCGCGGCGGCGCCGAGCCGGCCCGCTTCGGCGATTACGAGATCAATGGCCGGGCGATCGATTTCTGATGCCGCGCCGGGAGCCAGAGCGCCGCTCAAAAGCAACGGCATTTCCCGCGCGGAAAAATAAGACCGCTCCAACAAAGGAGCGGCTTCAGGCTACTGACAAACCCCTGCAAAACCGGCGACGTCATCCTCGGCCTTGTGCCGAGGATCTACCCACGTCCAATTAAGTATCTGAAAATAAATGCTTTCCTGTCAAACAATTGCAGTGGTCAGATGCTCGGCACAAGGCCGAGCATGACGGAGGAGACTTTGTCAACAAACTGAGGCCGCTCCAACAAGAGGGAACGGCCTTGTTGTTTAAGCAGTCGCCTTGTTCTGCCGGTTGGCGATCAAATCGTCGACGACGGCCGGATCGGCGAGCGTCGAGGTATCGCCGAGCGCGCCGAAATCGTCTTCGGCGATCTTGCGCAGGATGCGGCGCATGATCTTGCCGGAGCGGGTCTTCGGCAAGCCGGGCGCAAACTGGATCTTGTCGGGTGCGGCGATCGGGCCGATTTCGGCACGCACATGTTTCACCAGGTCCTGGCGAAGCGTGTCCGTTCCTTCGTGGCCGGCCATCAGCGTCACATAGCAGTAGATGCCCTGGCCCTTGATCGGGTGGGGATAACCGACGACGGCGGCTTCCGACACCAGATTGTGCGAGACGAGCGCGGATTCGACCTCCGCGGTGCCGAGCCGGTGGCCGGAGACGTTGAGCACGTCGTCGACACGGCCGGTGATCCAGTAATAGCCGTCGTCATCGCGCCGGCAGCCGTCGCCGGTGAAATATTTCCCCTTGTAGGTGGAGAAATAGGTCTGGATGAAACGTTCGTGATCGCCATAGACGGTACGCATCTGGCCCGGCCAGCTGTCGGTGATGCAGAGATTGCCGTCGGCAGCACCCTCCAACACCTTGCCCTCATTGTCGACCAGCTGCGGTTTGATGCCGAAGAACGGCACGGTCGCCGAGCCGGGTTTCAGATCGATGGCGCCGGGCAGCGGCGTGATCATGTGGCCGCCGGTTTCCGTCTGCCACCAGGTATCGATGACCGGGCAGCGCTTGTCGCCGACGACATTGTAATACCACTCCCAGGCTTCCGGGTTGATCGGTTCGCCCACAGTGCCGAGCAGGCGCAGCGACGAACGCGAGGAACGGGTGACGAAGTCGTCGCCGGCCCCCATCAGCGAGCGGATCGCCGTCGGCGCGGTATAGAAGATGTTGACCTTGTGTTTGTCGATGACTTCCCAGAAACGGCCCTGGTCGGGGAAGTTCGGCACGCCCTCGAACATCAGCGTCGTCGCGCAGTTGGCGAGCGGCCCATAGACGATATAGGAGTGGCCGGTGACCCAGCCGACATCGGCCGTACACCAGTAGACGTCGCCGTCATGGTAGTCGAAGACATATTCATGCGTCATCGCCGCATAGACGAGATAACCGCCGGTCGTGTGCAGCACGCCCTTCGGCTTGCCTGTTGAACCTGACGTATAGAGAATGAACAGCGGATCTTCCGCCTTCATCTTCACCGGCGGGCATTCCGGCTTCACCGTGGCGATCTCCTGGTGATGCCAGAGATCGCGGCCCGGCGCCCAGCCGGTCTTGCCGCCGGTGCGGCGCACGACCAGCACCTTGCTGACATGCACATGCTGGCGGGCGGCGATATGGATCGCCGTATCGGTATTGTCCTTCAGCGGCACCGGCTTGCCGCCGCGAAGACCTTCGTCGCAGGTGATGACGAAGGTGGATTCGCAGTCGACGATACGCCCGGCGAGCGCTTCGGGCGAGAAGCCGCCGAAGACCACCGAATGCACCGCGCCGATGCGGGCGCAGGCGAGCATCGCGTAAGCCGCTTCCGGGATCATCGGCATATAGATGGTGACGCGATCGCCCTTCTTGACGCCGTGCTTCTTCAACACGTTCGCCATCCGGCAGACATGTTCGTAGAGCTCGTTATAGGTGACCTTCTTGTCGATATAGGGATTGTCGCCTTCCCAGATGATCGCCACCTGGTCGCCATTGGTCTTCAGATGGCGGTCGATGCAATTATAGGAGACGTTGGTCTGCCCGTCTTCGAACCACTTGATCGAGACCTTGCCGGTAAAGGACGTGTTCTTGACTTTGGTATAGGGCTTGAACCAGTCGATCCGCTTACCGTGTTTGCCCCAGAACTTGTCCGGGTTCTCGACGCTTTCCTCGTACCATTTCAGGTACTTTTCCTTATCGATCAGGGCGCGCGCCTTCACCGGCTTCGTGACCGGATAGATCTTCTCCGACATGCAACTCCTCCTCATGGAACATGCGACGGGCCGCGTGGGTTTAGGGCCCGGATTTCAAATCACGGCAATTCATAGCAGCTCGCATCGTGGCGGCAATTAGACAAAGGTCATTTCATTTCGGAAGAATTGCAATTCTGCGACAGTGCGGTTATATAGCGGCATATTTCCCGGACATTGTGGTGACAATCCACGGACCGCGACCGGCGCGGACGATAGAAGGACTATATCCATGGCTCAAACACTGCTCATGCCGAAGGCGACCGCCATCTGGCTTGTCGACAACACGGCACTGTCTTTCGATCAGATCGCGCAGTTCTGCAAACTGCATCCGCTCGAGGTCAAGGCGATCGCCGACGGTGAAGCCGCGCAGGGCATCAAGGGCCTCGATCCGATCTCGACCGGACAGCTCTCCCGCGACGAGATCGCCCGCGCCGAAGCCAATCCGAACCACAAGCTGAAGCTTTCCGAACCCAAGGTGCGCGTGCCGGAATCCAAGCGCCGCGGCCCGCGTTATACGCCGGTTTCCAAGCGTCAGGACCGTCCGAACGCCATTCTCTGGCTCGTTCGCAACCATCCGGAGCTGAAGGACGCGCAGATTTCCCGCCTCGTCGGCACCACGAAATCGACGATCGAGCAGATCCGCGAGCGCACCCACTGGAACTCCGCCAACCTGGCGCCGATGGATCCTGTAACGCTCGGCCTCTGCAGCCAAATCGATCTCGACATGGAAGTGGAGAAGGCTTCCAAGGGCCGGCCGCTGCCGACCGCCGCCGAGCTTGGCGCGACGCTGCAATCGGCCCAGGAAACCGAGCGCCTGAGCCCGAGCTACGAGCGCGAGGAAGAAAAGGAAAAGGAAATCGACGCCGACGCCGTCTTCCGCAAGCTGAGTTCGCTGCGCTCGGCGCCGAAGGACGAAGACGACGACGATCAGTACTGAGAGATCGACGATCTCATGAAAAACCCCGCCGATATGAGCTGATCGGCGGGGTTTTTTGTTGCGGATTGCCTGTCGGTTTAGCTGCGGAACAGGGTGAGGATGTTCTGCGCCGAGCTGTTGGCGATCGACAGCGACTGGACGGCGAGCTGCTGCTGCGTCTGCAACGCCGAGAGCCTGCTTGATTCCTCTTCCATATCGGCATCGACCAGGCGGCCAACGCCGGAGTCGATCGAATCGTGAAGCCCGTTGACGAAATTTTCCTGTAGCTGGATCCGGGTCGAGATCGAGCCGAGCGCCGAGCCGGCGGCAGTCATGGCGCCAAGAACCAGTTCGACGCCGGTCAAGGCTGCGTCGAGCTGGCCCTGGGTGAAGCCGGTAATGTCGAGATCGTAGATCGACGCCATGACGATGACGGTGCCGCCATAGGTTCCGTTGAAGGCGGTACCGATGATACCGCTGCTCGTCTCGATCGCACCCGTGCTCGTCATGCCGAAAAGCACGTTTCCGAGCGAGCCTGAATCGAGCACATAGTCCGTCATCTTCACCGAAACGGCGTTGCTGCCGTCGCGCACGAAGGAGGAAACCACGCTCTTCGTACCATCAGCGCCGGCGACCCAGTTTTCACCGGAGAAAGACGCCGATTGGGCAATGCTGAGCAGCTGCTCCTGCAGCTGGTCGAGTTCCTGCTGGATCTTGGTCTTGTCGACGCCTTTTTCCGTGGCGGCAACAATCTTGGCCTTGATGTCGCTGACGACGTCGAGCGCGCTGTCCATGGCCGAATAGGCGGTATCGACCTTGGCCGCGCCGAGACCGAGCGCATCGGAGACGGCCGAAAGTGCCTTGTTGTCAGAACGCATGGTCGTGGCAATCGACCAGTAGGCGGCATTGTCAGCCGCCTTTTCGACACGATAACCCGAGGAAACGCGACCCTGGGTGTCCTTGAGGCCGTCGTTTACGCCGCGCAAAGTCTGCAGCGCTGCCATGGCAGCGTTGTTGGTAAGGATGCTTGTCATGATCCGTTCCACAATCTTGGGAGAAAGGGCATTCCGGACCACAGCGCCGCGCGTTTTTTCAGACGCGCAAAGGACGCTGCAGCACTTCAACTGCTGCATAATTTTGTCCTTAAATCGATTCCGATTTAAGGAATTATGCAGCAGGCCGGTAACGGCGACCGCGTCATGCAAAGCCTGCTATGCAAGCCCTTGCCGTTAACAAACCCTTGCATCACATGGTTAACAATTCCTCAATTAGGCTTGCGGAATGTTTAATTTCACATCGGCAGAGAGCCCAGACCGCGCCCGCGCAACGCCTCGGCGATTTCCTCCAAAACCGTTGGATCATCGATGGTTGCGGGCATTTTCCAGGGTATGCCGTCGGCGATTTTCTGCATCGTGCCGCGCAGGATCTTGCCGGAGCGTGTCTTCGGCAATCGGTTAACGGTGATGGCCATCTTGAAGGCGGCGACAGGCCCGATCTGATCGCGAATCATCGCCACCACCTCTGATTCGATCGCCGTCACCTCGCGGGAAACATTCCGTTTCAGCACCAGGAAACCGCACGGCACCTGGCCCTTCAACCTGTCGATCACCCCGATCACCGCGCATTCGGCGACATCGGGATGACGGGCGCAGACTTCCTCCATCGCCCCGGTCGAAAGCCGATGACCGGCGCAATTGATGATGTCGTCGGTGCGCGACATGATGAACAGATAACCGTCCTCATCGACATAGCCGGCATCGGCGGTCTTGTAGGTGCCGGGAAACTCGTCGAGATAGGCCGACCGGAAACGGTCGTCCGCGTTCCAGAGGGTCGGCAGGCAGCCGGGCGGCAAGGGAAGCTTTATGACGATATTGCCGAGCGTTCCCGGCTCGATCGGATGGCCGGCATCGTCGAGCACGGCGATGTCATAGCCGGGCATCGGCAGCGCCGGCGAACCGTGCTTGACGGGAAGGGCGCCGAGGCCAAGCGGATTGGCGGCGATCGGCCAGCCGGTCTCCGTCTGCCACCAGTGATCGATGACGGGTACGGCGAGCATGCGCTCCGCCCATTTCAGCGTCTCCGGATCCGCCCTCTCGCCGGCGAGGAACAGCGCCCGCAGATCCGGCATCGGATACCGCCGCATCAGTTCCCCGTCGCCATCCTCCCGCCGGATGGCGCGGAATGCCGTCGGCGCCGTGAAAAGCACCCGCACCTGATATTCGGACACGATACGCCAGAATGCGCCGGCATCCGGCGTGCCGATTGGTTTACCCTCGAAGATCAGGGTGGTGACGCCTGAAATCAGCGGCGCATAGACGATATAGGAATGTCCGACGACCCAACCGATATCCGAGGCCGTCCAGAAGACCTCGCCCGGTTTCAGCCCGTAGATATTCCGCATCGACCAGTGGAGCGCGACCATATGACCGCCATTATCGCGCACGACGCCCTTCGGCTGGCCGGTGGTGCCGGAGGTATAGAGGATGTAGAGCGGGTCGGTCGCCTTGACCGGAACACAGGCGACCTCGGCGCCGCGATGCTGCGCCACCGCCGCCTCGAAATCCTGATCGCGGCCGCTGACGAGATCTGCCCGGAGTTCCGGCCGCTGCAGCACCAGACAGCGCTCCGGCTTCGAACGCGCCATCTCGACCGCCTGGTCAACGAGGGGCTTGTAGGCGACGATGCGGCCGGGTTCGAGCCCGCAGCTCGCGGTGATCACCAGCTTCGCACCGCAATCGTCGATGCGGGCGGCAAGCTCGCTGGCGGCAAAACCACCGAAAACGACGGAGTGAACCGCGCCGATGCGGGCGCAGGCGAGCATCGAAAACACCGCCTGTGGAACCATCGGCATATAGAGGATGACGCGATCGCCACTGCCGATGCCGAGATCGACCAGCGTCGCGGCGATGGCCTTCACCTCGTCAAGGACGTCGTCATAGGTAAAACGGCGCTTCTCGCTGGTCATCGCACTATCGAAGATCACCGCCGTCTCGCCGCCGCGTCCGGCAGCGACATGCCGATCCAGGCAATTATAGCAGGTATTGGTCTCGGCCCCTGAGAACCAGCGGCCATAGACGCCATCATTTGGCGAAAACACCCGCTCCGGCGGCTTGAACCAGTCGATATCGGCCGCGGCTTCGCGCCAGAAGGCTTCGGGATCGCGTTTCCAGGCCGTATAGGCCTGATGATAGCCGTTCTGCATCTGCTCCTCCCCAGGAATGCAAGCCTCGATTAATCTAGGCAGCGGGAAGGGGAACGGGAAGCCCGACCAAAGCAGAGTATCAGCGCGCGCCGAAAATCGCGGAACCGACGCGCACGCTGGTGGCGCCGAAGGCGATTGCCGTCTCATAGTCGCCCGACATGCCCATCGACAGTTTTTCGACGCGGCATGTGAGCGCGAGCTTTGCCAGCAGGGCGAAATGTGGCCCGGGATTTTCCTCCGCCGGCGGAATGCACATCAGACCTTCGATGGAAAGACCGAGCTCGTCGCGGCAGAGGGTGACGAAAGCTAGCGTGTCGTCAGGCGCAATGCCGGCCTTCTGCGGCTCGAGCCCGGTATTGACCTGGACGTAGAGCCGCGGCCTCTTGCCCTGCCGCTCCATCTCCTCGGCCAGCGCGCGGGCGATCTTTTCCCGGTCCACCGTCTCGATGACGTCGAAAAGCGCCACCGCATCCGCCGCCTTGTTCGATTGCAGCGGTCCGATCAGATGCAGCACGATATCCGGCTGTTCGGCCTTCAGCGCCGGCCACTTGCCCTGGCTCTCCTGCACCCGGTTCTCGCCGAAGACGCGCTGGCCGGCGTCGATGGCCGGGCGGATCGCCTCCGCCTCGAAGGTCTTCGACACCGCGACGAGCTGAACGGAACCCGCAGCGCGGGCTGCCTGGCGTTCACCAGCCGCGATCCGCGACCGCACGTCGTTCAACCGCTCTTGAAGTTCCATCGTTCTGCCTCGACATACCAGCATGAAAGGATTGGCAATGAACTAACCAGCCAATCTGTGCTTGCCAAGACCCGCTCTCGCGAAATCGCCTGGCCGCAACGAAGATCGGGCGCTTGCAGCGCCTGCAAAACTTGACGCTACGGTGGTTTCATGGTGAAGGTCTCGACCAACCTCCCCTGATTTTCCGGAATTTCGAATAACATGGCCACCGAACGTTATAATCCGCGCGATGCCGAGCCCCGCTGGCAGCAGAAATGGAACGAAGACAAGGTCTTCGAGACCGACAATTCCGATCCGCGCGAAAAATATTACGTCCTCGAAATGTTCCCCTATCCGTCGGGGCGCATCCACATGGGCCATGTCCGCAATTACGCCATGGGCGATGTCGTCGCCCGCTACAAGCGCGCCCGCGGTTACAATGTGCTGCATCCGATGGGCTGGGACGCCTTCGGCATGCCGGCAGAGAACGCCGCCATGGAGCGCGGCGTGCATCCGGCCTCCTGGACCTACCAGAATATCGGCTCGATGAAGGCGCAACTGAAGGCCATGGGGCTGTCGCTCGACTGGAGCCGCGAATTCGCCACCTGCGACGTCGAATATTACCAGCACCAGCAGCATCTCTTCCTGGATTTCCTGGAGAAAGGCCTGGTCTACCGCAAGCAGTCGAAGGTGAACTGGGACCCGGTCGACAACACCGTGCTCGCCAACGAGCAGGTGATCGACGGCCGCGGCTGGCGGTCCGGCGCGCTGGTCGAACAGCGCGAACTGACGCAATGGTTCTTCAAGATCACCGATTTCAGCCAGGATCTGCTCGATGCGCTGGATACGCTCGACCAGTGGCCGGAAAAAGTGCGCTTGATGCAGAAGAACTGGATCGGCCGTTCGGAAGGCCTGACGGTCCGCTGGGAGATCGTGCCGGAAACGGCGCCGGCCGGCGAAACCGAAATCACGGTCTATACCACCCGGCCGGACACGCTGTTCGGCGCCTCCTTCCTGGCGATTGCCGCCGATCATCCGCTGGCGAAGGATGCCGCCGCCAAGAATGCCGACATCGAGGCCTTCTGCGAGGAGTGCCGCCGCGCCGGCACCTCGCTCGCCGCCCTCGAAACCGCCGAGAAGAAGGGCATGGATACCGGCATCCGCGTCCGCCATCCGCTCGATCCCTCCTGGGAACTGCCCGTCTATGTCGCCAATTTCGTGCTGATGGATTATGGCACCGGCGCGATCTTCGGCTGCCCCTCGGGCGACCAGCGCGACCTGGATTTTGCCCGGAAATACGGCCTGCCGGTCGTGCCCGTGGTCATGCCGAGGGATGGCGATGCGGCGAGTTTTTCCGTCGGCGACACAGCCTATGACGGCGATGGCGTGATGATCAATTCGCGCTTCCTCGACGGCAAGACGACCATGGAAGCCTTCAATATCGTTGCCGACCGGCTGTCGGCGGCTTCGCTCGGCAATGCGCCGCAGGGCGAGCGCAAGGTTAATTTCCGTCTGCGCGACTGGGGCATTTCCCGGCAGCGTTATTGGGGCTGCCCGATCCCGGTCATCCATTGCGATGATTGCGGCGTCGTGCCGGTGCCGAAGAAAGACCTGCCGGTCAAGCTGCCCGACGACGTTACCTTCGACCAGCCGGGCAATCCGCTCGACCGTCATCCGACCTGGCGGCATGTCTCTTGCCCGACCTGCGGCAAGGACGCCCGCCGCGAGACGGATACGATGGACACCTTCGTCGATTCGAGCTGGTATTTCACCCGCTTCACCGCGCCCTGGGAAGGAAAGCCGACCGATCCTGAGGCGGCTAACCGTTGGCTGCCGGTCGACCAGTATATCGGCGGCATCGAGCATGCGATCCTGCATCTGCTCTATTCCCGCTTCTTCACCCGCGCCATGCGCGAGACCGGCCATGTCGCCGCCACCGAGCCTTTCAAGGGTCTCTTCACCCAGGGCATGGTGGTTCATGAGACCTATAGCCGTGGGGCCGGGAGCAGCCGGGAATGGGTGGCGCCGGCCGACCTCCGTATCGAGGAGCTCGACGGCAAACGCCGCGCCTTCCTGCTGACTTCGGGCGAGGAGATCGCCATCGGCTCGATCGAGAAGATGTCGAAGTCGAAGAAGAACGTCGTCGATCCCGACGATATCATCGCCTCCTACGGCGCCGATACCGCCCGTTTCTTCGTTCTGTCCGACTCCCCACCGGAGCGTGACGTCATCTGGTCCGAAGCCGGCGTCGAAGGCGCCCATCGTTTCACCCAGCGTCTGTGGCGGTTGATTTCCGAGGCCGCGGAACCGCTTTCCGCGGTCGCGCCTGCGCCGGCGACCGAGGGGGAAGCACTGTCGATCTCGCAGGCCGCCCACAGGACCCTGAAGGCCGTCGAGAACGATTACGACAAGCTCTGGTTCAACAAGGCCGTCGCCCGAATCTATGAACTGGTCAACGCGCTGGCGGCGCCGATGACCAGGGT
Source organism: Rhizobium sp. RSm-3 (assembly GCF_001854685.1). NCBI lineage: Bacteria > Pseudomonadati > Pseudomonadota > Alphaproteobacteria > Hyphomicrobiales > Rhizobiaceae > Rhizobium > Rhizobium sp. RSm-3. The sequence goes on along the minus strand of NZ_MAWZ01000003.1, from coordinate 72,379 downwards.
CGCGGCGGGCGAGGGTGATGCGACATATCGCGCAGCGGTGCGCAATGCCGCCGAGATCCTCGTTCAGCTGGTCGCGCCGATGACGCCGCATCTGGCTGAGGAATGCTGGACAGCGCTCGGCAATGACGGGCTGCTTGCCCGGACCGGCTGGCCGCGATACGACGAAACGCTCGTCATCGAAAACGATGTCGTCCTGCCGGTCCAGATCAACGGCAAGAAACGCGCTGAATTGACAATTTCTCGCGACGCAGATCAGAATGCCGTCACCGACGCCGTGCTGAATCTGGATGCGGTGAAGAACGCGCTGAACGGACAGGCCCCGAAGAAGATCATCGTGGTTCCCCAAAGGATTGTGAACATTGTCGTCTGATATCGCTTGCAAGCTGGCTCGCAATGCCGGCATCGCCATGATCCTTGCCTCCGCGGCTTTTCTCTCTGCCTGCCAGGTCCGGCCGCTTTATTCGGAAAATTCCGGCTTGACCGAAAAGCTTGCCTCGGTCGGCTTTTCCCCGGCGGGCAGCCGGGTCGAGCAGCAGGTCCGCAATCACTTGATCTTCCTGGCATCGCGTGGTGCCGGCGAAGCTGAAAAGCCGGACTATCAGGTCGACTTGCACGCCACCTCCTCTGTGGCCGACACGCTGCTGACGGAATCGGCCGATACCTCGCGCGCCGGCCGTGTCACGGTTACCGTCACCTACACGCTGCGCGCCACGATCGACAACCACGTCATCAAGGCCGGCAACCGCGCGACCACGGCCCTGGTGGATTTCCCTGACCAGGAATTCGCCAAGCAGCGGGCGATCCGGGATGCCGAGAATCGCGCGGCCGATCAGGTGGCGGAATTCGTCGGGGCCGATATCGCCGCTGCACTCAGCCGCTGAGGGCGGAGATGTGGCGGAGATAAAATCCCACGAATTCGAAACCTTCCTGCAGAAATCGGCGCGGAACTACCGGATCTTCGTCATTTACGGGCCGGACCGCGGCCTCGTGTCCGAACGTGCCGGTCTGCTTGCCGGCAAGACCGGTGTCGCCCTCGATGATCCCTTCTCACTGACCAAGCTCGATATCGGTGACCTGCAGAAAGATCCCGGACGCTTGCTCGACGAAGCGCAGTCCATCGGATTGTTCGGTGGCGAGAAACTGATCTGGATCCGCGGCGCCGCCAATGAAAAATATCTTGTCGATCCCCTGGCGGTGCTGGCCGACAAGCCGCTCGAAGCCGCCCATCTGATCGTCGAAGCCGGAGACTTGAAGAAAGGTTCCCTGCTTCGCAAGACGGCCGAGGCTGCGCGATCGATCATGACGATCCCATCCTATGCCGATGACAGCCGCGCCCTGAATGCCCTGATCGATACCGAATTGAGCGCAGAGAAGCTCGGCATCACGCCGGCCGCCCGCCAGGCGCTGATCGCCTTGATCGGCGGCGACCGCATAGCTTCACGCAACGAGGTGCGCAAACTCGCTCTCTATTGCCGCGGCGTCCAGACGGTGGAAGAACATCACGTTACCGAAATAATCGGCGACGCCAGTGCGATCTCGGTTGACGATGCCGTCGATGCGATCTTGAGTGGCGATCTCAACGGTTTTCTGCACGCCATGCAGAAGATCAGCAGCTCGAAAACCGCGATCTTTCTCGTGTTGCAGGCCTGTCTGAAGCAGTTTCAGCTTCTCGATACGATGCGCGCCGAAATGGAAGAAAAACGCCTGCAGGCGCCTCAGATCATGCAGACGCTGGGTCGTCATCTGCATTTCCGCCGCAAGCCGATCATCGAGCAGGCGCTGCGCCAATGGACCGCGGAAAGCATCGCGCGTGAATCCAATCGCCTGCAGGCCGCCATTCTGCAAAGCCGACGGCGACAGGTGCTGGAAGACAGCGTTGCGATGCAAACGCTTCTGTCCACCACCCTTCAATCCGGCCGTAAATCCGCCTGACCAAATCTCTGTTATGCGATGTCCACCCCGAAGCGCTGGACGTCCGGACGACGGGCGTTAAAGCACGCCGCAATCTTTTAGAATCGCTCGCGCTTTAGCTCTTTATTTTCTCGCATGTCGCTGCGGCACAAAAGCGTTTCGCGCAGTAGACGTCAGCGCCTTTCAAGCAGTCGGCAGATTTCTTCGAGCTGCTCCAGCGACTTATATGAAATTTTGATCTGGCCGCCGCTCGTCTTGTGATTGATCGCAACATCGAGACCGAGTGCATCGGACAGCGTCCGCTCCAAAGCCAGCGTGTCCGAATCCTTTTGATCCCGCCGCGAGGCGGCCAACTGCGGTTCGGATTGTGCTTTGATATTGTTTTGCGCCAGCTTTTCCGCGTCACGCACCGACATGCCCTTGGCGACGATGGTGCGGGCAAGACCCGCCGGGTCCGGCGTCGAAACCAGCGCACGCGCGTGCCCGGCCGAGAGGCTGCCGGCGGCCAGCAGATCGCGAACCGGATCGGGCAGCTTCAATAGGCGCAGGGAGTTGGCGACATGGCTGCGGCTTTTGCCGATGATTTCGCCGAGATCATTCTGCGTATAGCCATATTCGGCAATCAGCTGCTCGTAACCCAGCGCCTCTTCGAGCGGATTGAGATCAGCCCGCTGGACGTTTTCGACAATGGCGATCTCCAGCGCCGTCTTGTCATCCACGTCGCGGACAATGACCGGGATTTCGATCAAGCCAGCCAGTTGGGCGGCGCGCCAACGTCGCTCGCCGGCAATGATCTCATATTGATCCCGGCCCATCGTCCGCACGACGATCGGCTGCACGATCCCATGTTGACGAATGGAGCTGGCAAGATCATGCAGCTCGGTGTCGTCGAAGAAACGACGAGGATTGCGCGGGTTGCGGCTGACAAACTCGATCGGGATCATTCGGTCGGCACTGATCGTCCGCTCCGCTTCCACCGGGACAGGCTGATCCATTTCGCCAATCAGCGCCGCAAGGCCACGGCCCAATCGCCTTTTCGATACATCGTCATTCATGATCCAAACTCACCCTGCAATGATAATCACGCGGCCAGTCTCTGGCGCTCGCGCTGGATGACCTCCGAGGCAAGCTGCAGATAGGCCTGGCTGCCGGCGCATTTCAGATCGTAGAGAATAGCCGGCTTGCCGTAGGAGGGGGCCTCGGAGACCCGCACGTTGCGCGGAATTAATGTGTGGTAAACTTTTTCGCCGAGATGCGTGCGCACATCATTGACCACTTGTTGGGCAAGATTGTTACGTGCATCGAACATCGTCAGGACGATTCCCTGAATATCCAAGCGTGGATTGACCGTCCGGCGAACCTGACTGACGGTCTCGAGCAATTGGCTCAGCCCCTCAAGCGCGAAGAATTCACATTGCAGCGGCACCAGCACCGAATGGGCTGCCGCCATCGCGTTCATCGTCAGCAGGTTGAACGAGGGCGGGCAATCCAGAAGAATATACGAAAATGCCATGGCCTCGGGCGAGGACAGGGCCTTGCGCAATTTGAACACCCGATCGCTCTGCTGCGAGATCTCCATCTCGACGCCGAGCAGATCCATCGTCGACGGAACGATAAAGAGATTAGGAACCGCCGTTTCCAGCGTCACCTCCGTGATCCCGCGCTCACCGACCATCAAATCATAAGAGGAGAGCTTGCGATCTCGACGGTCGATACCGAGACCGGTACTGGCATTGCCCTGCGGATCGAGGTCGACGATCAGGACCCGCTCGCCAATAGCAGCGAGCGCCGTTGCCAGATTGATTGCGGTGGTCGTTTTGCCAACGCCACCCTTCTGATTTGCGATGGTGATAATCCGATGTCGTTCGCCAGCCATTGCCGCAATATCCGATCTGTTAAACCAAGCGCCGGAGATTTGATACTTCCAAAATAACAGATTCCTGCTCGACGGCGCTTCTATGTTCTAACAGATCGAATTCCCACCGACCACGTGCTTTGTCGATTTCCCTCAGGTAATCCCGGCCTTTATGAAAAAAGCCGCGACAATCTTTCGTCCCCAGCATCCAGACGGCGGAATAGTCGAGAAGCCCGTCGAGGTCGGCGAGCGCCCGCGCCGAAATCGCCTCGCACACGCCAATCTCCGCATGAGCATCCTCGATTCGCGTGCTGTGCACGCTGCCGCGGGCGTTTGTTTCCCGCAGCGCTGTCCTAAGAAAGGCTGCTTTCTTATGGTTGCTCTCGACCAGATGCACCCATCCGTCCTGCAGCTCGGCCAGAAAGATCGCCGTGATGACGCCGGGGAAACCACCGCCGCTGCCGAGGTCGACCCAGGTGACCGGCTTTGGATGGATCTGAAACACCTGACTGCTGTCGGCAATGTGCCGGTTCCAAAGATCGTCAAGCGTCGACGGTGCCACCAGATTGATGGCTTTTGCCCACTTCTGAAAGAGTGCCGCGAAGTGCTGCAGCCGTTCCTGTGTTTCACGTGAAACACGCAAGCCGTTTAATCGCATTCTGAAAGTCTCTCAAATTTATCAAGCGCTGTGACGCACAGGAGAGTTGCGTCGACGTAAATGCACGAGCAGCAACGCGACGGCGGCGGGGGTCATTCCCTCGACGATCGCAGCCTGGGCAATGTTGAAAGGGCGCGTCGCCCCGAGCTTGGCTTTAAGCTCATTCGAGAGCCCGGACAGCGCGGCGTAGTCGAAATCGGCCGGTATATGCCGGTCTTCGTCGCGCTGCTGATCGGCAATCGCCGCGGCCTGTCGATCCAGATAGACGGAATAACCCGCTTCGATTTCCAAGGCTTCCGCCGTCTTTCCTGAAATCGTTCCCAGCTCTTCAGGCCAAACTTTCCGAAGGGTGTCGAAATCATAATTTGGATAGGAGAGCAGGTCATAGGCCGTTCGGCGCTGACCGTCGAGATTGATGTTCAAACCAACGCGTCGCGCCTCGGTCGGCGTCACAGTCAGTGACTGCAGCAGCCTCCGACCAGCCTCAATATCTGCCTGGTAGCGTGTGAATCGCTGTTCCCGTTCCCCGCTCACACATTCAAGCCGCATCGCCAGCGGCGTCAGGCGGATATCGGCGTTGTCGGCTCGCAGCGTCAGTCGATACTCCGCCCGCGATGTGAACATTCGATACGGTTCCGTAATGCCGCGCGAGGTGAGGTCGTCGATCATCACCCCGATATAGGAGTTTGTGCGGCTAAAATGAAACGGATCCGAATCGCTGCTTCGCAGAGCAGCATTCAGCCCGGCGGCCAGACCCTGGGCGGCCGCCTCTTCGTAACCCGTGGTGCCGTTGATCTGGCCGGCAAGAAACAGGCCTTTCAGCCGTTTGACTTCGAGCGAAGGCGTCAGTTCTCTTGGATCGACATGATCATATTCGATCGCATAACCCGGCTGAATGATTCTCGCCCTCTCCAAACCAGGAATCGTCTTAATGAAATCTGCCTGCACCTCCGCCGGCAGCGATGTCGAGATGCCGTTCGGGTAAACGGTATCATCGTCCAGACCTTCGGGCTCCAGAAAGACCTGATGTCCGTCGCGCTCGCCGAACTTGACCAGCTTGTCTTCGATAGACGGACAATAACGAGGCCCGACGCCTTCGATCTGACCGGAATACATTGCCGACCGCATGATGTTATCGACAATGATGCGATGTGTCGCCTCGGTCGTCCGGGTGACTCCGCATTCGATCTGCGGCGTGGCTATCGCGTCGGTCATCAGTGAGAAGGGGATAAGCTCCGCGTCGGCGCCCTGTCGGCCGACGGCCTGCCAGTCGATGGTCTTTCCGTCCAGCCGTGCCGGTGTCCCGGTCTTCAGCCGTCCCAACCGCAATCCAAGCCTGGCCAGGGTGGCCGACAGTCCGATCGACGGTGCTTCGCCGACACGGCCAGCCGGCGTCTTTTCCGAACCGATATGAATAAGGCCGCGGAGAAAGGTACCGGTCGTCAGAACAACGGCCGGCGCCGTCAGCACCTGGCCATCTTTCATGATCACGCCGGCCACGCGGCCGTCCACGACCTGCAGATCGAACGCATCGCCCTCGATAATATCCAAACCGGCTGTTGCCTCGATCGCCGCCAGCATCGCCAGACGATAGAGTTTTCGATCGGCCTGGGTCCGAGGTCCGCGCACGGCTGCGCCCTTTTTCTTGTTCAGCATCCTGAACTGGATGCCGGCGACGTCGGCAACGCGACCCATGAGCCCGTCCATCGCGTCGATCTCGCGGACCAGATGGCCTTTACCAAGCCCGCCAATTGCGGGATTACAGGACATGACGCCGATCGTGTCGCGTCGATGTGTCACCAAAGCGGTTTTGGCGCCGAGGCGCGCGGCCGCGCTGGCAGCCTCCGAGCCGGCATGGCCGCCGCCTATCACAATGACATCATAGATATTGTCGGTCATCCGAGACTCCAAATCCGGCAGTCGTATCACCTGAGACCTAGCATATACCGGGTGTTTCACGTGAATCACTTGCCGATACAAAACTCCGAGAAGATCACCCCGAGCAGCTGTTCCACATCCACTCTGCCGGTAATTCTCCCCAAATAGTCCGCAGCAACGCGAAGCTGTTCCGTCCGCAGCTCTAGATTGATGTCCGTCGCCAATATCGCCAATTCAAGCGCCGCCAAACATTTCGTGAGCGAATCCTTATGCCGTTGCCGACTGGGGACCGCCATGGACAGGCCGGTAAACCGCGTCGCGACGTTCTTGCCGATCAGCTGTCGCAATTCCGGCAAGCCATCACCGGTTGCCGCCGAGATCTGCAGATCGTAATGAGCCGAGACGGCATCCCCAAGGTCCTTCTTCGTCCCGACAGTAACATGCGGCAAAGCCGGGTCCAAGTCGTCGGGGAGTAAGGGGTTCGTCATGTCGAGCAGCAGCAGCACGAGATCGGCATCGCGAAGCGCAACACGGGCCCGCCGCACACCCTCCATCTCAACACGATCATCCGCCTGACGAAGACCTGCCGTGTCATAGAGCTTGATCAGATAGCCATCAATATCGAGATCGACCTGCAGAATATCGCGGGTGGTTCCGGCGATCTCGGTGACAATGGCCACGTCGCGCTGAGCCAGAGCGTTCAGCAGGCTGGATTTCCCGGCGTTCGGGGCACCGGCGATCACCACTTTGAAGCCGTCCCTGATGATCTCTCCCGCCGAAGCTGCCGCGAGATGCTCGCCGATATCGTGGCGCAGCCTTTCCATATCGGCCCAGACCATCTCGGACACCGAACCGGGGACGTCGTCCTCGTCGGCAAAATCGAGTTCCGCCTCGATCAATGCGCGGGCGCGCGTCAATCGTTCCGCCCACGAATCGTAAATGAGGGACAGCCCGCCGGCGCTCTGTTCGACAGCAAGCCGTCGCTGCATCTCGGTTTCGGCACCGATGAGATCGGCCAAGCCTTCGACTTCGACGAGATCAAGCTTGCCGTTTTCAAAAGCCCGGCGGGAGAACTCACCTTCAACCGCCATTCGAGCGCCTGGAACATCGCCAAGCTCTTGAAACAACGCCGCCAGCACGGCTTTGCTGCCGTGCAGCTGCAGTTCGGCCACGTCTTCGCCGGTAAACGAGTGTGGTGCGGGAAAGAATAATACCAGGCCGTTATCGATCGGTTGATTGTTACGAGTCCGAATTGTTCGACGCGATGCATACCGCGCTCTCGGAACTGATCCGATAAGCCCGACCAAGATCTCCTTGGTTAACGGGCCGCTAATTCGAACGACCGACACACCAGAGGGCGTGGCACCGCTCGACAGCGCAAAGATCGTATCATGCAACATTCCAATATCGCCTGTTTCGGTTCCAACCCGAATCGATCCTGCCAAACAGAAAAGCTGGCGACATCGTTCGGATGCCCCCAGCTTCTGTAGGATGAATCCGGCTAAGGATTATGTATTCATCGAGTCGAAGAAGTCGGAATTGTTCTTCGTCTGCTTCAGCTTGTCGATCAGGAATTCGATCGCATCGGTTGTCCCCATCGGCGCCAGAATGCGGCGAAGCACGAAGATCTTCTGCAGATCCTGGCGAGGAACGAGCAGGTCTTCCTTGCGCGTGCCGGACTTCAGAATATCCATCGCCGGGAAGATGCGCTTGTCGGCGACCTTGCGGTCGAGGACGATTTCCGAGTTGCCGGTGCCCTTGAACTCTTCGAAGATGACTTCGTCCATACGGCTGCCGGTGTCGATCAGCGCCGTGGCGATGATCGTCAGCGAACCGCCTTCCTCGATGTTGCGCGCGGCGCCGAAGAAGCGCTTCGGGCGCTGCAGCGCATTGGCGTCGACACCGCCGGTCAGCACCTTGCCGGAGGAGGGAACGACGGTGTTGTAAGCGCGCCCAAGACGGGTGATCGAATCGAGCAGGATGACGACGTCGCGTCCATGTTCAACAAGACGCTTGGCCTTTTCGATGACCATTTCCGCCACCTGGACGTGGCGTACAGCCGGTTCGTCGAAGGTCGAGGAGATGACTTCACCGCGGACGGAGCGCTGCATGTCGGTCACTTCCTCGGGGCGTTCATCGATCAGCAGAACGATGAGATAGCATTCCGGATGGTTTGCCGTGATCGAATGAGCGATGTTCTGCAGCAGCACGGTCTTACCGGTGCGCGGCGGTGCGACGATCAATCCGCGCTGACCCTTGCCGAGCGGCGCCACCAGGTCGATCACCCGCGGCGACAGATCCTTGGAAGTGGGGATCTCGAGTTCCATCTTGAAGCGCTCGTTCGGATAGAGCGGCGTCAGATTGTCGAAATGCACCTTGTGACGGATCTTTTCCGGATCGTCGAAATTGATGGTGTTGACTTTCAGCAGCGCGAAATAGCGCTCGCCTTCTTTTGGTCCCCGGATCGGTCCTTCGACCGTATCGCCTGTTTTGAGCGAGAACCGGCGAATCTGCGACGGCGAGATATAGATATCGTCCGGACCCGGCAGGTAGTTTGCATTGGCCGACCGCAGAAAACCGAAACCATCCTGCAGAACCTCGACGACCCCTTCGCCGATAATTTCGACATCCTGGCTGGCGAGCATCTTGAGGATCGCAAACATCAGCTCCTGCTTGCGCATCGTGCTGGCATTCTCGACCTCGAGCGATTCGGCGAAAGCCAGAAGATCCGTCGGGGATTTGCTTTTAAGTTCCTGAAGCTTCATTTCAGCCATGAAGTGACCAATACTCTTTTCAATTTTGCAGGGGAAAGGCGATGTTGGGTCGTATTCGGTACTGCGAAAGGGCTCGCAGACGACTGAACTCTACACACATGCCACGTAGATGAGGTGCGCGGAAAATAGCGACTCGTTATCGCCGCCGCAAGAGGGCTGCTTAAAATGAAGCAAATTTAACCTGAGGACGATTTTCGCCTCAGAACGGCTTGACCACGACAAGGATCACGATCACGATCATCAGCAAGGTCGGCGCCTCGTTCATGAAGCGCCAATAGCGCGCGGAGCGGCGATTTTCATCTCGCTCGAAGGCTCGGACGGCGCGGCTGAAAAACATATGAACACCGGTCAGCAGCACGACGAGGCCGATCTTGGCATGCAGCCAGCCGCCCTGGAATCCATAGACCGACCAGGCAAGATAGAGGCCGAAAATCCATGTCAGCATCATCGCCGGCGTCATGATGACCCGAAGCAGCCGGCGCTCCATCACCTTGAAAGTTTCCGATTGCACCGAACCCGGTTCGGCATCGGTGTGGTAGATGAACAGCCGCGGCATATAGAACAACCCGGCCATCCAGGAAATCACCGCGATGATGTGGAGCGCCTTGATCCAGAGATAGAGATTGTCCGGGTTCCAGGCAAAAAGCCCGACCGCCATCAGGGCGAAGAAAGCCAAAGCAAAATGGGCGCGCCGGCGGGCATAGGCGCCGGGCCGGCGATCGGTCTGCTTTTCCACCGTCACGTCGACCCCCGCACGCGATCGACCAGCAGGCGCACATGCTCGGGATCGGCCTGTGGCGTGATGCCGTGGCCGAGATTGAAGATCAGCGGTCCATGGCCGAGATGCTGCAGAATATCGTCGATACCCTCTTCCAGCGCCCGGCCGCCGGCAACGACGCGCATTGGATCGAGGTTGCCCTGAACCGGTCCATCCTTCTGCAGTTCGGCGGCAAAGGCCAAAGGCACCGACCAATCGAGGCCAATCGCATCGGCGCCGGTCTTCTGACGATATGTTTTCAGCTGATAGCCAGCGCCCTTGGCAAAGGCGATGATCCGCGCGTGCGGCCGCTGCGATTTGACCGAAGCGATCATTCGCGCAACCGGCCTGATCGCGAACGCCTCGAACTCCCTCTCGCCGAGAACGCCGGCCCAGGAATCGAAGATCTGCACCGCGTCGGCGCCGGCATCGATCTGCGCGACGAGATAGTCGGCCGAGACGTCGGCAAGCAGCATCAGCAGATGTTCGAAGGCGCGGGGATGGCGATAGGCGAAGAGACGGGCAGGGGCCTGATCCGGCGTACCGTGACCGGCGATCATATAGGTCGCAACCGTCCAGGGCGCGCCGCAGAAGCCGAGCAGCGTCGTTTCATCAGGCAGCTCCTCACGCAACCGCCGCACCGTCTTCAGAACCGGCTGGAGATAATCGACAACCTCTTCCCCGCTCAATCGACCAATACCGGCTTCATCGATCGGATCCATCTCCGGGCCATGGCCCTCGGTAAAGCGGACATTCCGTTTCATCGCGTCAGGAATGACCAGGATATCGGAAAACAGGATCGCCGCATCAAAGCCATAACGGCGGATCGGCTGCAATGTCACTTCGACGGCGTAATCGGGCGTGTAGCAGAGATCGAGGAAACTTCCGGCCTTTGCCCGCGTCTCCCGATATTCCGGGAGATAACGCCCAGCCTGCCTCATCAGCCAGAGAGGAGGAGGGGAGAGGCTTTCGCCATCGAGAACCCTCATGATCTTTCGGCGCGTTTCGCTCAAGCGCTTCTTCCCTATAAAAAATCAAAGATATTTTAAAAGGTTTCTATTTCTTAGAGTCGGTGTCTATCAAGGATTAAAATCTATCCACCGCCGACGCCATTTGTCGCGTGCCCGTAAAAAATCTTGGAAGCATTTCACAATTCTGCGGAAAGTTCGGGGAGAAGCCGAATCTGAAAATGATTCCAAATCCTTCCGGACAGGTGATTTTTCTTGTCGCTGTGGATAAGCTGTGGAGCTGGTCTCAACAAATCAACCTGTTCCCCATCATCCACAGGGCCCGCCGAAACCGATCCGCAAAATTCGAAATGTGGATAAAGAGGCATGTTTTCCCTTGCCGGGAGCTGCCTCCCCGCCTTAGCTCTCTTTCATCCAGTGTTTTCAACAGGCAGCGGAAAATAGCGTGGAGAACAGAACGAACTTCTTTCATCTGCATCTGATTTCTGACTCAACCGGAGAGACTCTGATCTCTGCCGGCCGCGCCGCATCGGCACAATTCAGATCCGCTCAGCCGATCGAACATGTCTATCCGCTGATCCGCAACCGCAAGCAGCTGCTGCCGGTTCTGCAGGCGATCGATGACGCCCCCGGCATCGTGCTCTATACGATCGTCGACCGGGAGCTTGCCAGTCTGATCGACGAGCGTTGCGTCGAGATGGGTGTCGCCTCTGTGAATGTGCTGGAGCCTGTGATGAACGCGTTCCAGATCTATCTCGGTGCACCCTCGCGCCGTCGCGTCGGCGCCCAGCATGTGATGAATGCCGGCTACTTCGCGCGTATCGAAGCGCTGAATTTCACCATGGATCATGACGACGGCCAGATGCCGGACGATTACAATGACGCCGATGTTGTCATCATCGGCATCAGCCGCACGTCGAAAACACCGACCAGCATCTACCTCGCCAACCGCGGCATCAAGACGGCGAACATTCCGATCGTGTATGGCGTGCCATTGCCGGAAAGCCTGTTCGTCGCGACCAAGCCGCTGATCGTCTGCCTGATCGCCACCACCGACCGTATCTCCCAGGTGCGCGAAAATCGCATCCTCGGCGCCACGCATGGCTTCGATCGTGAACATTATACCGATCGCGCCGCGATTTCCGAGGAGCTGAAATATGCCCGCTCGCTCTGCGCTCGCCACAACTGGCCGCTGATCGACGTGACCCGCCGCTCGATCGAAGAAACCGCCGCGGCAATCGTTGCCCTGCGCCCGAAGCTGCGTTAAGCGCTGACCGGCAGTCGCTCCATCGAGGAACCCATGACGCAGAAACTCATCCTCGCATCGTCGAGCCCCTTTCGGCGGATGCTGATGGAAAATGCCGGTCTATCCTTTGAGGCGCATGCCGCAAGGATCGATGAACGGGCGGTCGAGGCGCCGCTTGAGAAAGCCGGCGCAACACCGGATGCGGTGGCCCTCGTCCTGGCCAAGGCCAAAGCCGAGGATGTCAGTAGCCGTTTTCCGGACAGACTGGTCATCGGTTCGGATCAGACGATGTCGCTCGGCGATCGCGTCTTCCACAAGCCGCGCGATATGGCTGATGCCGCCAACCACCTTCAGGCGCTTTCCGGCGTGACCCACCGGCTGAACAGCGCCGTCGCGATCGTCAGCAATGGTGCAGTGGTGTGGGAACATCTCGCCCATGCCGATCTGACGATGCGGCCGTTGACGGTGGAATTCATTGCCAGGCATCTGGCGCGGGTTGGCGACAGGGCGCTGTCCAGCGTCGGCGCCTATCAGTTGGAGGGGGAGGGCATTCAGCTCTTCGAGAAAATCGAGGGTGACTATTTCACCATCCTCGGCCTGCCCATGCTGCCTCTCTTAAAAAAATTGCGAGACCTAGGAGCGATCGATGGGTGATTCACGTGAAACATTCGGGCCGAAAGCCTTTGTCACGGGTTTTCCGATCAAGCATTCGCGCTCGCCGTTGATCCACGGATATTGGCTGAAGACGCTGGGTCTGCCAGGCAGCTATCGCGCCCATGAAGTGGCGCCCGAGGCCTTTGCCGATTTCATCGCTACGCTGAAGGATGGCAGTTCCGGCTTTGTCGGCGGCAATGTCACCATTCCCCATAAGGAGCTGGCTTTCCGTCTCGCCGACAAGCCTGACGAATTATCGCACGAGCTCGGTGCGTCAAATACGCTTTGGCTGGAAGACGGTCTGCTGCAGGCGACGAATACCGACGGCCGCGGCTTCACCGCCAATCTCGACGAACGTCATCCGGGCTGGGACCGGCATGACACGGCCGTCGTCTTTGGCGCCGGCGGCGCCAGCCGGGCGATCATCCAGGCGGTTCGAGACCGCGGTTTCAAAGAGATCCACGTCGTCAACCGAACCGTCGAACGGGCGCGTGAACTGGCCGATCGCTTCGGTCCGAAAGTTTTCGCCCATCCGGCCGCAGCACTTGCCGAAGTCATGAAAGGCGCCGGCCTCTTCATCAACACCACTTCGCTCGGCATGGACGGCGAGGTCGCACCCCAGCTCGATTTCACGCCGCTTGCAGCCGACGCCGTCGTCACCGATATCGTCTATATCCCCTTGAAGACGCCGATCCTGGCGCAGGCGCAAGAACAGGGATTTTCCACTGTCGATGGCCTCGGTATGCTGCTGCATCAGGCCGTTCCGGGTTTTGAAAAATGGTTCGGCCAGCGTCCCGTCGTCGACGCCGCGCTGCGCGCGCTGATCATCGCGGATATGGAAGCCCATTGATGCTGAAGATCGGACTGACCGGCTCCATCGGTATGGGAAAATCGACGGCGGGCAAACTCTTCGCCGAGGCTGGAATCCCGCTGAACGATTCGGATGCCGTGGTCCACGATCTCTATGCCGGCGAGGCAGCACCCCTGGTGGATGCCGCCTTTCCCGGTACGATGAAGGATGGAGCCGTCGACCGGCACGAACTCGGCCGTCAGCTGGCGCTTGATCCCGATGGCTTCAAACGCCTCGAAGCGATCGTCCATCCGCTGGTGCGCAAACGTGAGACGCAATTTCTGAAGCGGCAGCGCGCCGCCGGTGCTGAGATGGTCGTCCTTGATATTCCGCTGCTCTTCGAAACCGGCGCCTGGGAAAGAGTGGATGTCGTCGTCGTCGTCAGCGCCGGTCCACAGATTCAGCGCGAGAGGGTGCTTGCGCGCGAAGGCATGACCGAGGAAAAATTCGAGATGATTCTCTCACGCCAGACGCCGGACACGGAAAAACGGCGCCGGGCGGATTATCTGATCGACAGCAGCCGCAGTATCGCGGAGACGAAGGAACGGGTGCTCGAGATTATCGCCGACCTGAAAATACGGATTGCCAAAGGAGATTTCCGGAATGCGTGAGATCATCTTCGATACGGAAACCACCGGCCTCGACAATCGCGCCGACCGCATCATCGAAATCGGCGGCATCGAGCTCTTCAACCATTTCCCCACCGGCAACGTGATCCATATCTTCATCAATCCCGGCGATCAGAAGGTTCATCCGGATGCGCTCGCCGTGCACGGCATTACCGACGAATTTCTGAAGGACAAGAAGCCTTTCGCGGAGGTCGCCGAAGAAATCCTTGCCTTCTTCGGCGATGCCAAGTGGATCGCCCACAACGCCACCTTCGATATGGGCTTCATCAACGCCGAATTGGCGCGGATCGGTTTGCCGCCGATCCTGCCAGAGCGGGTGGTCGATACGCTGTCGATGGCGCGGCGCAAACATCCGATGGGGCCGAATTCGCTCGACGCGCTCTGCCGCCGTTACGGCATCGACAATTCGCACCGCACCAAACACGGCGCGCTGCTCGACTCCGAACTGCTCGCCGAGGTCTATATCGAGATGATCGGCGGCAGGCAGGCAGCTTTCGGCCTGAGCATGACCGCTACATCGGGTCAGAATGGTCGCGGCGATGGGGCGGAGGAAGAGGATGTGGTGATTGCATCCGTGCTCGAGCGGCCCCGCCCGCTTGCCGCCCGCCTCAGCCAGTCCGAGGCGCAGGCGCATGAGGCGCTCGTCGCCAAGCTCGGCGAAAAAGGCATCTGGGCGAAATACGCCAACCTCGATCAAACCGGCCGCAATTAAACCGGCCTCAATTGAAAATGCCCGGGACCAGCCCGGGCATCCGCATCTCAGAGAAAAAACATCCGCTCAGTTCGGAACGGCCTGAACCTTGGCGCGGGCCTGTTCTTCGGCAACGCGCTGAGCGAACATCTGCGTGAAGTCGATCGGGTCGATCATCAGCGGCGGGAAACCGCCGTTGCGGGTGACGTCAGCGATGATCTGACGGGCGAAGGGGAAAAGCATGCGCGGGCACTCGATGAAGAGAACCGGCAGCATGTGTTCCTGCGGGAAACCAGCAACGCGGAAGACGCCGCCATAGGTGAGTTCGGCATGGAAAACCGTCTTGTCGCCGTCCTTGGCTTCGGCATTCAGCGACAGCACGACATCGAAATCCGTATCCGAAAGCGGGTTGGCGTTGACGTTCACATTGATGTTGATCGTCGGCGCCTTGTCGCGGGCCTGCAGCGAACGCGGCGCACCCGGATTTTCGAAGGAGAGATCCTTGGTATATTGCGCAAGGATCGAAAGGGTGGGGCTGGCCGCACCGTTGCTGTTGTTATCGTCTGCCATTGGCTTTTCCTCGAGGGGCATGGGAATGGTGCCGCCATCTAACATTTCAGGGAAGGGCTTACAACCCTGGGCGCTTGGCGCCGTTGATCGGTCGAAGTGCTTCAATCGCCAAGATGTTTGCCCGACCATGGCGAGTTGCGGTCCGGCTCCCTATGATAGTCCTCCTCGTCGAGATCGACCACCTTCGAATTCGGCTTGCGGTCGCGGAAATCGGGTTTTGGGCCGGTGGAAAAACCGCCCTCTGCATTGACGGTGACGAAGCGTTTGGCGATCGCCCGCCAGACGAGTTCGCGCACCGGCGGAATGAGAATGAGGATCGCGACGATATCGGTGAGGAAGCCGGGAATGATCAGCAGCAGCGAGGCGATGACGTTCATCGCCGGCCGCAGCAACTCGCGCCCCGGCATCACCCCGTTTCGTCCTTCGCTCGACATGCGGCGCAAAATACCGATGCCCTGCCGGCGCAGCAGAACCATCCCGAGAACGAAGCCCAGCATGACAAGCGCCAGCGTCAGCCACAATCCGATGGCCCGGCCGACGACGACGAAACCGGCAATTTCGGCGAGCGGCAGCAGCAGAATGAAAGCTGGCAGGATCGAAAAACGCATGGTCGTCATGTCCCGGGCTTGCCGGTCTCCTCTTGGCGCCGGCGAAGATGCCAGCCATCATTTGAATCATCTGTATAGGCAGACTATATGGGAGTACAAATCAGAGATGTTAACGGCGGCTGCGATACGATATGAGTTCGAACGACTTCATCACATTATTCTTCCTGGTGGCGGCTGTGCTGATTTTCTTTCAGCTCCGCTCCGTGCTGGGCCGCCGCACGGGAAATGAGAAGCCGCCGCGCGATCTCTATACGCCGCGCGATGCGGCTCCGGCCGAAGCCGCCGATGCCGGCAAGGTCGTGACGCTGCCGCGCCGCGATTCGACGAGCGAGGATGAGGATCGTTTCGCCGCCATCGATGCCTTCGCCGCACCCGGAACGCCGCTCAACGAATCGCTGCGGGCGCTGAACAAGGCCGATCCCGCCTTCAGCCCGAAGGAGTTTCTGAACGGCGCCCGTATGGCTTACGAGATGATCGTCATGGCCTATGCCGACGGCGACCGGAAAACGCTGAAGAACCTGCTGTCGCGCGAAGTCTATGACGGCTTCGAGGCGGCGATCGGCGAGCGCGAAAGCCGGGGCGAGAAGGTGAAGTCCACCTTCGTCGGCATCGACAAGGCCGAACTCACCCATGCGGAGACGAAGGGCAGCGAAGCGCAGATCACCGTGCGTATCATCAGCCAGCTGATATCGGCGACCTACGACAAGGCGGATGTGCTGATCGAAGGCGACGCCGAAAACGTCGCCGAGGTCAATGACCTCTGGACCTTCGCCCGCGACACCCGCTCGCGCGATCCGAACTGGAAACTCGTGGCGACCGAATCGGAACATGAGTGACCACGCGCCGGACTTCGTCCTGCAGGCCATAAGCTTCGACACTCTGGAAGGCTGGAAGGATGATGATCCCTCCGGCCTTTTTGAGGTCATGCGACGCTGCCGCCGCCAGATCAGCGATGTCAAACCCTACCGCACCGGATCGCTCGGCCTGAGTTCGCAAGACCTGCTTCCGCTTCTGCTGGCCGCCGAGGATTTCACGCCGTCATCGCCCTCATCGGCGCGCGCTTTTTTCGAGACGCATTGCCGCCCCTTCCTGATCCGCCGCAAGGATGGCAATCCCGGCTTCGTCACCGCCTTTTACGAACCTGAGATCGAGGTGTCGGAGCGGCCGGACGACGTTTTCCGTTTCCCTTTCTACCGGCGCCCGGACGATCTGATCGATCTCGACGATGCCAATCGCCCCGCCGAGCTCGACAATTCCTATGCATTCGCCCGCCTGCATGACGGCCATATCGCTGCCTATCCGGATCGCCGCGCCATCGATCAGGGGTTTCTCGAAGGCCGCGGTCTCGAAATCGCCTGGGCGAAGTCGAAGGTCGACGTCTTCTTCGTGCATGTGCAGGGGGCGGCCCGTTTGCGCTACAGCGATGGCCGTATCGGCCGCATCACCTATGCTGCAAAGGCCGGCCATCCCTTCTCGGCGGTCGGCAAGCTGCTGATCGACCGGGGCGAGATTGCTCGCGCCGACATCTCGATGCAGACGATCCGGGCCTGGCTGGCGCGCAATCCCGAGCGTGTCGACGAGGTGCTGTGGCATAACCGCTCCTATATCTTCTTTCGTGAGGCGCCCTCGCAAGCTATCAGCCTGCGAACCGCCGATCTTCAGGCCGGTCCGATCGCGGCGGCCAAGGTGCCGCTTCTTGCGGGCCGTTCGCTTGCCGTCGACCGGCTGATCCATACATTCGGCTTTCCCTTTTTCATCCGCGCCGAAAGCCTCACCCATCTCGATCACGGCCGGCCCTTCCGCCGGCTGATGCTGGCGCTCGATACCGGCTCGGCGATCGTCGGCCCGGCGCGCGGTGATATCTTCACCGGCTCGGGGGATTTGGCGGGAGAAACGGCCGGCACCGTCCGCAACGACGCCGATTTCACCATCCTTATTCCCAAGGCCGCCGCCGGACGGTTCGACTGATGGCCAGGGATCGAAAACTCAGCGCCGATGAGAGGATCCTCTGGGGCAAGGTTGCCCGCAGCACCCGGCCGATGCCTGGTAAGGCGGGTGAGTTGAATGAACTCGATGCCTTTCTCGTCGAGGCCGAAGCCGCCGCCGAACAGGAGAAAGCCGGAAAGCAGGCATCCGCCGCGCCTCTGCCGCTGCAACCAGTAGCGCCTTCGGTCTCGAAACCATCGGCCGGCGTGCATCATCCGCTGGAGAAGCCGGTCAAGCGCAAGATCGCCAAGGGCCGGCTGGCGCTCGAAGCACGGATCGACCTGCACGGTCTGGTGCAGAGCGAGGCTCATGCCATCCTGCTCGATTTCCTGATCCGCGCCCACGAGCGCGGCATGCGTCATGTCTTGGTCATCACCGGCAAGGGCAGCTCGATGGGCAGCGACGGCGCGCTGAAGCGGGCCGTGCCGCTGTGGTTCTCGAAGCCGGAATTCCGCTACCTGATTTCCTCCTACGAGTCGGCCGCACAGCATCATGGCGGTGAGGGTGCGCTCTACATTCGCCTGTCGCGGCGGCATGGGGAAAGGCCATGACCCCCTTCGGAGAGGCGGTTCGCAGGCTGAGAGCGCGCAAGGGTGTCTCGCAGAAGGAGATGGCGGAAGCGCTGAATGTCTCGCCCGCCTATCTCTCGGCGCTGGAACATGGCAAGCGTGGTTTACCGACATTCGATCTGCTGCAGCGCATCGCCGGCTATTTCAACATCATCTGGGATGAGGCCGAGGAACTGTTTCTGCTCGCCCGCTCCTCCGATCCGCGTGTCGTCATCGACACCTCTGGCCTGCCGCCGGAATATACCGAATTTGCCAACCGATTGGCGCGGCGGATTCGCAACCTTGACAGTGCCGAGATCGGCCGGCTATCGGCTCTTCTCGAAAATGGCGGCAAAGGCGACGGAAAAGCGTCATAATCCCCTGTTTTATGCCTTGTTCGGGGGACTTGCCATTGGGAAGTGTGCCCAAAAAACCTATATACGAGAGTGAAGGAAGCCGGTGATTCGCAAGGCCCGCCGCAGCTTTACGACAACAGGGAAAATCTCGACAGAATGAGCGATACATCCGCGACGGAAAACGGCGTAAGCACCGAATATGGCGCAGATTCCATCAAGGTTCTGAAGGGCCTTGATGCCGTGCGCAAACGCCCCGGCATGTATATCGGCGATACCGACGACGGCTCCGGCCTTCACCACATGGTCTATGAAGTCGTCGACAACGCCATCGACGAAGCGCTTGCCGGCCATGCCGACATCGTCACCGTCTCGCTCAATCCGGATGGCTCGGTGACGGTCACCGATAACGGCCGCGGCATCCCGACCGACATTCATAGCGGCGAAGGCGTATCGGCGGCCGAAGTCATCATGACGCAGCTCCATGCCGGCGGCAAATTCGACCAGAATTCCTACAAGGTCTCCGGCGGTCTGCACGGCGTCGGCGTCTCCGTCGTCAACGCCTTGTCAGTCTGGCTGAAACTGAAGATCCGCCGCCAGGGCAACATCCATGAAATGAGCTTCACCCATGGCGTCGCCGATGCGCCGCTGAAGGTCACGGGCGAAGCGCCGAACGAGACCGGCACCGAAGTGAGCTTCATGCCGAGCAGCGATACCTTCACCATGACGGAGTTCGACTACGGCACACTGGAGCATCGCTTGCGCGAACTCGCCTTCCTGAACTCGGGCGTGCGCATCCTGCTGACCGACAAGCGCCATTCCGATATCAAGCAGGAAGAACTGCGCTATGACGGCGGCCTCGAGGCTTTCGTCGCCTATCTCGACCGGGCCAAGAAGTCGCTGGTCGACAAGCCGGTCGCCATCCGCGGCGAAAAGGACGGCATCACCGTCGAAGTCGCGATGTGGTGGAACGACAGCTATCACGAGAACGTGCTCTGCTTCACCAACAACATTCCCCAGCGTGACGGCGGCACGCATATGGCCGGATTCCGCGCGGCATTGACGCGCCAGGTGGTGTCCTATGCCGATAATTCCGGCATCACCAAAAAGGAAAAGGTGACGCTGCAGGGCGAAGATTGCCGCGAGGGCCTGACCGCGGTTCTGTCGGTCAAGGTGCCCGATCCGAAATTCTCCTCGCAGACCAAGGATAAGCTCGTCTCCTCGGAAGTGCGTCCCGTTGTCGAAAGTCTCGTCAACGAGGCGCTGAACACCTGGTTCGAAGAGCATCCGAGTGAAGCAAAGATTCTCGTCGGCAAGGTCGTCGAAGCCGCCGCGGCGCGCGAAGCTGCCCGCAAGGCGCGCGAATTGACCCGCCGCAAGGGCGCTCTCGATATCGCCTCGCTGCCCGGCAAGCTTGCCGACTGCTCCGAACGTGACCCGGCAAAATCCGAAGTCTTCCTCGTCGAGGGTGATTCGGCCGGCGGCTCGGCCAAGCAGGGCCGGTCGCGCGAAAACCAGGCGATCCTGCCGTTGCGCGGCAAGATCCTGAACGTCGAACGCGCCCGTTTCGACAAGATGCTGTCGAGCCAGGAAATCGGCACGCTGATCACCGCGCTCGGCACCGGCATCGGCAAGGACGAGTTCAATGCCGAGAAGCTGCGCTACCATAAAATCATCATCATGACGGACGCCGATGTCGACGGCGCCCATATCCGCACCCTGCTGCTGACCTTCTTCTTCCGCCAGATGCCGGAGCTGATCGAACGCGGTCATCTCTACATTGCCCAGCCGCCGCTCTATAAGGTCGCGCGCGGTAAGTCGGTGCAGTATCTGAAGGACGAAAAGGCGCTCGAGGAATATCTCATCAGCCAGGGTCTGGAAGATGCGGCGCTGAAGCTCGGCAGCGGCGAAGTCCGCACCGGCCAGGATCTGCGCGAGGTCATCCTCGACGCGCTGCGCATGCGCGCTTTGCTCGACAATCTCCATTCGCGTTACAATCGTGCGGTCATCGAACAGGCGGCGATCGCCGGTGCCCTCAATGCCGAGCTCGTCAGCGACCGGGCAAGAGCGCAGGCATTGACGAGCGAGGTGGCACGCCGTCTCGACATTATCGCCGAGGAAACCGAACGCGGCTGGCAGGGCGATCTGAGCAGCGATGGCGGCCTGCGCCTTGAACGCATGGTCCGCGGCGTCAAGGAGATCGTCGTGCTCGACATGGCGCTGATCGGCTCCTCGGATGCCCGGCACATCGATCAGCTGACGTCACGGCTCAAGGAAATCTATCAGACGCCGCCGTCGCTGCATCGCCGCGAAGGCGACCTCGAGATCTCAGGCCCGCGCGCCTTGCTCGACGCAATCTTTGCAACCGGCCGCAAGGGCCTGACCATGCAGCGATACAAGGGTCTTGGCGAGATGAACGCCGAGCAGCTCTGGGAAACGACGCTCGATCCGAACGTGCGTTCGCTGCTGCAGGTCAAGGTCAACGACGCCACCGATGCCGACGGCCTCTTCGCCCGGCTGATGGGGGATGAAGTCGAACCGCGGCGCGAATTCATCCAGGACAACGCATTGAGCGTCGCAAACCTCGATATCTGATTGGTATTTCTTCAATAAAAGCCCCGCCGCTCCCCGTGAACGGCGGGGCTTTTTCGTCCACTTTTGCTGGAATTGCTCAGTTCGCGACGAAACGGCCGTTGAAAGCCACCTCGGAGAGCGGCTTGCGCTGGCTGGGGAATTCGCGCGCTTGATTGCGCTCGGAAAGGACGCTCTTGTCGGCCAGACGGCCGACGGCAACACCGGCCTCGACCCGGTAGCCCTCGGGAATGCCAAACGTCTTGCTGATCTCGTCGTGTTTGATGCCGGCCATGCCATGGGCATAGAACCCCGAGAGACGGGCCTGGAGCGCCAAATATCCCCAGGCGGTGCCGGCGTCGAAGGAATGGGTGTAGCTGGGCTTTTCCTCGGCGGAACCGGCCGCGCCGGTAAAGCTGCGCGACACGACGAAGATCAGCGCCGACGCATTCCTAGCCCATTCCTGATTGGCGTCGACGAGCAATGCGACGAATGTCTCCCAATGCTGAGAACCCTTGAGCGCATAGATGAAGCGCCAGGGTTGGTGGTTGGATGAGGAGGGCGCCCAATGGGCGGCATCGAGCAGGCTGAGCAGCTGTGCCTCCTCGATGATTTCGCCGGTGAAGGCGCGGGGCGACCAGCGGTCGAGAAACATCGGATCGATCGGATATTGGGATTCGCGGCTGTTGCTTTTTGTCATGCTGGTTCCGGGAGCTGGAGGCGGAATTCGGATCGGGGCTTGGGTCAGTCCGTCCAGACGATGTCGAGCTCCTCGCGGAAGGCGAAGCGCTTGAGGTGATCGTCGATGACACCCTGCATCCTTGCCTGCTGTGCGGGATCGGCGACGGAAAGTATCATGGTCAGGCCCGCATCGTCGGCGGCAAACGTCACCTCGGCCGTCTCGCTGAACGGCACCCGGCCCCTATGCGGATCGAAATCGACGCTGAATTTATGGCTCCAGTGTTTGCAGAGCTGCTGCAGGTAGCGGCTTGCATGCTCGGTGCGCACGACGGCTTGGGAGAGGTGCATGTCGAACTCCATCTCATCTCGGACTGCAGCCACTCATATTTCCTGCTTCGCAGCCTTGGCAAGCGTATCGTCGTCGCAGTCGGGGTGTACAGACTGTCTCCATAAAGGCGGCCTCACACCGCCGGCGAAGCAGGATAATGGAAGCCTAGTCAATCGGTCGGAGAGTTGTGCATGCTGGTGAAGGGAAAATGGACGGAGGACTGGCAGCCCGTCCAGGCAAAGGACGAGAAGGGCGGCTTCGTCAGGCAGACCTCGAGTTTCCGCAACTGGGTGACGCCGGATGGTAGCGCCGGGCCGACCGGCGAGGGCGGCTTCAAAGCCAGTGCCGGCCGTTACCATCTCTATGTCGCCTATATCTGTCCCTGGGCGTCGCGCACTCTGATCGGCCGCACGCTGAAGGGGCTGGAAGACACCATTTCCGTTTCCGTCGTCGAGCCGCTGTTGACAAAACAGGGCTGGCGCTTCGGCGATTATCCCGGCGCGACGGAGGATCATGTCAACGGCACGACCTATCTGCACGAAATCTATTCCAGGGCGGCGCCGGATTTCACCGGGCGGGCCACCGTGCCGGTTCTCTGGGACAAGCAGAGAAAGACCATCGTCAACAATGAATCCGCCGATATCCTGCGCATGCTGAACAGCGGCTTCGGCGACCTGGCGAAAAACCCGATCGATCTCTATCCGGCCGAAAGACGCAACGCGATCGATGCTTTCAACGACCGTATCTATCCGGCCCTGAATAACGGCGTCTATCGCGCTGGTTTCGCCACCACGCAGCCTGCTTACGAAGAAGCCTTCGCCGAGGTCTTTGCCTGCCTCGACTGGGTCGAGCCGCAGCTCGAGGATCGGTCCTTTCTTTTCGCCGGGCATCCGACCGAAAGCGATATCCGGCTCTTCGTCACCCTCGTGCGCTTCGACGTCGCCTATCACGGTATCTTCAAATGCAATCTGCGCCGGCTTTCCGACTATGCCAAGCTGCGCGCCTTCTGCCGCCGCATGCTGGATTGGCCGGGCATCGCGGAAACGGTCAACCTCGACCATATCAAGCGCGGCTACTACTCGATCGAAAGTCTCAACCCGGCAGGGATCGTTCCCGTCGGTCCCGATCTTGCAGAAATTTTCAAAGCATAAGGCCGCAATTCATGCGGTTTGGGCCGAAATCCATTCGAATTTCAAGGAAAGCCGTACCGCTTCGCGGCAAAGCCGTAATGACACCGGTGAATAATTCGTTCATAGGTGGCTGCAAATCCGTTTTCCATGAGGAGGAATTCCATGAAGCTGATGCGTGTTGGCCAAGCGGGCAATGAAAAACCCGCGCTTCTCGATGCCGATGGCAAGATCCGCGATCTTTCCGGTCACGTTGCCGATATCGGCGGTGAGGCGATCTCGCCGGCGGGCCTTGCAAAGATCGCGGCAATCGATCCGAAGAGCCTACCGGAGCTTGCCCCCGGTCGTATCGGCGCCTGCGTTGCCGGCACCGGCAAATTCATCTGCATCGGCCTCAATTTCTCCGACCATGCCGCCGAAACCGGCGCCACGGTGCCGCCCGAGCCGGTGATCTTCATGAAGGCGACCTCGGCCATCGTTGGTCCGAATGACAGCGTCCGGATCCCGCGCGGTTCGGAAAAGACCGATTGGGAGGTCGAACTCGGCGTCGTCATCGGCAAGACCGCGAAATATGTCAGCGAAGCCGACGCGCTCGATTACGTCGCCGGCTATTGCGTGTCGCATGATGTTTCCGAGCGCGCCTTCCAGACGGAACGCGCCGGTCAGTGGACCAAGGGCAAATCCTGCGACACCTTCGGACCGATCGGTCCCTGGCTGGTCACCAAGGACGAGATCGCCGATCCGCAAAACCTCGGCATGTGGCTGAAGGTCAACGGCCAGACGATGCAGAACGGCTCGTCCAAGACCATGGTCTATGGTGTCGCCCATATCGTTGCCTATCTCAGCCAGTTCATGTCGCTGCATCCGGGCGACGTCATCTCCACCGGAACGCCTCCTGGTGTCGGCATGGGCATGAAACCGCCACATTATCTCAAGGCCGGCGATGTGGTCGAACTTGGCATCGAGGGTCTCGGCACGCAGAAGCAGACCTTCGTAGCGGATCATTAACGACGCTTTCCGCTGAGAAACTTAAGTTTTCCAGTCGATACTGATGCCGGAGAGTCACTTCTCCGGCATTTCTTGTGCGGTCTGGTTCGTCCATGTTGCTGTGCAACAAAAAACTGTTAGTCTGAGTAACGTGCCCGCGTAACGGAAAGATTCGATGCCTTTCAATCGGCGTCATCTTTTCGATAGAGAAAGGTGGCGCCTTTGTTTTATCAGCTTTATGAATTGAACCATGCCGCTATGGCGCCGTTTCGCGCCGCGGCCGATATCATGCGGTTTGCCTATGCCAATCCGCTCAATCCGTTTTCGCATACGCCGCTCGGCCGGACGATGGCCGCAAGTCTCGAAATGTTCGAACGCACGACGCGCCGCTACGGCAAGCCGGAATTCGGGCTGAAGCAGACGACGATCGGCGATCAGACGGTTTTTGTTCGCGAAGAGGTCGTCTGGTCGCGGCCCTTCTGCAATCTCCTGCATTTCGCCCGCAGTGTTCCAGCCGCCGCCCGCGGCAACGATCCGCGCATCCTGATCGTCGCGCCGATGTCCGGCCATTATGCGACGCTGTTGCGCGGCACGGTGGAGGCGCTGTTGCCGAGTGCCGATGTCTATATCACCGACTGGATCGACGCCCGCATGGTGCCGATGACGGAAGGCAGATTCGATTTCGACGATTATGTCGACTACGTCATCGAGATGCTGCATTTCCTCGGTCACGACACGCATGTGATCGCCGTCTGTCAGCCGTCCGTTCCGGTGCTGGCCGCTGCTGCGGTGATGGAGGAAGCCAATGATCCGCTGTCGCCGGCGTCGATGACGTTGATGGGCGGCCCGATCGACACGCGCATCAACCCGACGGCGGTCAACAAGCTCGCCCAGGAGCGGTCGCTGCAGTGGTTCTCCGACAATGTCATCATGAACGTGCCCTGGCCGCAGCCGGGCTTCATGCGCCCGGTCTATCCTGGATTCCTGCAGCTTTCGGGATTCATGTCGATGAATCTCGACCGGCATCTTGTCGCCCACAAGGAATTCTTCATGCATCTCGTGAAGAACGACGGCGAACCGGAAAAACATCGCGACTTCTACGACGAATATCTCGCAGTCATGGATCTGACCGCCGAATTCTACCTGCAGACGGTCGAGCAGGTCTTCATCAAGCATTCGCTGCCGAAGGGCGAACTGATGCATCGCGGCAAACGCGTCGATCCGGCAGCGATCCGCAAAGTGGCGCTTCTGACCGTCGAAGGCGAGAATGACGATATCTCGGGGGTCGGCCAGACCAAGGCGGCACAGACGATCTGCGTGAACATTCCTGAAGATATGCGCATGCACTATCTGCAGCCGGATGTCGGTCATTATGGTGTTTTCAACGGCTCGCGGTTCCGCCGCGAGATCGCGCCGCGCATCCTCGATTTCGTCCGTCGGCATTCCCGTTCTGCCGTCAAGCCGCCGCTCCCGCGTGTCATCAAGGGCGGCCGCACGGCCTAAATCAGGCATAGCTGAATTAGTAAAACCGATTCAAGGCCTTGTCCGATTTCGCGGGCAATCGTCTTGAAGGTGGTTGTTGCGGTAACCACATCGATTTCAGCGTTCGGTATCCTGCCGGGCGTGGAAAGCGAGGATACCCGCACGATGAACCAGTCAGCATTGCTTCGACCGGATTGGACTCCGGCTACCATTGCCCTGATGATTCTCGGCTTCATGGTTTTCTGGCCTCTGGGTCTTGCCATGCTTGCCTACATCATCTTCGGCGACCGTCTGCGCGGCTTCAAGCGTGACGTCAACCAGGCGACCGATGGCTTCTTTGCCTCCTGCCGCCGTTCGAACGGCCGTCGCCGCCCGCATTTCTCGACCGGCAATGTCGCCTTCGACGACTGGCGCAAGGCCGAGATCGACCGGATCGAGGAAGAGCGCCGCAAGCTCGATGAAATGCGCGAGGAGTTCGACGCCTATATGCGCGAACTTCGCCGCGCCAAGGACCAGGAAGAGTTCGATCGCTTCATGCGTGACCGCAAGAACGCCAAGCGTGACGACAATGGCCCGGTCGCCGAATACCAGACGCCATGACGGCCTGAACGCTGAATTGATGACCGGCATCTCCCGATGCCGGTTTTTCTATGTCCGCTCCGCCGGCGAATCGGATAGAAAATAGCCATGTTCTCACTTCTGAAGACAAGGCCGAAAACCCGGAAACCGGCCCCGCCCGAAACGCGGACGCTTGACGTGGCCGGCCGGCTGATGCCGTTGACCATCAAGCAGCACGACCGGGCGACGCGCATCACCTTGCGCATCGAGCCGGGCGGCCGGGCCTTGAAGATGACGGTGCCGAAAGGTCTTGCGGCGCGCGAGGTCAATGCCTTTCTCGATCGGCACCAGGGTTGGCTGCTCACCAAACTTGCCAAGTTTTCGACCGATGCCGGCCTGCGTGACGGCGGCGAAATTCTCTTTCGCGGCCTTTCCCATCGCATCCAGCATACCGGCAGCTTGCGCGGGCTGACGGAGGCGGTTTCGATAGACGGCAGACCGGTGCTGCGCGTCAGCGGAATGGAGGAACATGTCGGACGGCGCATCGCGGCCTTTCTGAAGAAGGAGGCGCGCGCCGAACTGGTGAAGCTGGCGACGATGCATGCCGCAGCGATCCGGGCGCCGATCCGTTCGATCTCGATGAAGGACACGCGCAGCCGCTGGGGCTCGTGTTCATCGGAGGGAAATCTGAGCTTTTCCTGGCGCATCGTCATGGCGCCGCCCTCGGTGATCGATTATCTCGCCGCCCACGAAGTTGCCCATCTCAGGGAGATGAATCACGGGCCTCGCTTCTGGGCGCTTTGCAAGAAGCTCTGCCCCGGCATGGAGGAAGCGAAATCCTGGCTGAAGCGGCACGGAAGCCAGCTGCACGCCATTGATTTCGACTGACCGACGTTGGCGCTAAATGCAGCCTAGCACGCAAATTGGCTCGACTCTTGCTGCATTTCGTGTCACTTCGCTGCCATGAAACCCGATATCAAGATCTGTGGCTTGAAGACGCCCGAAGCGATCGATCGTGCGCTGAAACGCGGCGCGACCCATATCGGTTTTATCTTTTTCGAAAAGAGCCCACGCTACATCGAGCCGGACCTGGCGGGTAAACTGGCCGAACCGGCACGCGGCAAGGCGAAGATCGTCGCCGTCGTCGTCGATCCCACCAATGACGAGCTGGATGAGATCGTCTCGCTGTTGAAGCCGGATATTCTGCAGCTGCACGGCAACGAGAGCCCCGAACATGTGCTGACGATCAAGGCGCTCTATGGCCTGCCGGTCATGAAAGTCTTTTCCGTGCGCACGGCCGACGATCTGAAGCGCGTTGAAGCCTATATCGGCATCGCCGACCGTTTCCTGTTCGACGCGAAAGCGCCGAAGGGTTCGGAACTGCCCGGCGGCAACGGCATTTCCTTCGACTGGAGCCTTTTGAGCTGGCTCGACGGCAGCATCGACTACATGCTCTCCGGCGGGCTGAACAAGGACAATGTCGCGGATGCGCTTGTGAAGACCAAGGCGCGTGGTATCGACGTCTCCTCGGGTGTCGAAACCGCGCCTGGCGTCAAGAGCGTCGCAATGATCGATGAATTTTTCGATGCGGTCGAAGAGGCGGATGCGCCTGTCATGGCCTCAGGGAGTTGAGAGTGAACGAAACGCCTAAACCGAATTCCTTCCGTTCCGGGCCCGATGAAGACGGCCGTTTCGGCATCTATGGCGGTCGTTTCGTTGCCGAAACATTGATGCCTTTGATCCTCGATCTGCAGGACGAGTGGGATAAGGCGAAGAACGACCCGGCATTCCAGGCCGAATTGAAGCATCTCGGAGCCCATTATATCGGCCGCCCGAGCCCGCTCTATTTCGCCGAACGGCTGACGGCCGAACTCGGCGGCGCGAAGATTTATTTCAAACGCGAGGAACTGAACCACACCGGTTCGCACAAGATCAACAATTGCATCGGCCAGATCCTGCTCGCCAAGCGCATGGGCAAGACCCGCATCATCGCCGAAACCGGCGCCGGCCAGCACGGTGTCGCCTCGGCCACCGTTGCCGCGCGCTTCGGCCTTCCCTGTGTCGTTTATATGGGCGCCACCGACGTGGAGCGTCAGGCGCCGAACGTTTTCCGCATGAAGCTGCTCGGCGCGGAGGTCAAGCCGGTGACGGCGGGCAGCGGCACGCTGAAGGATGCCATGAACGAGGCGCTTCGCGACTGGGTCACCAATGTCGAGGATACCTATTACCTGATCGGAACGGCGGCCGGTCCGCACCCCTATCCGGAGATGGTCCGCGATTTCCAGTCGGTGATCGGCACGGAAGCGAAAGAGCAGATGCTGGCAGCCGAAGGCCGCCTGCCGGATCTCGTCGTCGCTGCCGTCGGCGGCGGTTCGAACGCGATCGGCATTTTCCATCCTTTCCTCGATGATCCCACCGTGAAGATCGTCGGCGTCGAAGCCGGCGGCAAGGGCCTGCAGGGCGACGAACATTGCGCCTCGATCACCGCCGGTTCTCCGGGTGTGCTGCACGGCAACCGCACCTATCTGCTCCAGGATGGCGACGGCCAGATCAAGGAAGGCCATTCGATTTCGGCCGGTCTCGATTATCCCGGCATCGGCCCTGAGCATTCCTGGCTGAACGATACCGGCCGCGTCGACTATGTGCCGATCATGGATCACGAAGCGCTTGAGGCCTTCCAGATCCTGACCCGCCTCGAAGGCATCATCCCGGCGCTCGAGCCTTCGCACGCGATTGCCGAGGTGATCAAGCGCGCACCGAAGATGGGCAAGGACGAGATCATCCTGATGAATCTCTCCGGCCGCGGCGACAAGGATATCTTCACCGTCGGCAAGATTCTGGGAATGGGACTGTAAGACATGACCGCACGCATGGACAAACGCTTTGCCGAGCTGAAGGCCGAGGGCCGTCCGGCGCTTGTGACCTATTTCATGGGCGGCGATCCTGATTACGACACCTCGCTCGGCATCATGAAGGCGCTGCCGGAAGCGGGTTCCGACATTATCGAGCTCGGCATGCCCTTTTCCGATCCGATGGCCGACGGCCCGGCGATTCAGCTCGCCGGTCAGCGTGCGCTGAAAGGCGGCCAGACGCTGAAGAAGACGCTGCAGCTGGCGGCCGATTTCCGCAAGACCAACGACGCCACGCCGATCGTGATGATGGGCTACTACAACCCGATCTATATTTACGGCGTCGAGACATTCCTCGACGACGCGATCGCTGCCGGCATCGACGGCCTGATCGTCGTCGATCTGCCGCCTGAAATGGACGACGAACTCTGCATCCCGGCGATCCGCAAAGGCATCAATTTCATCCGCTTGGCGACGCCGACGACGGATGAGAAGCGCCTGCCGAAGGTTTTGAAGAACACCTCCGGCTTCGTCTATTACGTCTCGATGAACGGCATCACCGGTTCGGCGCTACCGGATCCGTCGCTGGTGTCGGGCGCGGTCGAACGCATCAAGCAGCACACGCAACTGCCCGTCTGCGTCGGCTTCGGCGTCAAGACGGCCGAACACGCGAAGGTCATCGGCGGTTCGGCCGACGGCGTCGTTGTCGGCACCGCCATCGTCAATCAGGTCGCCACGAGCTTGACCGCTGACGGCAAGGCGACGGCGGACACGGTTCAGGCTGTTGCCACGCTGGTGCGCGGCCTTTCCACGGGAACACGTTCGGCGCGCCTTGTTGCTGCCGAATAGTTTGCCCACATTGGCACCAGTCAGTTAGGAGAATTGAGTTGAACTGGATCACTAACTACGTTCGCCCGCGGATCAATTCCATGCTGGGCCGTCGCGAAGTGCCGGAGAACCTCTGGATCAAGTGCCCGGAAACCGGCGAAATGGTCTTCCACAAGGATCTGGAAGGCAACAAATGGGTCATTCCGGCCTCCGGCTATCACATGAAGATGCCGGCCAAGGCTCGCCTCGCCGATCTGTTCGACAATGGCGAATATGAATCGCTGCCGCAGCCGAAGGTCGCCCAGGACCCGCTGAAATTCCGCGATTCGAAGAAATATAGCGATCGCCTGCGTGACAGCCGCCTGAAGACCGAACAGGAGGATACGATCCTTGCCGGCCTCGGAAAGGTGCAGGGGCTGAAACTCGTGGCGGTCGTGCACGAATTCAACTTTATCGGCGGTTCGCTCGGCATGGCTGCCGGGGAAGCGATTGTTAAGGCTTTCGAGCGTGCGACCTCGGAAAAGTGCCCGCTGGTGATGTTCCCCGCTTCCGGCGGCGCGCGCATGCAGGAAGGCATCCTGTCGCTGATGCAGCTGCCGCGCACGACGGTTGCCGTCGACCTGCTGAAGGAATCCGGTCAGCCCTATATCGTCGTCCTGACCAACCCGACGACAGGCGGCGTCACGGCTTCCTACGCCATGCTCGGCGATATTCATCTGGCCGAGCCGGGCGCCGAAATCGGCTTTGCCGGCAAGCGCGTCATCGAGCAGACCTTGCGCGAAAAACTGCCCGAAGGCTTCCAGACCTCCGAATATCTGCTGGAACATGGTATGGTGGATATGGTCGTCAAGCGTCACGATATCCCGGAAACGCTGGCGCGGGTCCTGAAGATCCTGACGAAGAAGCCGGTGTCAGTGGCGAATACCATGAATGGCGGCGCGATCGCTCTGGCGGCGAGCGCCTGATAACCGATAGGGCGGGGTGCCGAATTGATACCCAGAGGCCAAACCGCGGTGAGTGAGGCAGCACAGGAGATCGACAAGCTCATGGGATTGCATCCCAAGGGTTTTGATCTGTCTCTCGACCGCATCATTCGTCTTCTCGATGTGCTCGGCAATCCGCACCGGAAACTGCCGCCGGTGATCCATGTCGCCGGCACCAACGGCAAGGGGTCGGTCACCGCCTTCTGCCGCGCTCTGCTCGAAGCCGGCAGCTACAGCGCTCATGTCCACACCTCGCCGCATCTCGTCAATTGGCACGAGCGTTATCGCATCGGTGTGGCGGGCGGGCGCGGGCAGCTTGTCGATGACGCCGTCTTTGCCGAGGCCCTGCGGCGTGTGGCCGATGCCAATGCCGGACAGCACATCACCGTCTTCGAAATCCTGACGGCGGTCACCTTCATCCTGTTTTCCGAACAGCCGGCCGATGCCGCGATCATCGAAGTCGGCCTCGGCGGCCGGTTCGACGCCACGAACGTCATTTCCGATCCGGCCGTCTCGGTGATCATGCCGATTTCGCTGGATCACCAGCCCTATCTCGGCGACCGGGTCGAGCTGATCGCTGCCGAAAAGGCCGGTATCATGAAGCCGGGATTTCCCGTCGTCATCGGTCATCAGGAATATGACGCGGCACTCGACGTGCTGATGTCGACGGCCGAAAGGCTGCATTGCCCGAGCGCCGTTTTCGGGCAGGATTTCATGGCGCATGAGGAATATGGCCGGCTCGTCTATCAGGACGAATTCGGTCTTGCCGACCTGCCGCTGCCGCGCCTTCCGGGCCGCCATCAATATGCCAATGCCGCCGCCGCCATCCGCGCCGTCAAGGCGGCGGGTTTCACCGTCACTGAGACGATGATGGAAAAGGCGATGAATTCGGTGGAATGGCCGGGCCGGCTGCAGCGCCTGGGCGAAGGCCGGCTGCTTCAGCATGCGCCCGCCGGTGCCGAGATCTGGATCGATGGCGGGCACAATCCCGGTGCCGGTGAAGTGATCGCCGAAGCCATGGCCAATTTCGAGGAGCGCCAGTCTCGGCCGCTTTTCCTCATCATCGGCATGATTAATACCAAGGACCCGGTCGGCTATTTCAAGGCCTTCGCCGGCTTGGTCGAGAAGGTCTTCTGCGTGCCGATCCGCGGTAGCGAGGCGATGATCGACCCGGTGATCTTGTCGAACGCCGCTTATGATGCCGGCTTGGTTGCCGAACCGATGTCGACGGTCGGCGATGCGCTGGAAGCCATCAAAACCGTGCTCGATCCGGAGGGGCTGCCGCCGCGCATCCTCGTCGGCGGCTCTCTCTATCTCGTCGGCGATGTGCTTTCGGACAACGGCACACCTCCGAAGTGAGGGGCGAAATGAAGAATACGACATGAAAAAAGCCCGGTCGAAGCCGGGCTTTTTCATCAATGCGATATCAATCGATCAGGCAGCGTTCGAAATCCAGTTCGAAAGAGCGGTCTTCGGCTTGGCGCCGACCGAAATATCGGCAACTTCGCCGCCCTTGAAGATCGCCAGCGTCGGAATGGAGCGGACGCCGAATTGCGCGGCAAGCTCCGGATTCTCATCGATATTCAGCTTGGCGACCTTAACCTTGCCTTCCATCTCGACGGAGATTTCTTCAAGGCTCGGCGCAATCATCTTGCACGGGCCGCACCATTCAGCCCAGAAATCGACGACGACGGGTTCTGCGGATTCCAGAACTTCCGACTGGAAGTTATTGATATCGACCTTCACGGTAGCCATGGGCTGCTCCTTCAGAGGAATTGGGTGTTGAACCACATGTGATGCTGCGGTGCCAAATTTTCAATGTCCGGTATTTCACTTTGTCTTCAGTCCTGCAAGCGCCAAACCGAGCGCCTTTTCGCTCAGCGTATAGAGCGAGGCGTTCTCGGTATAGACGAGCATGCAGTCGATAGGCTTGTCGGGATAGAGCGGCGCCAGGATCTCGCGATAGATCGCCAACTGTGCCCGGTGGGCGAAGGGGATGGCCGCCTCTGTCGTCGGCGGCACCCGATTGGTCTTGTAATCGAGAATGACGACACGATCGGCTAGCACGGCAAGCCGGTCGATGCGGCCGGAGACGGCATAGCGCCTGTCCTCCAGCGTCAAGGTGCCCATGATCGAGACTTCGGGCTGGGCCTGCGCCCCGAGGACGGCCTGCAGACCTTCTTCGTCCAATAGTTTCAGAACCGAATCGACGAGCTTGCGCCGTTCGGCTTCCGGCCAGAACCGCGCCGCCCGCTCGGCATAGCGGCCTGCCGCATCAGCCCGTTCGACAGGCGGAATTTCGGGAAGCGCCTGCAGCATGCGATGGATCAGCCGGCCCTTCTCCAGCGACCGATCGCTGCGCTCCGTCTCGCCGAACAGCGGCGAAACGACGAGCAAGCCGCCTTCATCTTCATCGACGATCGTCCCGGCGCCGGAGGGGCTGAGCGGCCGCGGCAGCTCGGCCTGCGGCGGCAATGGCCGCAACAGACCGTCCGGCAGCCTCTCCTCGCTTCCGCGCTCCTGGCTGCGGTCGATACGCTCGAAGCTTCGTTCCACCCGCGGCACACGCCATTTGAGCCCCGGCCATTCGCCATCGGGACCGGAGAATGTGGTCGCCTCGACATGCGGATGGTCGTCGCGCAGCGCCGTCGAGATCATCATATGCCAGGTGTCGTTGCTCACACGCACGCCGCGATAGCCGCAGACGACCAGCCGGTCGGCGGCACGCGTCATGGCGACATAGAGCAATCGGCGGTATTCTTCTTCGGCCAGCATCTGGATACGAACGGCGTCGTTCTGCGTCAGCGAATTGGCGAGATCGGAGACGGGAACCCAGACGGGCATCGGCGGCTCGTCGGCGTCGGTCTCGATCAGGCGAAGCTTCGGCAGATGGGTATGGGTAAAGGCCTTCGAACCGCCGTCGACCAGGAAAACGATTGGAGCCTCGAGACCCTTGGAGGCATGCACCGTCATGATCCGCACCTCGTTGCGCCCCTTGTCCTGCTCACGCTTGACCACCGGGGCTTCGAGCTCCAGCGTCGAGATGAAGGATTGCAGCCCGGGAAGGCCGGCGCTCTCGTGGTCGAGCGTGAAGGTCAGGAATTCGTCGAGGATATCGCTGACCTCGGTGCCGAGCCGGGCCAGGAATTGTCGCCGCCCGCCATGGCTGCCCAGCACACGCGCATAGAAATCATGAACCGACAGGCTCCTGGATTGCCGAAGGAACAGCTCCAGCCTCTCCACGGCGGCGCGGAAACGCTCGGTGCCGTCGGCGGCGAAGCGTTTGAGATGGCTCCAGACGCTCTCATTATCGCCGCGCAGGCCGGCGATCGCAAAAATGTCGTCCTCGGAAAGATCGAAAAGCGGGCTCTTGAGCACGGCGGCGAGTGAAAGATCGTCTTGCGGCAGCAGCAGGAAACGGCCGAGCGCCAGCAGATCCTGCACGGCGATATGGCTGGTCAGCACCAGTCTGTCGGCCCCGGCGACCGGAATGTCGCCGCGGCGTTTCAAGGCGCGCGTCAAGGCGTTGACGAAGGCGTCGCGCTTGCGCACCAGCACCAGGATATCGCCGGCTTCGATCAGCCGCTCCCGGCCTTTGTCGACGATCGTCTCGCGGCCGACGAGCGCACCGATCGAATGGGCGATCCGCCTCGCCAGGATTGCGGCCGGCGCGCTTTCCGGCGTCGCGTCGAAGGGTGCCGTCCAGTCCTCCTCCTTCACCACCGCCTCAGGCGCGACCATCTCCCAGAGATCGACGGCGCCGGGATGTCCGATGCGGCTGGAGCGATGCACGACCGGTTCGTTAAGCGCGCTGAGGCCGCGCGCATTGCCGGGTTCCCTGAAAATATGGTCGACGGCCTCGAGCACATCCGCGGTTGAGCGGAAGGAAAGCGGCAGGCGCACGGAAGAAAAATTCTGTCCACTGTCGGATACGCGCCGCCGCGTCCGGTCGTTTTCCTCGGAAAACCGCTCGGGCCGCGCCCCTTGAAAGGAATAGATCGACTGTTTCTCGTCGCCGACGGCAAAGAGCGTGCGCACGATCGGCCGGGCGCTTTCGCCGGAGAAGAAATCCTCGGCGAGCGACTGGATGACGCTCCACTGGATCGGGCTGGTATCCTGCGCCTCGTCGACGAGGATATGGTCGATGCCGCGATCGAGCTTGTAGTGGATCCAGGGACCAACGCCGCTTTTCGTCAGCAGGTCGGCGGTGCGGGTGATCAGATCCTCGAAATCGAGCTGGCTGCGCTGCTTCTTCAATTCCTCATAGTCGTGATTCAGCCGGTCCGCGAGCACGAGGGCGGCATGCGTCGCGCCATAAATCCGCATCAGTTTCAGCCGGTCGCGGCTTGCAGCGACATGGGCGCGGGCAGCGGCGATGGCGCCCGCCAGCTGCGGTGCTTCGGCAAGCATGGCCTTGACGGTGAATTGTGAATCCGCCTTCGGTTCGCCCTTCGCCGTCAGAAAGATTTTCTCGAGAAACTCGGCGCGCTTCGCGTCATCGCGTTCCCGCCCGGCAAGCCTGAGGCCGTAGGCAACTTCCTGCGCTTTCGCGCCTCCCTTCTGGTCGGCAAGCGACAGATAAAGCTCCAGCATGCCGCCGGAAAGCTCAGGCAACGGCCAATATTGCGCCGCGATCCGGCCTTCCGTGTCATCGGCGGCAAGGCCGAGCCTTTCGCGCAAAACCATCGCGACACCGCCCTGCCGTTCGGCCGTCGCCGTAAAACGGCGGATGGCGTTGCGGTTGGCGACGATATCGGCGAGCAGGTTCTCCAGCCCGGATTCGTCGCCGAGATCGAGCACATAGGCGAATGCCTCGGCAAGGGCGCTGTCTCCCTCAGGCGCGGAAGCCGTCAGCAGCGCCCGGCGCGCGTCGGAGAGCAGCGCCACTGCTGCGCGGTCGTCGAGAACCGAGAAATGCCCGGCGACGTTGGCCTCCAGCGGAAACTGATGCAGCAGCGCCTCGCAAAAGGCATGGATCGTCTGAATCTTCAGTCCGCCGGGTGTCTCCAGCGCCTTGGCAAACAGCCGGCGGGCCTCGGCAAGCTTTATTCCGTCAGGCGCCGTCCCCTCGATCTGGGTGATCCGCCGGCCAAGGTCTTCATCGTCGAGCACCACCCAGTCCGCCAGCCGTTCGAAGACGCGGTTCGACATTTCGGAGGCGGCAGCCTTGGTATAGGTGAGGCATAAAATGGCGGAAGGCCGCGCGCCGGCAAGCAGAAGCCGGATGACGCGCTGGGTCAGCACAT
This sequence comes from Rhizobium sp. RSm-3, assembly GCF_001854685.1. NCBI lineage: Bacteria > Pseudomonadati > Pseudomonadota > Alphaproteobacteria > Hyphomicrobiales > Rhizobiaceae > Rhizobium > Rhizobium sp. RSm-3. The sequence goes on along the minus strand of NZ_MAWZ01000003.1, from coordinate 35,803 downwards.
GCGTCTTGCCGGAGCCGGCATTGGCCGAGACCCATGCCGAGCGCTCGGGATCGGATGCAATCGCCTGCTGGATCGTCGTCCAGCCGATCCAGGTGCCCGGATCGTCGCCATTGGGAAGCGCGGTCACGTCACTCATCGCCGCCGCCTTCTTCGGTTTCTGCCGTCGACCATTCGGAGACGCGGGCGAGATGATCGTAGTCGCCGCCGAAATCGAATTGCTGCGCTGGGACGAGCCGCGAGGTGAAGCCTTTCTCGCCGGATTGCAGCAGCGTCACGAACTTCACCAGCTGGTCGATCGATTCCTCGGCGAGATCCATCGCCGATTTCGCCTTATCGCTGCGCGCCGAGCTCTCATTGTTGACGGTGTCGACCAGAAAACGGCGTCCCGGCCGCAGGCGGACATAGAGCAGATCCTGCGGCACGAGACTGCCGACATCGCGGAAGGCGCCGCCGCGCAAGGCCGCTGCTTCGAGCGCAAGCTGCGGATCGAGAAGCACGCGTGCCTGCGTCGGCGAGGGATTGTAGCCGGTCTTGTAGTCGATGATATCGGCGGCGTTCGGCCCGGTGACATCGATCCGGTCGGCAACACCGTTGAGCCGGATATTGATCGGTTCCAGTTCGATGCCGCCGCGCACCTCCGTCAGCGTCTTGCGAATGCCGGGCCGCCGCCCCGCCTCCCAATCCAGGAAGGCGCGGGCCACCGCACGAAAACGTGGTCGCCACACGGCATCGATATGCGGCGGCAGCTGCTCCATGTCGAAAAGCTCGGAAAGGATACGCTCCATCGCCGCTGTTGCCTCAGGTGTGCCGGCGACATGGGCTTCGCGAATGAACCGGTCGATGATCTTGTGGTAGAGCGTGCCGCGTTCGGCCGCTCCCGGATCGCGGTTGAACGTATCGACGGGATCGAGACGCAGGATGCGGCGGGCATAGATGGCATAGGGGTCCCGGCGCAGCCGGCCGACTTCGCTGAAGGAGTAGGATTTCGGCTGCAGTGCCAGCGGTGGTTTCGGCGAGGGTCGCTGTGCTGGTGCCTGGGCTTCTCCGCGATCGATCAGGCCGGCCCATTGGAGGAAGCGGTTGCCGCGTCCCTTCAATTCCGCTTCGAACCCTTCTCCGGCGAGCGCCAGCAGCCGCTGCAGCCAGCGCGAAGCGACGGTCGGTGTCGAGCCCTGGCGCAGCGCGCGCGAATAGATCAGATGGCGTGTGCCGTTCGCCATCTCGAAGTCATGCGCCAGCTGGCCGATGCGCCGTTCCGGCGGCTCCAGTCCGATCTCCGTCTTCATCATGCGGGGAATGAAGGGATTGTTGGCGGTCTGCCCCGGCCAGGTGCCCTCGTTCAGGCCGCCGAGGATCAGCATATCGACGCTCTGCAGGCGGGCTTCCAGCGTGCCGAAGATGAAGAGGCGGGGATGGCTGAGCGCGCGCGGCTTCACCGCATGACCGGCGGCAAGCGCTGCCATGATGTCGATCCATTGCGGCCCGTCGGCCTCCATCTGGCCGCTGGTGTCGATCACTTCGCCGAGCAGGGCGGCGAGCGCATCTCCCGCCTCACCGGACCAGAGATCGGCGAGATTGCCGTGCGGATCGGCCGCCACCGCTTCAAGCGAGCGGCCGGTGCGCTCTGACCATTCGGACAAGGTGAAACCAGCCGTCCTCCCGCGATCTTCCGGCCGGTGCCGGATCACGGTCGAAGCCAGCGGCTCGGTCGCTTGTGTGACCCGGCGGGCAAGGTCGTAGGCGGCCTCGGCGGCGTCGGGCGAAAGCGCCTTTCGCCATTGCGGCGCGTGCCTGTCCTGCGCCTGTTCGGCAAGCTGCTGGGTCAGCAACGGCTCGAGCCTGCTGATATCGACCTCCGCCACGCCGCCGCGCAACGCCAGCAGTTCGAGCGCCTCGGTGGCGGAAATCAATGCGTCGCGTTCCAGGCCGAAGCGTGCCAGCGGATGTTTGAGCAGCGAGACGATCGCCACCGGATCGCCCGGGCGCAGTGCTGCCTCCAGCAGCAATTGCAGCAACGTGCCCTGCGGTGTGGCCGCAAGCGGCGTGCCGGCCGAATCGTCGGCGAGAATGCCGAAGCGGGAAAGTTCCGCCATCACCCGGCGGGCGAGATTGCGGTCGGGAGTGATGAGGGCGGCCCGGCTTTCGCCGTCCTGCCCCGATCTTTCCAATGCCAGCCGGAGCGCAATGGCAATCGCGGTCGCTTCCTCGCGTTCGTTGGCGGCTTCGATCAGCGAGACATCGGCGAAAGCTGAAGAGAACGCGCCCTCCGGCAGCTCGCTCTTCCAGGCGCCCCAATCGCTGGTCGCCTCAGCCGGCACGAGCGCCCGGGACAGGATTTCGGCGCGCCGGTCGAGATCGGCTTCCGGCCTGTCGAGAAGGGTGACGTCGGCCCGCGTGAGCTTCAGCCGCTTGAGCAGCGACGACAGGCCATATTGCGGGTGGCTTCGGCTTGCGGGATTGGCGTGTTGGCCCGGCGAAAGCTCCGGCGCCACCATCTGCCAGTGCCGTTCCGGCATGGAGAGATCAAGGCCCGGAAGCACGATGACGCCCTCGGGCAGATTGGCGACGGCGGCAATGAGATCGGCGGTGGCGGGAACCGAACCCGTCGAACCGGCGATTATGATCGGTCCAGCGGGCTTCGTTGCCGAAAGCCTGTTTGCTTCGGCCCGCAGAATGGCGTTTCGGTGCCGCGCCGGCGAGGATTTGCCGAGTTCGGAAAGCCGTTCCGGCCAGAATGCGCTGGCGATCTGCAGGAATTCCGCCGTCAACTGCCACCAGGCGGCGTAATCGCCGGTGTCGAGTTTTGACAGTTCCGACCAGTCGAGGTCTTCGGTTTCGATGGAATCGATCAGTTCCGCAAGGTTGCGGGCGAGCCAGATTGCATCCGCCGGGCTTGCCGGCGCCACCAGCGGCGAATCCGAATGAATGTGGCGGACGATTTCCGGCAGTTTATTCCGCCAGGCGAGAATGAGGCGGGCAAGCTCCAGCAGACGGGCGGTATTCGACAGCGGCTGGGCAAGATCGATCGTTGCCGGCAGCGCCTCGTCGAAATAACCGCTGTCGTCGTCGGTTTCGCCGAGAGGACGGATGACCGGCAGGATCGCGGAGCGGCCGCCGAGCAGATCGACGAATTCCGAACGCAGCACACGCACGGCGCGCCGGGTCGGCAGATAGATCGTTACCCTGGCAAGCGACAGCGGATCGTCGGCCTCATGCCGGAAGAGCGGCGTCAGCCGGCCGTCGCAAAGCGTCGTCGCCAGCGTTTTCAGGAAGGAGAGGCCCGCCGGGATCGTCAGAATGCGTGGCTCGTGCCGCTCCGTCATATCTCACGCGAACGTCCGCAACCTGCGGATCGTTTCCTCCGCTTCGCCGATCGCCTCCGGCGTTCCCACCGTCAGCCAATGGCCGTCGAGCACCATGCCGAAAAGCCGTCCGCGCGCGATCGCCTTGTCGAAATAGATATTGAGGTTGAAGGCATCCTGCGGCGCGTCGTCGAGCAGCGACGGGTTCATAACGATCGCTCCGGCATAGACGACCGGATTGGAGGGATCGTCGCGATAGCGCGTCAGCCGGCCATCGGCCGCCAGACTGAAATCATTCTTGCCGTTGTGACCCGTCGTATCGTCGATTCCGACGCAGAGCAGCGCCATGTCCATGCGCTCAGCATCAAAGAATCCGGCTAAGCGCTGCAGGTTCGTTGGCCGCCCGGGCTGTTCGCCGATCCAGAAGAGATCGGCATTCATGACGAAGATATTGTCGCGGTTCAGCAGCGTCAGCCCCTTCGCCAGTCCGCCGCCGGAATTCATCAGCGCCTCCCGCTCGTCCGATACGACGATGTCGAGGCCGCGATAAGCCTCGAGATGGTCGAGCATCTGGTCGGCAAAGTGGTGGACGTTGACAACAGCCCGCTCGACGCCGGCCGCAACCAGCGAATCCAGCGCGTAGTCGATCATCGGCTTGCCGTCGATCTTCACCAGCGGCTTCGGGATCGTGTCGGTGATCGGGCGCATGCGGGTGCCGAGACCCGCGGCCAGTACCATGGCTTGTCTGATGGTCATCCTGATCCGGAACTTATGATTCGCTCTGGCCTATTCCAGCCCTTGCGCACCAATCGCGCAAGGGGGCAAGCGCTTCGTGCTCGAACGCGACCTGGAGATAGGCGAGCGTTCGCGGCATATGTTTGAGATAGCCGGGCTTGCCGTCGCGCTGCAACAGCCGTACCCAAAGGCCGGCAAGCTTGCAGTTGCGCTGCGCCGACATGATCGCCCAGGCTTTCATGAATCCGGCTTCGTCGAAGCCGCCCTGGGCGCGCCGAAGGCTGAGATAATCGTCCATAAGCTGTCGGAAAAGCCCTGGTTCGATCGTCACGCGCGCATCCTGGACGATGGATGCAAGGTCATAGGCGGTCGGGCCGATCATCGCATCCTGGAAGTCGATGATGCCGATCTGGCGAATACCGCTTTCCTCTTCGCGCCAGATGATATTGGGCGAATGGAAGTCACGCAGCAGCAGGTTCTTCTCGGCTGTGGCGAGCTCGTCGATGAGCGCATCCCAGATCGCCAGATACTCCGCCCGTTCGGCATCCGTGGGCGGTGTACCGCGCTTCCAGGCGATGTGCCAATCGAGCACAAGCTGCACTTCCATCTTCATTGCCGTGCGGTCGAAGTCCGGAATGTGATGCGTATGCGTTGTCGAAACAGGAATATCCTGCGGGATCTGCATGGAATGAAGATGGGCAAGGCAGACGACGCTTTGCCGGTAACGTTCGGCGATCGGCCGTCCGTCGTCAGCGAGCACCCCTTCGGTGCCGAGATCCTGGATCAGCAGGATGCCTTGCTCATAATCGACCTGATAAATCTCCGGCGTCGCAAAACCCCGCGCGCGCAACACATCGGCAATCGCAACGAAAGGATAGGCATTCTGTGCGAGATGCGCGACCTTGGGATAGGGCTTGCCGTCATGGACCGGCGGTCCCTCGGGATGCGGGCGCCAATCCATCAGTATTTTCCGCGGGCCACCATCCGGATAGATCGCTTCATAGGCGCGCAGCGACGCATCGCCGGTCAGGAAGCGGCGTTTGACATCGGGATAGCCGGCCTTGGCGAGGAAATCGCGGATCGCCAGAACACGATGGATGCGCAGAGCTTGTGCGCCGGCGGCTTTGATCGTTGCCCGGCGGCCGCTGCCTTCATGGTCCAGCCGCAGTGCAATGCGCTCGGCCGGCAGTTCGCCCTCAGCCATCTCGGGCCATTCGACGAGACAGATGCCGTTCTCCAGGGCCTCGTCGAAGCCGAGTTCCGTCAGTTCGTCTGGATGGCCGAGCCGGTAGAGATCGAAGTGCGAAACGGGCAAGCGCAGATCGTAGGATTGCACCAGCGTGAAGGTCGGGCTCGGGACTTCGAGCCGCTCGTCGTCGGCGATGGCGCGGAGGATCGCCCGGGCGAGCGAGGATTTGCCCGCACCGAGATCGCCGGAAAGGGCGAGGCAGTCGCCGGCTTTCAGGGCCAGCGCCAGGTCTTCGCCGAAGCGGATGGTTGCCGCTTCGTCCTTCAGCAAAACCGAGATCGTATCGCCGGTCGTCATTCGGCGGCAGCGGAATGCGGGATATCGACCGAGGGGATGCGGCAGACGACGGTCGTGCCCTTGCCCGGCTCGCTGTCGATCGTCACGTCGCCATGATGCAGGCTGACGAAGCTGTCGACAATCGACAGGCCGAGGCCGGCGCCGCCGCGTTTGCCGCTTTTTGCGCCCGTGGCAAAGCGGTCGAAGACGGTGGCGATCATATCAGGGGAGATGCCGGGGCCGCGATCGCTGACGGAGAAAACGAAATCCGTGCCCTCGCGATGGCATTCCAGCGCGATCGAGGTGCCCTCGGGCGAAAAATTCGCCGCATTGGAAAGCAGCTTCAGCAGGATCTGCTTCAGCCGCTGCGGGTCGGCAACGATCGAGCCGAGGTAGGCCGGCGCGGTGATTTCGAGCGCGACGCCGCTTTCATGCAGGCGATCGGCGATCTGCATCGAGACGTCGTCGAGCAGGTCGTTGAGATCGATTTCCGCATAGTTGAGCCGCATGATGCCGGCATCGACGGTTGCGAGGTCGAGAATGTCGTTGACGAGCGTGAGGAGAACCGAGGACGAGGTCGAGATATGGTCGATATATTCGGCCTGCCGTTCGTTCAGCGGCCCGACCCCTTGGGTGCGCAGAAGGTCGGTGAAGCCGATGATATTCGTCAGCGGCGAGCGCAGCTCATAGGATACGTGCTGGACGAAATCGTTCTTCAGTTCATCGGCCTTGCGCAGCGCTTCGTTCTTCTCGGTCAGCGCCCGCTCGGCACGCACGCTGTCCGTCATATTGACGAAGGTCAGCATGGTCTGGGCGTTCGGCAGCGGGATGACGGCATAGTCGAGCACCAGGCCGGAGAAGAGTTCCAGCGTTCCCTGGCCCGAACGGCGTTCGTCGTCGAAGCTGGTGATCAGTTCCGCAAAGGCTTTCCAGCCATCCGGCCGGTCATAGGACGGCGCGCAGGCCTCGCCGAGCGCGCGGATATGGGTGCCGGGTTTGGCTTCGGTTTCGGTGATCCCCCAGAGCGCGCGGAAGGCCGGGTTCGACAGGCGGATGCGTCCATCCGGGCCGAACACCGCCACACCTTCGGAAAGATGGTCGATCGTTTCGCCCTGCACCTTGACCAGTGTGTTGTAGCGCGTTTCGAGATCGACCTGCTCGGTCAGATTTTCGAACACCCAGGTGGCGCCGCCCTGCGGATGGGCGGTCGCAAAGACACGCAATGTCTGCCCGTTCGGCAGGTGCCAGAGGTCGGATTGCGTGTCGAGCGCGCGATAGACGGAAAGGGCTGCTTCCTTCCAGCTTTTCCAGTTGAGCTGGTCCGGCAGTTTCTTGGCGGCCCGCAGCCGCTCGAGTAGCTCGCTATTGTCGGGCCGGCCTTCGAGAAAGGCGATATCCAGCTCCCAGAGCGCAACGAAAGCCTGGTTGTAGAATTGCAGTCGGCGGTCGCCGTCGAAGATGGCGACGGGCGTGGCGAGGTGGTCGAGCGTTTCGGCATGGCTCTTCAGCGTCCGTTCCAGCTCGGCACGCACCGCCTCTATATCCGACACATCGATCGCGATGCCGGCCGAGCCGCCGGGAAGCCTGACGTCGACGACATCGAAGAACGTGCGGTTGCCGTGCACCACCGTCGAGATCGTGTCGTGGAAGGGCGATTCCGGCGTCACCGTGGCGCGAATGCGTTCGCGCGCAACGGTCGTCAGCATCTCGCGGCCTTCATTGATCGCCTGCTGCGGCGAGCGCGCTTCGACGGCCTCGCCATAAGCCTGGTTGACCCAGGTGAGGCGGCCGGCCGGATCGCGCTGCCAGGCCGGCATGTCGATCGCGTCGAGCATGGTCTGGAAGGCCGAGATCGAGGTCATCAGCCGGTCGCGCTCGATCCGGAGTTCCGCAAGCTCGGCGCGCAGATTGTTGAGCGCCACGAAACGGACGAAGGCGCGGCCGCCGGAAACCCGGCCCTGCGCCTCGAGGATTTCATCGCGGATGGTTTCCACCACCATGTCGAAGCTCTGTGCCCCGTCGCGCAGCCGGTCGATCGCCTTTTCCAGATCGGCGGCCGAACGTGACTTCAGCCAGAGGCCGAAGGCCAGGAATTCGCCGTCCTGCGGCGCACCGGTCTCGGGCGGAAGCTGGCCGAGCAGCTCGGGACGGGCATTGCCGTCCCAGATGACGATCCGTCGGTTCTTGTCGGCGATCAGCGCCTGGTATTGCGAAATGCGCTGCTGGGCATCGGAAAGCGCCGAGCGGATTTCCCGGCTCTCGTTTTCCAGATTGCCGCGCTGGCGGACCAGCCACAGCGTCGACAGCAGTGCTGCCGATATGACACCGATGACGACGGAAACGCCGACAACCTGCGAGGATGTGAAGAGGTGAGCCGAGGCCGCCGCCTGCTGCTCGCCCTGTGCCAGAACCGGCCGCGCCAGCGCGGCAAGCGCCGTGCCGGCCGCGCAGGCTTTCAAAAAGCGCGCCAATGATCCATGCTCTTGCTTTGCGGCCTCGTGTGCCGTTGCAGATTGATGTTGTTGGCCTGCGATCAGCGGGCGGCGATCGGCGCAAACGCCGTCATCCGCCTGACCGGGCAGGCTGTTTTTCATTTCCGACATCCGCGGTATGTCTCCGTCCTTCAATGTGCCGCATTACGACAAGACATCCCATTTCCGCAGCGGCCGGACAGGGTCCGGCGCCACGAATCAAGTCTTAAAACAATACTTCGGAAGGGAATCGGCGGGAAGGGAGCGCCCAAAAAATAAGCCGCGACATTTGTCAATGCCGCGGCTTCTACATCTTGTGGATATTAACGATCAGATCAATATCTGTAGTGGTCGGACTTGAACGGGCCCTTCGGCGATACGCCGATATAGGCAGCCTGCTCCTCGGAAAGCTGCGTCAGCTTCACGCCGAGCTTGTCGAGATGCAGTCGCGCGACCTTTTCATCGAGATGCTTCGGCAGGATATAGACCTGGTTGGAATACTGATCGGGCTTGGTGAAGAGCTCGATCTGCGCCAGCGTCTGGTTGGTGAAGGAGGCCGACATCACGAAGGACGGATGGCCGGTGGCGTTGCCGAGGTTGAGCAGGCGGCCTTCGGAAAGAAGGATGATGCGGTTGCCCTTGGGGAATTCGATCAGGTCGACCTGCGGCTTGACGTTGGTCCACTTGAGATTGCGCAGTGCTGCAACTTCGATTTCGTTGTCGAAATGGCCGATATTGCCGACGATCGCCATGTCCTTCATCTGACGCATATGGTCGATGCGGATGACGTCCTTGTTGCCGGTGGTGGTGATGAAGATATCGGCCGAGGAAACGACGTCCTCGAGCAGCACGACTTCATAACCGTCCATGGCGGCCTGCAGGGCGCAGATCGGATCGGCTTCGGTCACCTTGACGCGGGCGCCGGCGCCGGAGAGCGAAGCGGCAGAACCCTTGCCGACGTCGCCATAGCCGCAGACGACGGCAACCTTGCCGGCCATCATCACGTCGGTGCCGCGGCGGATGCCGTCGACCAGCGATTCCTTGCAGCCATACTTGTTGTCAAACTTCGACTTGGTGACGGAATCGTTGACGTTGATCGCCGGGAAGGGCAGCAGGCCCTTCTGGCTGAGCTGGTACAGGCGGTTGACGCCGGTCGTCGTTTCCTCGGTGACGCCCTTGATCGCGTCGCGCTGCTTGGTGAACCAGCCAGGCGAAGCGGCAAGGCGCTTCTTGATCTGGGCGAAGAGGATTTCCTCCTCCTCGGAATGCGGATGCGACAGCACGTCCTCGCCGGCTTCGGCGCGGGCGCCGAGCAGGATGTACATGGTGGCATCGCCGCCGTCATCGAGGATCATGTTGGAAAGGCCGCCATCGGCCCACTGGAAGATCTTGTCGGTATAGACCCAGTAATCCTCAAGCGACTCCCCCTTGATGGCGAAAACAGGAACGCCGGCGGCGGCGATCGCGGCAGCGGCGTGATCCTGCGTCGAGAAGATGTTGCACGAGGCCCAACGGACTTCGGCGCCGAGGGCCACCAGCGTCTCGATGAGCACGGCCGTCTGGATGGTCATATGCAGCGAGCCGGTAATGCGCGCGCCCTTCAGCGGCTTTGCGTCGCCGAATTCGGTGCGGCAGGACATCAGTCCCGGCATTTCGGTTTCGGCGATGGTAATTTCCTTGCGGCCGAAATCCGCAAGCCCGATATCGGCGACGACATAATCTTTTTCAGTGCTCATAGAGGCCTCCAGGCTGAAAAACGTCTCAAAATTGGCGCAGGCGCGAAAGATGACCGCGCGACGGATGGGCCGCGTCCTGATGCATGTCGCCCGGAAATGTGCAGCGGTTCCGGGACAACGAGATGCACAAAAAAGAGAGCTGAAGCGCGTCGCATGAAGCAGGTTCGATGCGGCATGCTCTAGCGCACGGCATATCCGCCGTTTAGCAGGCTTCGGATGGGAAGGCAATAAGGATATAAAGAAGTCTTTATATGTTTATATGAGCGGGACCCGCTGCAGAATTCCTTAAATCGGAATCGATCTAAGGATAAAATTATGCAGCAAGTTCAAACTTGCTCACATCTCTTCGCCGAACCGGTTTTGGATCAGCTGGTCAAGGGCCTCGAGGGCTTCCTCGGCCTGGCTGCCGCTTGCAGAGACGACGACGCTCGAGCCGGGGCTTGCCGCCAGCATCATCAGGCCCATGATAGAGGTGCCGCCGACCGTCATTCCGTCCTTGGAAACGGTGATGGCGGCATCGAAGGTCTCGACCATCTGCACGAATTTGGCGGAGGCGCGCGCGTGAAGGCCGCGCTTGTTGATAATGAGGAGTTCCCGGGAGAGCGATGTCATGAAGGGCCGTTATTTTCCGCTGAGCACACGGCTCGCGACATTGATATATTTCCGTCCGGCTTCGGAAGCCTCCACCAGCGCCTTCTCCATGTTGTTCTCGCCACGCACGCCGGCGAGCTTGATCAGCATCGGCAGGTTGACGCCGGCAATCACTTCGGTATGGCCGCTGCTCATAACTGAAATGGCAAGATTGGACGGCGTGCCGCCGAACATGTCGGTCAGAATGACGACGCCATGGCCGTCATCGGCACCGGAAACAGCTTCCAGAATATCCTGCCGTCTTTGATCCATGTCGTCTTCGGGGCCAATACAGACCGTCTCGATGAATTTCTGAGGACCGACGACGTGCTCGACAGCATGACGAAACTCTTCAGCCAGCTTGCCATGAGTGACAAGCACAAGTCCGATCATGATATTACTGCTCCCATATACGCCAACGGTGGCCCCAATATCGCAATGCAGCAATTACGTCCACCGGTGGGGGCACATCTTGGCGATGAAAAGCCGAAGTGCAAGATAAAAATGCGAATATATAAGGCAGATTGATCAATCCGGAAGGCGTCAATGCCCGATATCCGGTGCTTTCGCCATCAGGATTGCAAGCGGTGAAGAGACGCCTGTGAGCAACCGCAATGCGGGAAGCGAAAAACCGGGCGCGAGGCTGACGATTTCGCCCTCCGGAGGCACGCGGTTTTCACCGGAAGCACTGCCCGGGAGCACGGCATAATGCATCGTGGCCCGGGGCACGTGCTCCTGCCGGACGATGCCGGTGCCGCGAAGTTCGATCAGCCCGGCGATCGATGGCGGGCATGTGGCCACCACGCTGCCGGTCTTTTCAGAAAGAAGAACCTGGTCGTCGGCGACCAGCGCCGTGAACAGCCCGAGCCGGCGCGCCTCGGTCATGCAGGTGAAGGCCAGCATCGATTTTCCCCAACCGGATGGGCCGCTGAACAGAAGCCCCGTCCTGCCGACGATGATCGCGGTCGCATGGATGTTGTGAGCCGCGGTCATGCGGCGGCATCGACTGGTAAAGCGAGGATAAAGCGGGCACCGAGCACCTGTCCGCCTTCGGCATCGGTGATATTCTCCGCTCTCAGCGAGCCGCCATGGGCCTCGGCGATCTGGCGGCTGATCGACAGGCCGAGCCCCGAATTCTGCCCGAAGCCTTCCGATTCCGGCCGGTCCGTATAAAAGCGCTCGAAGATGCGGTCGATATTTTCAGCCTGGATACCGGGGCCATTGTCTTCGATCGTGGTGACGCAGCGCGAACGTGTCCGCACCAGCCGCACGGTAATCTTGCCACCCTTCTCAGGCACGAAGGAGCGGGCATTCTCGATCAGGTTGGCGATGATCTGGCCGATGCGCAGGTCGTGGCCGTTGACGACGAAGCGTGTCTTGACGTTCGGCTTGCGTTCGATCGCATATTCGATCTCCACCTGCTTCTTGGTGCTCCTGACCTGGCGTGAAACCTCGATGAGGTCGCGCAACAGCACCTCCATGTCGACGGAACCGGCATCGACACGCGCGAGCTCGGCATCGAGGCGGGAAGCGTCGGAGATATCGCTGATCAGCCGGTCGAGCCGGCGGACATCGTGCTGGATAACGTCCATCAGCCGCTTTTTGGAATCGTCGGATCGGGCAAGCGGCAGCGTTTCGACGGCGCTCCGCAGCGACGTTAGCGGATTCTTGAGTTCGTGGCTGACATCGGCGGCGAAACTCTCGATCGCATCGATGCGGTCGTAGAGCGCCGTCGTCATTTCCCGCAACGCAATGGAAAGATTGCCGATTTCATCCTGGCGGGCGGAGAAGTCAGGAATCTGCTCACGTGTCTTGGCCCCGCGGCGCACCCGGATGGCGGCGGCTGAAAGGCGGCGCAGCGGGTTGGCGATCGTCGACGAGAGCACCAGCGAAAGCAGCACGTTGACGAGCGTGGCGACGCCGAAGACGCGCATGATGGCAAGCCGCTCGGCATGAACGATATTGTCGATGTCGCCTGCCTGTGTCGACAGCAGCAGCACGCCGAGCACGGCGCGGAAACGCTGGATCGGCACCGCGACGGAAACGATGAGCTCGCCTTTTTCGGTCGTGCGCACGACGGCGCCGCGCACGCCCGTGAGCGCGTTCATCACCTCAGGATAGATCGAGCCGTCGCCGCCCGGCGCTTCTTTGTAGAGCGGCAGGTTGCCGGGCTGCAGCGCCTTGTTGAACAGGGTGGCAAACCATTCGCTCCAGGTCTGCTTCTCCTCCTCGACCGGCGGCAGGTCGAAGCGCAGCACCTGGCCGCGCGAATAAAGATGGCGCGAATCCAGCAGCAGATTGGCATCGGCATCGAAGATGCGGGCGCGCGTGCGTGTCGGAGAGATCAGCCGGCGCAGCACCGGCGCGACCTTCTCGGGATCGATGGGGAATTCGAGGTCTTCGTCGTTCGGCACCGGGGTGATGCTCTGGCCGGCCTGCAGCTCGAGCAGCTTCTGCGGATCGATGGTGATCGAGTTGGTATCGACCGATGCCGAAGCCGAAATAGCGCCGGCGATGATCTCGCCTTGCGTCAACAGGCTCTCGGCGCGGGCGTCGATCAGCCCTTCGCGAAACTGGTTGAGGTAGAGGATACCCCCGACGAGCACCAGCAGTGCGACGAGATTGAAGAAGACGATGCGCCGTGTCAGGCTCGAAAACACGGCATTGCCGAAGATGCGGCGGATCAGCGTGAAGGGATGCGACCAACGGCGGCCTCGGACGCGACGGGTGCTCACGCCCTCCGCATCGTCGAGATCCCTTTCCTGCACCAACTGTGCCAATGACTGGCCCTTTCGAAGGGCGGGGCCGGATGAACCGGCCCGCAGCCCTCAACTATGTCTCGCGCTGCGCCGTTTGGACTCAGGCTGCTTCGCGGAAGCGGTATCCCACTCCGTAGAGCGTTTCAATCATATCAAAGTCGTTGTCGACCATCTTGAATTTCTTACGCAGCCGCTTGATGTGGCTGTCGATGGTCCGGTCGTCGACATAGACCTGTTCGTCATAGGCTGCATCCATCAGCGCGTCGCGGCTTTTGACGACGCCGGGGCGCTGCGCCAGCGAATGCAGGATCAGGAATTCGGTGACCGTCAGGGTCACGGCCTCACCCTTCCAGGTGCAGGTATGGCGTTCCTGATCCATGACCAGCTGCCCGCGCTCCAGCGAGCGGGCCTGCTGCACGGCGCCGTTCTTCGGCGCGCCGGCGGGGCTGGCGCCGGCGGCTGCGGCTTCACGGCTTGAGGCGCGGCGCAGCACGGCGCGGACGCGCTCGACCAGCAGGCGCTGCGAAAACGGCTTGGTGATGAAATCGTCGGCGCCCATTTTCAGGCCGAAGAGTTCATCGATCTCCTCATCCTTGGAGGTGAGGAAGATGACGGGAATGTCCGACTTCTGCCGCAGCCGGCGCAGCAATTCCATGCCGTCCATGCGCGGCATCTTGATATCGAAGATCGCCAGCTGTGGCGGCCGCGCCAGAAGGCCGTCGAGGGCCGAAGCACCGTCCGTATAGGTCTCGACCTTATATCCTTCGGCCTCCAGTGCGATCGACACCGAGGTGAGGATGTTGCGGTCGTCATCAACGAGCGCGATTGTCGGCATGGTGTTGGTCTCCGTCATCAGTGCGCAATCTCCCGGATTTGCTTTCCCCAGGCGGTCTCAATGACCGGATGCGCTTATGGAGGATAAAGGTGGAACAAATTGTGGCAAAGATAAAGGGAAAGATTGTCATGGATTTCGAAGGCAATCTTGAGTGGTGCGGTAAAATGTTTCAACGTCCCCATCTAAAACGATTTAAAATTATGGCGCTAAATTTAAATCGATTAAATAATTGATATTACTATATTTTTTCAAGTTTTGTCTCTTGTGTTTTAAAATTTCTGCCCGTATTTTCGCGATTAGTTTTAACGGCAACGAGCCTGAGCGAAGGGAACTAGCCATGGAAATGTTCGGAGTTCATAACCCGGCAACAGAGCTGGCAACGGTTGGATTGGGCGGCGCAGCCAGCGTCCGCTACAACTTTTCCGCCGCCGCGCTCTATGAAGAATCGATCCGCCGGGGCGAAGCCGAACTGACTGCTCAGGGTGCGCTGCGGGCCCTCACCGGCCAGCACACCGGCCGTTCGCCACGCGACAAGTTCGTCGTTCGCGACAGCAATACCGATGGCGAAATCTGGTGGGACAACAACAAGCCGCTCTCGCCGGAGCATTTCGCTCTACTGCGTGCGGATATGCTGGCGCATGCCGCCGGCAAGGACCTGTTCGTCCAGGATCTCGTCGGCGGTGCCGAAGAAGGCCATGCGCTGCCGACCCGGGTCGTCACCGAGTTTGCCTGGCATTCGCTGTTCATCCGCAATCTGCTGATCCGCCCCGAGGCCGCAGCGCTGCCGGCCTTCGCGCCGAAGCTGACGATCATCGATCTGCCGAGCTTCAAGGCCGATCCGGCCCGCCACGGCTGCCGTTCGGAAACGGTGATCGCCTGCGACCTGACCAATGGTCTCGTCCTCATCGGCGGCACCTCCTATGCCGGGGAAATGAAGAAATCGGTGTTCACCGTTCTCAATTACCTGCTACCGGCCAAGGGCGTGATGCCGATGCACTGCTCGGCCAATGTCGGTCCGGACGGTGATGCGGCAGTGTTCTTCGGCCTGTCCGGCACGGGCAAGACGACGCTGTCGGCCGATCCGGCCCGCACGCTGATCGGCGATGACGAACACGGCTGGAGCGAAAACGGCATCTTCAACTTCGAAGGCGGCTGCTACGCCAAGACCATCCGTCTGTCGGCCGAAGCCGAGCCGGAAATCTACGCGACGACGCAGCGTTTCGGCACCGTGCTCGAAAACGTCGTGCTGAACGAGCGCCGCGAGCCGAATTTCGATGACGGCTCGCTGACTGAGAACACCCGCTGCGCCTATCCGATGCATTTCATCCCGAACGCCTCGGAAACCGGCCGGGCCGGGCATCCGAAGACGATCATCATGCTGACCGCCGATGCCTTCGGCGTCATGCCGCCGATCGCCCGTTTGACGCCCGACCAGGCGATGTATCACTTCCTTTCCGGCTACACCGCCAAGGTGGCCGGCACCGAAAAAGGTGTCGTCGAGCCGGAAGCGACCTTTTCCACCTGCTTCGGTGCGCCCTTCATGCCGCGGCATCCGGCTGAATACGGCAACCTGCTGAAGGAGCTGATCAGCCGTCATGGCGTCGAGTGCTGGCTGGTGAATACCGGCTGGACCGGCGGCGCCTACGGCACCGGCAAGCGCATGCCGATCAAGGCGACGCGCGCCCTTCTCGCGGCTGCCCTCACCGGCGAACTCGGCCAGGTCGAATTCCGTGCGGACACCAACTTCGGCTTCGCCGTGCCGGTCTCCGTCAACGGTGTCGACAGCAGCATCCTCGACCCGCGCTCGACCTGGGCCGACAAGGCAGCCTATGACGCGCAGGCCGAAAAGCTGGTCTCGATGTTCATCGCCAACTTCGCCAAATTCGAGGATCACGTCGACGGCGGCGTCCGCGACGCGGCCCCGGGCGTAAAGGTTGCGGCCGAATAAGCGAAGCTCGCCTTAAACAGATTCTCTGACTCACGTGAAACCCGGCATCGCAGGATTGCCGGGTTTTTCGGTTGACGGTCGATATTTTCAATTCGCCGCCGATGTGAGATAGAACGCCGCATGGCCAGCGACGCGCTCTATATCGATGACAGGATCACCATCGCCGGATGGGAGCTGACGGAACAGTTCGTTCTGGCGGGCGGTCCCGGCGGGCAGAATGTCAACAAGGTGTCGACCGCGGTCCAGCTGTTCTTCAACATTCCGAATTCGCCGTCGCTCAATGATCGCGTCAAGGCCAATGCGGTCAAGCTCGCCGGCCGGCGCCTGTCGAAGGACGGCGTGCTGATGATCGAGGCGAGCCGGTTTCGCAGCCAGGACCGCAACAGAGAGGATGCGCGCGAGCGGCTGAAGGAGCTGATTCTGGAGGCCGCCAAACCGCCGCCGCCGCCGCGCAAGAAGACCAGGCCGACCAAGGGTTCGGTCGAACGCCGCCTGAAGGAAAAATCCGGCCGCTCGGAAGTCAAGAAAATGCGCGGCCGCCCTGGCGGCAGCAGCGGCGACTGACATGCCCGAACTCTTAAGCGGTATTCGCCATCTTCCCGGCTATCTCGACCGGGCGCGCCAGGAGGCGTTGGTCGAGGTGATCCGCACCATTGTCGCCGAGGCGCCGCTTTATGCGCCGGTCATGCCCGGCACCGGCAAGCCGATGTCGGTGCGCATGACCAATTGCGGGCCGCTCGGCTGGGTGACCGACAAGGAGCGCGGCTACCGCTACCAGCCGACGCATCCGGCAACCGGCAGGCGCTGGCCGGATATGCCGCAGGAATTGCTCGCTATCTGGAATGATGTGGCCGGTTACGACAAGCCGCCGGAAGCCTGTCTGGTGAATTTCTACTCCGACGAAGCGCGCATGGGCCTGCATCAGGACAGGGACGAGAGGGATCTACAGGCGCCGGTTGTCTCGATCTCGCTCGGCAATAGCTGCCTCTTTCGTGTCGGCGGTCTCAACCGCAATGATCGCACGCTATCTTTCAAGCTTGCGAGCGGTGATCTGGTCGTTCTGGGCGGCGAGGGGAGGCTTTGTTTCCATGGCGTCGACCGCATTCATCCGGCGACCTCGACGCTGTTGAAGAATGGCGGCCGCATCAATCTGACGCTGCGCCGCGTCAATCCGTGAGGATCGGAATAGCGCCTGCTATAGTTTCCGCAGCGCGACCTGCTCGATCAGATGATCCTTGCCCTTTTTCAGGATGAGATCGGCACGCGGCCGCGTCGGCAGGATGTTCTGGCGCAGGTTTTTCAGGTTGATATTCGCCCAGAGATCTCCGGCGATTTCGAGCGCTTCCGCGTCGCTGATCGAGGCGTAGCGATGGAAAAAGGAGTTCGGATCGCGGAAGGCGGTCTCGCGCAGCCGCATGAAACGGGCGACGTACCAGTTGTGGATCTGGTCTTCGGCGGCATCGATATAGATCGAGAAGTCGAAGAAATCGGAGACCATCGGCACGATCTTGCCGCCGGCCGGCAGGTCGCGCGATTGCAGCACGTTGATGCCCTCGAAGATCAGGATGTCGGGCCGGTCGACGATCTTGTATTCGTCCGGCAGCACGTCATAGACCAGGTGCGAATAGCTCGGTGCCTTGACATCCGGCTGCCCGGCCTTGATTGCCGAGAGAAAGCGCAGGATCGCCGCCGTGTCGTAACTCTCCGGAAAACCCTTGCGCTGCATCAGCTTTTCCCGCTGCAGCACGGCATTCGGATGAAGGAAGCCGTCGGTGGTGACGAGATCGACCTTCGGGCTGGAAGGCCAGCGTCCCAGAAGCTCCTTGAGGATACGGGCGGTGGTCGATTTTCCGACGGCGACCGAGCCGGCGATGCCGATGACGAAGGGAGTCTTCGTCACATCGGAGAGGCTGAGGAAGCGGTTGCGCTGCTCGAACAGCATCTGCGAGGATTCGACATGCGCCGACAGCAGCCGCGACAGCGACAGATAGATGCGCCTGACCTCGTCGAGGTCGATCGGGTCGCCCATCGAACGCAGACGTTTGACCTCGTCGCTGGTCAGCGTCAGCGGCGTATCGGCGCGGAACTTCGCCCATTGTTCGGAAGAGAAGAAGTGGTAGGGCGAATAGGAGTCCGACTGGAAGTGATCCAACGTTTCCGGCACCCCGATAATCTCAGTCGCGATACTCATGAACTCTGCCGGCCGGCCTTTTCCTTGAGGCCGGACTGCGCGGTTCTGCGCTCGAGTTCGGCCATGACATTCTCTAACGGTATTTCAGCAATCTTCAATACGACCAAAAGGTGATAGAGCACATCGGCGGCTTCATATGTCAGATTGTCGCGGTCGCCGGTCACCGCCGCCATCACGGCTTCGATCGCCTCTTCACCGAGCTTCTTGGCCGCTTTCGGCTGGCCGGCGGCGACGAGCTTGGCTGTCCAGGATTGCTCCGGCGAGGCCGCCGACCGCTCTTTGACGATGCTTTCGAGATCGGAAAGGGAAAATCCGCTCATATGTCCGCTTTCAAGGTTCAGTCGAGACGCATGTCGATGCCGCACTTCGACATATAGTGCTTCGCCTCGCCGACGGAATAGGTGCCGAAATGGAAGATCGACGCGGCGAGCACGGCATTGGCATGGCCCTGTTTGACCCCGGCGACGAGGTCGTCGAGGTCGCCGACACCGCCCGACGCGATGACGGGCACACGCACCGCATCGGCGATCGCCCGCGTCAGTTCCAGATCGTAGCCGACCTTGGTGCCGTCGCGGTCCATCGAGGTGACCAGCAGCTCGCCGGCACCGCGCTCGACCATCTTCTGGGCGAATTCGACGGCGTCGAGGCCGGTCGCGTTGCGGCCGCCATGCGTGTAGATTTCCCAGGCGCTGAGATTGTCGCCGCCAACCGCCTGTGTGCGTCTGCGCTTGGCGTCGATCGAAACGACGATGCACTGGTCACCGAACTTGTCGGCCGCCTCCGTGACGAAATCCGGATTGCTGACCGCTGCCGAATTGATCGAGACCTTGTCGGCGCCGCACAGCAACAGCTTGCGGATATCGGCGATGCTGCGCACCCCGCCGCCGACCGTCAGCGGCATGAAGCATTGGTCGGCGGTGCGTGAGACGACATCGAAGATCGTCTCACGATTGTCCGAGGAAGCGGTGATGTCGAGGAAGCAAAGTTCGTCGGCGCCGGCCGCATCATAGGCCTTGGCCGCTTCGACCGGATCGCCGGCATCGACGAGATTGAGAAAGTTGACGCCCTTGACGACGCGGCCGTCCTTGACGTCGAGGCAGGGAATGACACGGGCTTTAAGGGTCATTATGCGGTCTCCTTTGCCCTGTTGGCCTTGATCAGCGCCAGCGCCTCTTTGGGATCGATACGGCCGTCGTAAAGCGCCCGGCCTGAAATCGCCCCTTCGAGCTTCTGCGCATCCGGCTGCAGCAAACGCCTGACATCGTCGAGCGAGGCAAGGCCGCCGGAGGCGATGACGGGAATGGAAACGGCCTCGGCAAGCTCCAGCGTCGAAGCCCAGTTGATGCCGGCAAGGATGCCGTCCCGGTCGATATCGGTGTAGATGATCGCACTAACGCCGGCGCCCTCGAATTTCCGGGCGAGCTCGACGATCCCGAGTTCGGACGCCTCCGCCCAACCCTCGACGGCCACTTTGCCGCCCTTGGCGTCGATGCCGACGGCGACGTGGCCGGGAAATTTCCGGCAGGCCTCGATGACCAGATCAGGATTTCTGACTGCAACGGTGCCGAGAATGACGCGCCGCAGCCCGCGCGACAGCCAGGCTTCGATATGATCGAGGGTGCGGATGCCGCCGCCGAGCTGTACCGGATTTTTCGTTGCCTTCAAGATGGCTTCGACGGCGTCGCCATTGGCCGAATGTCCCGCAAACGCGCCGTCGAGATCGACCACATGCAGCCATTCGAAACCCTGCTCTTCGAAGGATGTCGCCTGGGCGGCCGGATCGGTGTTGTAGACCGTCGCCTGCTGCATGTCGCCGAGCTTCAGGCGGACGCATTGGCCGCCCTTCAGGTCGATCGCGGGAAAAAGGATCATATCGTCTTACGTCCGTAGAGTGGTCGGTACCATCAGCGCATTCCACGCATCTACGATATCCGAGTGGAAAAAGACAGCGGCAATGGTGGCCGCGCCGAAAAGCAGAAGAAGGAGCAGGGTGACGGTAAAGCCGGCACGGACCTGGCGCCAGAAGCCGAGGCGCCGCTTCATCGATTTTTCGATGTCGCGCACCTGTCGCAGCGCCTGGCTGTTGACGGCGGCCAGCCGGATTTCCGGCTCCATCGCCTCCACATAGGTTTCGGCATAACTCGACAGGATCTGCGAGGCGCGGTCGCGCAGCGTATTGCGCAGGTCGGTCGAGAGATAATTGCCGGCGATCGCGGCAAGCTCGGCCTCATTGGGCGACCGGCCGGCATTGCGCTTGCGATAGCTGAGGACGAAGTCGCGCCTCTGCCGCTCGTAGAGGGCGTAGCCAAGCAGGCCGATCAGATCGTCCTCGCCTTCGATATAAAATTCCAGCACGGCTTCAGTGATGTCGGCGGCGTTGATGCCGTTGGCGCGCAGCTGCGAATTCTCGCTGCCGGCAAGGAATTCATGGGTCATCGGTCCAGCCTTTCTTTCAACGCCTTGGCTGCATTGGAAAGCGCTCTTTTGTGAATGGTCTCATCGACACGGCGGATGATCGTTCCGTCGGGAAGCCGGATGTCCGAGAAGGGAGGCAGGCCTTCTCTGGAGGGTCTCAGCGTGTAGAACACCTTGCCTGATTTCCGCGACGCCGGCATCGAGCGCACTCCTGTTCCGCCTTTTCCATAAAGGGGAAATAAGGCTGAGCTATTACGGGTTCCAGCGCAGGAAATTGGCGATCAGCGCCAAGCCGAGTTTCTGGCTCTTTTCCGGGTGAAACTGGGCGCCGACCATGTTGTCGCGTCCGACGAGAGCGGTCATCGCACCGCCATAGTCGACGGTCGCGATGACATCCTCGGCGTTCTCGGCGGCAAGATGGTAGGAATGCACGAAATAGGCATGCAGCCCCTGCGGGCCGGTCGCAATGCCGTTGAGGACCGGGTGGTCCCGCTGCAGGTCGAGCGTGTTCCAGCCGATCTGCGGGATCTTCAGTTGCGGGTCGTCGGGCGTCATCCCGACGACGTCGCCGCGGATCCAGTTAAAGCCCTGCGTCACGGTCTTCTCGAGGCCGCGCGATGACATGAGCTGCATGCCGACGCAGATGCCGAGGAACGGCCGCGCCTTCTTCTCGACGGCCTCGATCAGCGCCTCGGCCATGCCGGGCACGGCATCGAGGCCGCGCCGGCAATCGGCATAGGCGCCGACACCCGGAAGCACGATACGATCGGCGGCGGCAACATTTTCGGCCCTGTCGGTGAGATCGATATGCGCATCGATGCCCGCCTCACGGGCGGCCCGCTCGAAAGCCTTGGTGGCCGAGCGCAGATTGCCCGAGCCATAGTCGATAATCGCGACGCGCATCGTCAGCGTCCTCCATCAAAACCAAAGAGACCAAGCGATGTCGCTTGGCCATGCGGGCCGTTCGGCCGGCTCTTGTTCTGCCAGTCCGGTGTCGCGGCGTCATCCCCGGCCGCAGGAGCCGCCCTGTCGAAGAAGTAGACGTCTTCGGCAATGCCGATCGTATCGGCTGCAATGAGTGCGTCTTCATTCCAGCCCTTGCCGGCGAGGTTGCGGATACGGAGATTCTGGCCCTCGAGGCCGACCAGCAGGTTCACGCCCAGCGTGAGTGCCGCGCCCGCCGGCCAGAGACCCGGCTCGTCCATCAGTGCGCCGCCGATCGCCTGCAGCAGAAAGGCGGCCGCCGCATATAGCCACAGCCGATGGGCCAGCAGCCAGGCCCATGGAAACAGCAGACCGAGCCATGTGAAGCCGTCGCGGATCACGCGCGTCTCGTCAAGGCGCGTGCCTGCGCTGCCGGGCGGTGTCAGGAAGATATAGCTGGATGTCATTGTCGCCGCTCCCTTGAGGGCTCAGACGAGCGTGCCCTTGGTCGAGGGAACGCGGCCTGCCTGTCTCGGATCGATCTCTGTCGCCGTGCGCAATGCGCGGGCGACGGCCTTGAAGCATGTCTCGGCAATATGGTGATTGTTAGCGCCATAATGGTTGAGAATATGCAAGGTGATGCCGGCATTCTGGGCGAGCGCCTGGAAGAATTCGCGAACGAGCTCGGTGTCGAACGTGCCGATCTTTGGCGCACTGAAAGCGACGTTCCAGACGAGGAACGGCCGGCCGGAAAGATCGACCGCGGCCTTGGTCATCGTCTCGTCCATGGCGAGATCGATCGAGGCGTAGCGCGTGATGCCGCGCCGGTCGCCGAGCGCCTTGGAGATCGCCTGGCCGATGGCGATGCCGGTATCCTCGACCGTGTGGTGGTCGTCGATATGCAGGTCGCCCTTGGCTTCGATCTCCATGTCGATGAGGGAATGCCGCGAAAGCTGGTCGAGCATATGGTCGAAGAAGCCGACGCCGGTCGAAATCTTCGATTTGCCGGTGCCGTCGAGATTGACGGAGACGGAAATCGAGGTTTCGTTGGTCTTGCGGGAAACGCTGCCCGTGCGGCTTGCTGCGGTCTCGGCCATATGGCCCTCCATCGGAATAAGGCCGTTCCTTATCAGGCGTATCGGCAAATATCCAGAAGCCGGGCAAGAGAAAAGCCCGCCCATTTGCAAACGGCGCCGGCCTGCTTACATAGGGCTCAACAGGGCCGATGTGCGGTCGAGGTAAAAGCCCGCGTCGTGGGCAGACAGGTGTTTGATGACAACGATCATTACAGTTCGAAAAGGCGGCAAGGTGGTGATGGCCGGCGATGGCCAGGTGAGCCTCGGCCAGACCGTCATGAAGGGCAATGCCCGCAAGGTGCGCCGCATCGGCAAGGGTGAGGTGATCGCCGGTTTTGCCGGCGCCACCGCCGATGCCTTCACCCTGCTCGAAAGGCTTGAGAAGAAGCTGGAGCAATATCCCGGTCAGCTGATGCGCGCCGCCGTCGAGCTCGCCAAGGACTGGCGCACCGACAAATACCTGCGTAATCTCGAAGCCATGATGCTCGTCGCCGACAAGTCGATCACGCTGGCGATCACCGGCAATGGCGACGTCCTGGAGCCCGAGCATGGCACGACGGCGATCGGTTCGGGCGGCAATTTTGCCTTCGCCGCCGCCCGCGCGCTCATGGATACCGATAAATCGGCCGAAGAGATCGCGCGCCGCGCCCTCGAAATCGCCGCCGACATCTGCGTCTATACGAACCACAATATCGTGGTGGAAACGCTGGATGTCGAAGGCTGACCGTCAGGTCTTCCGGCCGCTGCTGCGGCGAACAAAGAGGAATTGCGGCCGGGTGCTGTTGATGGCCCCGGACCGCCAGGAGAATGACAGGCAATGACGACTTTTTCCCCCCGCGAGATCGTTTCCGAACTCGACCGCTACATTATCGGCCAGCATGATGCCAAACGCGCCGTTGCGATCGCGCTGCGCAACCGCTGGCGCCGCCAGCAGCTCGACCCGAGCCTGCGCGACGAAGTCATGCCGAAGAACATCCTGATGATCGGCCCGACCGGTGTCGGCAAGACCGAGATCTCCCGCCGCCTGGCGAAACTCGCCGGCGCGCCCTTCATCAAGGTGGAAGCCACCAAATTCACCGAAGTCGGCTATGTCGGCCGCGATGTCGAGCAGATCATCCGCGATCTGGTCGAGGTCGGCATCGGTCTGGTGCGTGAGAAGAAACGGATCGAGGTCCAGGCCAAGGCGCATGTCAGCGCCGAGGAGCGTGTTCTCGATGCGCTGGTCGGCACCACCGCATCGCCCGCCTCCCGCGAAAGCTTCCGCAAGAAGCTGAGGGACGGCGAACTCGACGACAAGGAAATCGATATCGAGGTGGCCGATGCCGGTTCCGGCATGGGCGGCTTCGAAATACCCGGCATGCCGGGCGCCAATATCGGCGTGCTCAACCTGTCGGAAATGTTCGGCAAGGCGATGGGCGGACGCACCAAGAAGGTCCGCACCACGGTCAAGGCCTCCTATACCGACCTGATCCGCGATGAATCCGACAAGCTGATCGACAATGAGGTGATTCAGCGCGAGGCCGTTCGCTCCACCGAGAATGACGGCATCGTCTTCCTCGACGAAATCGACAAGATCGCCGCCCGTGACGGCGGCATGGGCGCCGGCGTTTCGCGCGAAGGCGTCCAGCGCGACCTGTTGCCGCTCGTCGAAGGCACGACGGTCTCGACCAAATACGGGCCGGTGAAAACGGACCATATCCTCTTCATCGCCTCCGGCGCCTTCCATGTCTCCAAACCGTCGGATCTTCTTCCCGAGCTGCAGGGCCGCCTGCCGATCCGTGTCGAATTGCGGCCGTTGAACAAGGAGGATTTCCGCCGGATCCTGACCGAGACGGAAGCGAGTCTCATCCGCCAGTACCGTGCGCTGATGGAAACCGAAAGCCTGAGCCTCGAATTCACCGACGACGCGATCGATGCGCTCGCCGATGTCGCCGTGCATCTGAACTCCTCCGTCGAAAACATCGGCGCCCGCCGTCTGCAGACGGTGATGGAGCGGGTCCTGGACGATATTTCCTACAATGCGCCCGATCGCGGCGGCACGGCCGTCACCATCGATGCCGCCTATGTGCGCGAACATGTCGGTGATCTCGCCCAGAATACCGATCTCTCGCGCTTCATTCTGTGATATCGGCGCACCGGTCCATGTCTTTCCCGATGTGAATGCCGGATTGTGACGAACGCTCTCTCGACAGCGGGCCTTTTCCTTTTTAGTGAAGGCCCGTTTTGTTTTCCGCTCCGGCTTTATTCGGCCAAGATTCTGGTCCAGTCAGCCGCATCGCAAACAGGACGATGGAACGGGACGGGATAGCGGATCGTGCGACGCCTTTTGACAAGCCTTTTGATTGCCGCTGCCCTGGTGAATTCGGCGCCTGCCTTCGCCATGCAGACGGTGCCGGCCGGCAACCGTCATGCCGAGCAGCCCGATATTCCGGGCGCGTCCGTCAGGCGCACCAAGGGAACCAAGAGCAGCTTCGATCTGAAATATGAAAAGGTCCACGAGCTCTTGGCGACCGATCGCGAGCTGATGGGCAAGATCCGCAAGGTCTCCAGCGCTTACGGCATCAATCCCATCCATGTCGTCGGCGCGATCGTCGGCGAACACACCTATAATGTCGACGCCTACGACCGGCTGCAGGCCTATTATGTCAAGGCTGCTTCCTATGCCGGAGAAAGCTTCCGCTTCGCTTATGACGGCGAAAACGTCGACGATTTCGTGGCGCGGCCGCAATTTGCCGAATGCAAGGCCAAGAGTGATTCCTACACGCTCTGGTCCTGCCGCGAGGATGTCTGGGAAAGCGATTTCCGCGGCAAGACGGTGGGTGGCGAGAGCTTCCCCAACAACCGCTTCAGCGCAGTCTTCTTTCAGCCCTTCTATGCCGGCCAGACCTTCGGCCTCGGCCAGGTCAATCCGCTGACGGCGCTGATGCTCTCCGATCTCGTGTCACGCGTCTCCGGCTATCCGAAGCTGAACGAGAAGAATGCCGGCGCCGTCTACAGGGCGATCATGGATCCCGATATCTCGCTCGCCTTCGTCGCCGCCTCGATCCGCCGGTCGATCGACGATTACAAGGAGATTGCCGGCATGGATATTTCGGGCAATCCCGGCCTGACCGCGACGCTTTATAATGTCGGCAACTCGCGCCAGCGCGCCGCAGCCCTTGCTGCGAAAAACCGCGCTTCCGGCACGGCTGTCTGGCCCGAGGAGAATTATTACGGCTGGCTGATCAACGACAAGCTGGACGAACTCAA
Organism: Rhizobium sp. RSm-3; assembly: GCF_001854685.1. Taxonomy (NCBI): domain Bacteria; kingdom Pseudomonadati; phylum Pseudomonadota; class Alphaproteobacteria; order Hyphomicrobiales; family Rhizobiaceae; genus Rhizobium; species Rhizobium sp. RSm-3. Next base: position 10,007 of record NZ_MAWZ01000003.1, on the reverse strand, counting down.
GGGCCTGCTCTAGCTTCAAGCCTGACGGGAAGGCGTCGATCTTCCCCGAAAGGCTTTTCCGATGGACATGCGTCCTGATCCCTTCGTTCCGCCGGCGCCGCTGCCGCGCACTGCGCCGCCGAGCCGGCTGGAAATCATCCGCACCATTCTGCGCAACCCGCTCGAGCTCTGGGGCGAACCGTCCTACACGCTGCCCTGGATCCGCACCAATTTCTTCGGCCAGAGGACGCTGATCGTCAACGATCCCGGCCTGATCAAGCATGTGCTGGTCGACAATGCCAATAATTACCGCATGTCGGATGTGCGCCAGCTCGTCCTGCGGCCGATCCTCCGCGACGGTCTTCTGACTGCCGAAGGTTCTGTCTGGAAAAGATCACGCAAGGCGGTGGCGCCGGTTTTCACACCTCGCCATGCCCAGGGCTTTGCCGGGCAGATGCTGCGCCAGTCGGAAGACTATGCCTGCAAATATCAGAGCGGGGGCGAGGCGGGGGCAATTTTCGACATCAGCACCGATATGACCGAGCTGACCTTCGCGATTCTGGCCGACACGTTATTTTCAGGTGAAATCGTCACCTCGAGCGGCCATTTCGCCGATGACGTCAACGCGCTCCTGCATCGCATGGGCCGCGTCGATCCGATGGATCTGATGCGCGCACCGGCCTGGGTTCCACGTGTGACACGCATCGGCGGGCAGAAAGTGCTGGAGAAATTCCGCACCATCGTACGCGACACGATGGATATGCGGCTCGCCAAGATGAAGGCGGATCGCCGCACGGCGCCCGAAGATTTCCTGACCCTGCTGCTGGAGCAGGCCGGCCCCGACGGGCTGACGAAGGAAGAAATCGAAGACAATATCCTGACCTTTATCGGCGCGGGCCATGAGACCACGGCTCGGGCATTGGCCTGGACGCTCTATTGCGTCTCGAACAGCCCGCATATCCGCGAGGCGATGGAGGCGGAAATCGACGCGGTGCTCGCCACCGGGGCCGAACCAGTGGCATGGCTGGATATGATGCCGCAGACGCGCGCCGCCTTCGAGGAGACGTTGCGCCTCTATCCGCCGGCGCCATCCATCAATCGCGCCGCCATAGCGGATGATTCCTGGATAAGCCCCAAGGGCGAGCGGGTCGAGCTTGAGGCTGGGGTCACGGTGCTGATCATGCCTTGGACGCTGCACCGCCACGAACTCTATTGGGACAGGCCGCGCGCCTATATGCCCGAGCGCTTCCTGCCCGAAAATCGCGGTTCTATCGGCCGTTTCCAGTTCCTGCCTTTCGGCGCCGGTCCGCGTGTCTGCATCGGCGCAACCTTTGCTCTTCAGGAGGCGGTGATTGCCCTTGCCGTCCTGATGCATCGCTATCGCTTCGATTCCACCGATGAGACCAACCCCTGGCCGGTGCAGAAGCTGACGACGCAGCCGCAGAACGGCCTGCCGATGCACGTGACGCCGCGCATAGTTTCCCGAGTGGCATAAATCTTTCGAATTATTGCGGAATTGACTGTGAATGAAAGCCGGGCAAAGTGGCAGCATGACAGTTGTTGCAGGGAGAATGCCGCATGAGCCGCATTGATAAGAACGGGCTTGCCGTCGAAGCCGTCCTTCATGATTTTCTCGTCCAGGAAGTTTTGCCGGGCCTGGCGGTCGATGCGGACAAGTTCTTTGCCGATTTTTCGGCGATCGTCCACGACCTCGCTCCGAGGAATCGGGCGCTGCTGGCAAAACGCGACGAGCTGCAGCTCAAGATCGACGACTGGTATCGCCGGCATGGCGCGCCTGCGGATATGGACGACTACCAGTCCTTCCTGCGCGAAATCGGCTATCTCCTGCCTGAGGGATCGGACTTCCAGGTGTCGACCCAAAATGTCGACCCCGAGATCGCCTCGATCGCCGGTCCGCAGTTGGTCGTTCCCGTCATGAACGCCCGCTATGCGCTGAACGCCGCCAATGCCCGCTGGGGCTCGCTCTATGATGCGCTTTATGGCACGGACGCCATTCCCGAGGGTGACGGCGCCGAAAAGGGCAGGGGGTACAACCCGAAACGCGGTGAGAAGGTCATCGCCTGGGTGCGCGATTTCCTCGATACGTCGGTGCCGCTGCAGGAGAGCCACTGGAAGGATGTCGGCAGTTTCGCCGTCAAGGATGGAGCGCTCGCCCTCCGATCGATCGACGGCGAACAGATATCGCTTGGGAATGACGGACACTTTGCCGGCTATCGCGGCGATGCCGCCGCCCCGACGCATATTCTCCTGAAGAACAACGGCATCCATATCGAGATCGTCATCGACGCGACGACGGCCATCGGCAAGTCCGATCCGGCTCATATTTCCGATGTCTGGCTGGAATCGGCGATCACTACGATCATGGACTGTGAGGATTCGATTGCCGCCGTCGATGCCGAGGACAAGGTCGTCGTCTACAGCAATTGGCTCGGCCTGATGAAGGGCGATCTGCAGGAGGAGGTGGCAAAGGGCGGGGCGAGCTTCATCCGCAAGCTTAACCCGGATCTGGAATATACAGGCCCGGATGGCACCGCCTTCGAAGTGCATCGCCGCTCGCTGATGCTGGTGCGCAATGTCGGCCACCTGATGACCAATCCGGCGATTCTCGACAAGGACGGCAATGAAGTGCCTGAGGGCATCATGGATGCCGTCATCACCGGCCTGATCGCACTTTACGATATCGGCCCGGCTGGCCGGAGGAAGAATTCCCGCGCCGGCTCCATGTATGTGGTCAAGCCGAAGATGCACGGGCCCGAGGAGGTCGCCTTCGCCGTCGAGATCTTTTCGCGGGTCGAAGATGCGCTTGGGCTACCGCGCAACACCATCAAGATGGGTATCATGGATGAGGAGCGCCGCACGACGGTCAATCTCAAGGAGTGCATCCGCGCTGCCCGCGAGCGCGTGGTCTTCATCAATACCGGTTTCCTCGATCGTACCGGCGACGAAATCCACACCTCGATGGAAGCAGGCCCGATGATCCGCAAGGGCGACATGCGCCAGGCAGCCTGGATTTCAGCCTATGAGAACTGGAACGTCGACATCGGTCTCGAATGCGGCCTCGCCGGCCACGCCCAGATCGGCAAGGGCATGTGGGCGATGCCGGATCTGATGGCGGCGATGCTGGAACAGAAGATCGCCCACCCGAAGGCCGGGGCCAACACCGCCTGGGTCCCGTCGCCGACGGCTGCAACCCTGCACGCCACCCATTACCATCGTGTCAATGTCGCCAGGGTTCAGCAGGGGCTGAAGGACCGGGCCCGCGCCAAGCTCTCCGACATTCTCTCGGTGCCGGTTGCGGTGCGGCCGAACTGGTCTCAGGAGGAAATCCAGCGCGAACTCGACAACAATGCCCAGGGCATCCTCGGCTACGTCGTGCGCTGGGTCGATCAGGGCGTCGGCTGCTCGAAGGTGCCCGACATCAACAATGTCGGCCTGATGGAGGATCGCGCCACCTTGCGCATCTCGGCCCAGCACATGGCGAACTGGCTGCATCACAAGGTTGTCAGCGAGGCTCAGATCGTCGAAACCATGAAGCGCATGGCCGCCGTCGTCGACCGGCAGAACGAGGCGGACCCCGCCTACCGGCCGATGGCAGGCAATTTCGACGGCTCGATCGCCTTCCAGGCCGCTCTCGATCTCGTCTTGAAGGGCAGGGAGCAGCCGAACGGCTATACCGAGCCGGTGCTTCACCGCCGCCGCCTCGAGCTGAAGGCGAAGCTGGCTGGTTGAGAGTATAGCCGGGAACAGAAAAAGGCCGCCGGGACGACAGTCCGGCGGCCTTTTTTATACCGAATTCGGTCTCTAGCTTACTGGATGACGACGACCTTGGACGTGCCCTTGCCGGGACGGACGCGGCTGTAAAGGTCGATGACATCCTGGTTCATCAGGCGAATGCAGCCCGAGGAAGCGGCAGTGCCGATCGAAGCCCATTCCGGCGTGCCGTGCAGGCGGAACAGCGTGTCCTTGCCGTCCTCGTTGAAGAGATACATGGCGCGCGCGCCGAGCGGATTGCTGAGACCCGGGCCCATGCCGTCTTCGACATACTTGGCGACGTCTGGGCGGCGAACGGCCATTTCCTTCGGCGGGTGCCAGGTCGGCCATTCCTGCTTCCAGGCGACGTAGGCGGTGCCGGCCCATGCGAAGCCCTGCTTGCCGACGCCGATGCCGTAGCGCATCGCCTTGCCGTTGGCCAGGATGTAATAGAGGAAGCGCTCGCGCGTGTTGACGATGATCGTTCCGGGACGCTCCGTGGTCTGGTAGCTGACGACCTGGCGGCGGAACTGCGGCTTGACCCTGTCGATCGGGATCGCCGGCAGAGAGTATCCGGCATCCTTCGTTACGCCATAGGCGTCGTTGAAGATCTGGGCTGTCTGTACGGTCGGGCCTGCGCCCTTGTCGTCGACGGATGCGCTGTCTGATGTCGTGGAGCAACCGGCCAGTGCGAGCGTCGTCAGCAGGCCAAGTACCGGGAATGCATTGCGGATGCGCATAGATGACTCTTGAAGTTTTGGGGCAAGGAGAACAGTCTTTCGACCATCGTTGATTATGGTTTATTTTCGATTAACTTGCGCTTTGCAAGGCTACTGCAGCGCGACAAATCCGTCTGCCGCGCAAATTAAAAGCGCATGGTTTTTTTGCAACAACTCGCCAGCCCCTGGGATGGTTATCCATGACGATTTTGAGCGTTTACAATAACAATCCGTTAATCGATGGCCGGCAATCGGACAGAGCCATGATGGTGCGGCGGGGAACGCAGATATTGCTGCATGAAATGCGCCACGCCGTGCTGCCCGAACTGCCGCTGGCCAGCGGCCGCCGCGCCGATTTGATCACCGTTTCGGAAAAAGGCGAGGTCTGGATCGTCGAAATCAAGACGTCGATCGAGGATTTCAGAGTCGATCGCAAGTGGCCGGAATACAGGCTGCATTGCGACCGCCTGTTCTTCGCGACTCACGAGGATGTGCCGCTCGACATCTTTCCCGAGGAGTGCGGGCTTTTCCTCTCGGATGGTTATGGCGCCCATATGATTCGCGAGGCGCCGGAACACCGCATGGCCCCGGCGACGCGAAAATCCGTCACGCTCAATTTCTCGCGTGCCGCCGCCCAAAGGCTGATGATGGCCGAATGGGCGAACGGAAAGCCGTTCACCGTCGATGATGTCTGACGGATGTCTCGCCTATTTCGGCGCCCGTTTGGCAAGGATGCGCTGCAGCGTGCGCCGGTGCATATTGAGCCGGCGCGCCGTTTCCGAGACGTTACGCTCGCACATTTCGTAGACCCGCTGGATATGTTCCCAGCGCACCCGGTCGGCCGACATCGGGTTCTCGGGAAGCTCCGCCTTTTCGCCCGCCCGCTGCGTCAGCGCCGAAAAGACGTCGTCGGCATCCGCAGGCTTTGCCAGATAGTCGACGGCGCCAAGCTTCACGGCGGTCACCGCCGTTGCGATATTGCCGTAGCCGGTCAGCACGATGATCCTGGTGTCGTCGCGCCGCTGGCGGATCGCTTCGATGACGTCGAGCCCGTTGCCGTCACCGAGCCGAAGGTCGACCACCGCATATTTCGGCGGCCTGCCTTTCGATTTCGCAACACCTTCCGCCACTGATTCGGCCGTCTCTACCTGGAAACCGCGTGTCTCCATAGCCCGGGCCAGCCGGCGCAGGAACGGCCCGTCATCGTCGACGATCAGCAGGCTGGCGTCGGGACCGATATGGTCTTCACCCCCGGCGGCGAAATTTTCGTGATTTTGTTCTGTCATCGTCTTGCCCTGGCGCTTGAACGCCCGATCTGCGTCAACCGCTTATATCCTACTTATGCCGACAAAGTCACTTTGTCGAATTTGCGTCGATTAGCATGCGCGGCCATTCGATCCGGATACGTGCGCCCGCGCTTTCCGGGTCGCGATTCTCGAAAATCAAAGATGCCCCCGAGCGCTCCAGCAGGGTCTTGGCGATGAAAAGCCCGAGCCCGAGGCCGCCCGCCGTATCCTCCTTCTGCCGCCTGGTCATGTAAGGCTCGCCGATCCGCGTCAGAATATCGGGGGCGTAACCGTTGCCGTCGTCCTCGATGACGATCAGCACTTTATCGTGATCATGCTCGACGGTGATCCTGACTTTCTCCCGCGCATAATCGACGGCGTTTTCGATCAGATTGCCGAGCCCATACATGATGCCGGCATTGCGGTCGGTCACCGGCTCGTCCTTGCGCGGGCTCTTTTCGATCAGCTCCAGTACGATGCCGAATTCCCGGTGCGGCGCGACGACCTCTTCGATCATCGAGGAAAGCGGCAGCCGCCGCATATGCGCTTCGCCTTCCGAGGACAGTGTCGTCAGCCGCCGCAGGATGTCACGGCAGCGTTCGCTCTGGCTGCGCAGCAGCATCACATCCTCGCGGAAACGATCGTCGTCCTTGAGTTCCCGCTCCATTTCCTTGGCGACGACGCTGATCGTCGCAAGCGGCGTGCCGAGTTCGTGGGCGGCGGCCGCCGCCAGTCCGTCGAGCTGCGAAAGATGCTTTTCCCGCTGCAGCACCAGTTCGGTCGCGGCCAGCGCATCGGCAAGCTGGCTCGCTTCCATCGACACCCGGTAGGCATAGAAGGCGGCGAATGCCATCGTCGAGGCGATCGAGCACCAGACGCCGAACTGCATGACGTTGTGGACATTGATCTCGACGCCGTCGAACCACGGCAGCGGAAACGGCGAAAAGGCAAGCACGGTGATGCAGACCATCGCAAAGCCGATCAGCGCCGTGCTGTAACGGATCGGCTGCGAGGCAAAAGAGATGATGACCGGCACGCAGACGAGGGCTGCGAAAGGATTGGCAAGGCCGCCGGTGATGAAAAGCAGCGCGCAGAGCTGCAGAAGATCGAAGCCGAGCAGCGCAAAGGCGGCCGGCGATTCCAGCCGGTGTGTCGGCGGATAGCGGATCGTCAGGTAGAAGTTCACCCAGGCAAGCGCGGCGATCAGCGACGAGCTGGCAATCAGCGGCAAGGGAAATTTCAGCCAGAAGGCCACGATGAACACCGTCAGCGCCTGCCCGCCGACCGCAAGCCAGCGCAGCCGCACCAGCGTCTGCAGGCGCAGCCTGCGGCTGCTATGGCGGTCCTCCAGCGTATGGCTTTCCGTCTTGTCGATCATGCCGAGGGCTCCTCAAATGGCCCTCATGTACCACGCGGTTTCGCCCGTGTCGTCGGCAAGGCGTCTTCCGGCCGCTCCGGCCAGGGATGCCGGGGATAGCGGCCGCGCATATCGGCGCGCACATCCTTCCATGAACCGGCCCAGAAGCCTGGCAGGTCGCGGGTCGTCTGGATCGGCCGGTGCGCCGGCGAGGTCAGTTCGAGCAGCAGCGGCAGACGGCCTCCGGCGATCGCCGGGTGCTGCTTCAGCCCGAACAGCTCCTGCACGCGGATCGTCAGCACCGGCTCCTCGCCCTCATATTGGATCGGATGCCTCTGGCCGGTCGGCGCTTCGAAATGGGTCGGCGCAAGTCGGCTAAGGTCGCGCTGCAACTCGTGCGGCACCAAGGACATCAGCCCGTTCGAAAGCCCGGCTGCGGAAATTTCGGAGAGGCCGCGGGCTTCCGTCTGATAGGGGCCGAACCAGTCGTCCAGCCGGGAAAGCAGGGCATTGTCGCCGACATCGGGCCACGGCTCGCCGATCGTCCGGTGAAGGAATCCGATCCGCTCGCGAAGCTGCACGGCCTCCTTCGAGAAGGCGAGGTGATCGAGCCCGAGCTCGCGCACCCCCTCCACCAGCGCCTGGGTGACCGTTGGCCCGGAAGGTCGCGGCAAGGGCGTCTCTTCGAAGACGATCGCACCGAGCCGGGTTGCCCGCCGCGCCCGTATCTGCCGGCTTTGCCGGTCGAAGAAGATCTGATCGCCGGTTTTGATCTCGCCGGGCAGCTCGGCGTCGATATCGCCGCGGGTCACCTCGGCTGCCGCCAGAACCCGCGCCTGCGCCGCCCGGCCGGTAAGGTCGGCGATGACAAGCATCTGACTGCCGGCCAGCCTCTCGGTCTCAGGCAGTTCCGCGCCGCGCCCGTTCGCCATGACGAATCGGCCGCGCCCGCCGCGCTGAAGCGCGATTCGATCCGGGAATGCATGCAGCAGCAACGGGCCCGCAAGCGCCGGCGCCGTTGCAGTGACTCTGTCGAGGCCGCTCGCCAGCCGCCCCGCCAGTCGCCGCGAGGCCTCCGCTCTTTCGCCGCGCTCGGCCCTGAAGCGTCGCAGCCGCTCCTCGATATCGATGTTGGTTCCGCCTAGCCCCTGTTCGGTGAGAAGCACGGCGATCAATGCCGCATCCCGGGCGTGCCCCGATTCGCCTGCGGAAACGACCATGGCCGCGAGCCGCGGCGGCAAAGCGAGATCGCGCATCACCTTGCCGCGCGCTGTCAGCGCCCCATCCTTGTCGAGCGCACCGAGCTGGCCAAGCAGCACCCGCGCTTCCTTAAGCGTCGTCTCCGGCGGCTGGTCGACAAAGGCAAGCGATGCCGGATCCTGAACGCCCCAATGGGCAAGATCGAGCACCAACCCGGAAAGATCGCTGGACAGGATCTGCGGTGGCGTGAAGGCCGGCAGGGCCGCTGTCTGTCCCTGGTGCCACAGCCTGACGGCGATGCCCGCTTCGGTTCGCCCGGCACGGCCCGCCCGCTGATCGGCGGACGCCCGCGACACGCGCACCGTCTCCAGCCGTGTGATCCCGGTCGACGCCTCGAACACCGGCAGGCGCTGCAGCCCGCTGTCGATCACGATCCTGACGCCGTCGATCGTAATCGAGGTTTCGGCGATCGACGTCGCAAGCACGATCTTGCGCGTGCCCTTCGATGCCGGCCGGATTGCCGCGTCCTGCTCCTTCTGGCCAAGATTGCCATAGAGCGGTGCAATCAGTGTCTCGGGTCCGAATCGTCCCTGCAGCCGTTCCGCGGTTCGGGTGATTTCCGCCTGGCCGGGCAGGAAAGCGAGGATCGAGCCGGTTTCATCGGCATGGGCATCGAGTATCGCCCGTGTGACCGCATCCTCGATGCGCTCGCCGCCCGTCCGATCCTGGTAGCGGATATCGATCGGAAAGCTGCGCCCCAGGCTTTCGATGACAGGCGGATGGTTGAGAAGGTCTGCCACACGTTCGACGTCGAGGGTCGCCGACATGACGAGGATACGCAAATCCTCGCGCAGCGCCGACTGAACATCGAGCGCCAGCGCCAGCCCGAAATCGGCATCGAGCGAACGCTCATGAAATTCGTCGAAGATCACCGCAGAGACACCGGTGAGCTCCGGATCGTCGAGGATCATTCGGGCAAAAACCCCTTCGGTCACCACCTCGATCCGCGTCGCCGCCGATATTCTGTTGTCGAGGCGCATGCGGTAGCCGACCGTGCCGCCAACCTGTTCGCCGAGCAATGACGCCATTCGGCTTGCCGCCGCCCTCGCTGCCAGCCGCCGCGGCTCCAGTAGGATGATCTTGCCGTCGCCGCGCCAGGCCTGGTCAAGCAGGTAAAGCGGCACCAGCGTCGTCTTGCCGGCGCCGGGGGGTGCGGAAAGGACGGCGCGTTTCTGCTCGCCCAGGGCGGCACCGACGGCCGGCAGGACATGGGAAACCGGAAGCTCCGGCAATGATGCACTGATTGTCACTTTCGCCCTGTCATCGTCTTATAGGCAAGGATAGCGCCGGCCGGCCGTTCTTCATCGAGAATAAGCGTCCTTCACTTCGCCGGGTCGTTCTTTCCTCCCAGACTAGCCAGTGAGGCGCGTCATAGGCAAGCACCTGGAATTCCCCGTCGGGCTTCCCATATAGACCTTGCCTCCCTCGCCGAAGCCATTCTTTCGGGATTCGGCGAAAACGAATCTCAAAAACCGCCCGATCGGGCGGCGAATTTCTTCGCTTTGAGCGGAAGGCGCTAAAAGCCCTTCATTTTCAACCTGTTACAAAAATGTCAAAAAACTTTGGTTTGGTGTGTTGACTTGGAAAAGGGGTTAGTTCTATAAGCCCACTCACTGAACGAGGGCGGCGGCGCTG